>CALYAR010000158.1 GCA_944393585.1 uncultured Clostridia bacterium | reverse complement strand
GTATTATGCCCTCAGAAGGCTGCAAAAGTCCGCACATCAGCTTTACAAAAGTTGTCTTTCCCGCTCCATTCTCCCCTACAAAGGCTACTTTTTCTCCCTTTTGAATGGATAGGTCGATTCCATCTATTACATAGTTTTCCGTCAAGGGATAGCGGTACTTTACCCGGTTTGCTTCTATCTGCACCGTTTCAGACAATTTTTCTCCGTCCTGCCGTTCCTCCGGCAGATCCATCAGGTCAAAAAACATAGCCGATTCATTTTTCTTTGAAAGAACATTGGCTACTGACTGAAACAGCACGGAAATATCTGCAATCAGCGTCTGAATCAGCGACATTACGGCTCCCAGTCCGCCAATGGAAATGCGGCCCATTGTCATCAGAACAATGGCAAAAACCGTTGCGCCGACGCTGGCCAGCCCCGATATTAGATTATTTATGCTTCCCAGCAGCGAGCGTTTAAAATAAGTATCCTTTTCCCGGATGGTATATTCGTCAATCCGCGTTTTCCATTTTCCATAAAAGAAATCGAACAGCGTTAAAACCTTCAGCTCTTTGGCACCCTCGCCCAGCATGAGTTTTTGAAAGTAATCGCATTCCCGGTAAAGCTTCGAATTGTCCTTTAAGAATTTGAACTGGAGCTTATTGCCTACATAGGTCAAATAAAGCGTTGGAATCGGGGCAATCAGCAGAATCAGGCAAAGCCAGGGATTAATCAGATAAAGTGACAGCGCAATGGAAATAACGGAAACCGCCTTGGACACGACCAGATAGGCCGGCAGCATCAGCCCGCCGTTCAAACCGCTCCAGCCATTCGAGGTAAATTGGAATACGCGGTTCATCGTGTCATTTATTTTCGGAATTTCTACATATTCCGGGTCGAGCCTGCTCAATTTCCGGTACATCCGGCTGTCTAACAGCTCCTGAAAGCGGTTGGCCTGCACAATGTCGAGCCGTTCAATCTCCTCCTGCCGGGCGGTAAAGCGTTCCAGCAATCCGATAACAAAATTTAATAAAAAATAGGCGATGACGAGAGATAGCGTGGGAAACAGGTTCATTCCGCTTTGGTATTGATTGGCGGAATCAACAAATTCCCCCCAGATAAATGCCAGAACTGGGCGCAGCAGGGACAAGGCAATGGTCAGCCCCATAAAGATCAGGCACATGATTTTGGCGGAATGAAACACATAGTTCCACAGTTTGATAATATAACGCACCTTTGGCTGATTTTCGTTCAGCACATCTTGTTCCACGCGGGACGTGTTATCCTTCATCGGGATTCGCCTCCTTTTTATGGTACCACTGCTTTTGCGCTTCAAACATGGTATAGTACAGCCCGCCCTGCGCCATGAGCTCTTCATGCGTACCGCATTCCGAAGCTATGCCGCCGGATATGACATAAATTTTGTCCGTAATCCGTGTAGAGGCAAGGCGGTGCGTGATGAATACAGCCGTCTTATGGTGGGCCATTTCGGCAAATTCTTCATAAAGGCGGCTTTCCGCCATAGGATCCAGCTGGCTGGTCGGTTCGTCCAGAATGAGAACGGGTTTGTCACCCATAAATGCCCGGGCAATGGCAATCCGCTGCCACTGTCCCCCGGAAAGATCGCATCCCCCGTCGAAATCCCTTCCAAGCAAAGTATCCCCTCCGTTCGGAAGGCCGGAAAACACTTGTTCAGCATTGGCCCTATGAATCGCTGTCATAAACGCCTGCTGATCTTCCAGCTTATCAATCGAGCCAACCGCTACATTTTCCTTTGCCGAAATGCTGTAGCGGACAAAATCCTGAAATACGGTCCCGAAAATTTTGGAGCGGCCCTCGGCCGTGTATTCCGATAAGTTCCGTCCATTGATTAAAATCTCGCCCCGATCCGGCTGGAACAGACCCAATAAAAGCTTAACCATGGTGGACTTGCCCTCTCCATTTTCTCCAACAATGGAAACTTTTTCTCCTTTTCCCACTCGAAATGAGAGCCCTTTTAATATATCCCGTTCGGTTCCCGGATAGCGGAACCATACGTCCCGGAATTCAATTTCCACTTCTTTTGGAACATCGGATTCCGTTCCGGCCGGCTCGTCGGACAGATTGAAAAATTTATTGTAATATTCAAAAAAATTCAAATGATATCCACTGAAGCGAAACAGGATTGTGCTCCCGATTAAATTTAAATTCATACTGCCAAACAACAACAGCGACAGTGAGATCAGCAAGCCAATACTCAGCTGTCCGTTCACATAAAGAAACAGCAGCAAAAGCACATTGAGCAGAGGCGAAAATTTGCTTATGTTACTTTTGGTAAAATTATCTTTCAGATTTCGCAAATAATATTTTTCATAGGTTTTGTTGCGCCGGTTCAGCCGCTTTTGGTAGGTGTCGATCAGAAAATCAGAATTGCCTGCCAGCTTGTTCTCCTTCAGATAGTTGCGGTTTTTTAAAAACCCGGCAAGAATGCCGTAGCGCCGTTCTTCTTTCCAATACCCTTCCAATTCGTCATATATGTTTGAGTAGTTTTTCACAGCAAAGTAAGTTTCCAGTATAAACGGTACCAAAACGGTGAACAGCAGCCACCATTTTACCGACGCCAGATAGATCAGCGACCCGATTGAAGCAACTCCGCGTCCCAGAGTAAGAAAAACGTACATGGGATACATATGGCGCGCAGAATTGTCGGCGCGGTGGAACGCCTTATCGATGATCTCCATGGATTCTTCACTCTCATAATGCTCATACTTCATTTTTTTGAGTTTTTGGAGCATCTGTCCCCGCCAGGCTGTGCGTACAATCAGCTGTGAGCGCGGCTCCACATATCCAAATAAAAATACATCAGAGATCAGGTTTGGCAGGAGCATAACGATTACAAAACCGGCCAAATACGGCAGATAGGCTTCTAACGCCATCTTACCCTGAGCAACCAGAAGCCCGTCGTCAAAGATGTGCGTTTGAATCCAGGTTGTAAGCGGTGACAGCAGGCCCCACGCGATTGCCGCCGCCAGGGAAAGAATCAGCATTAACGGCGCTTCTTTGAAAATGATGCCAAGCAGCTGACTGTACGCGTCCCATAGACGCCGCAGTTTTTGTTTCATTCCATCGTCTCCGTTTCATTGAAATTAACTGGTAAACGCGAAAGAGAAATTTTTTGATCATACTTAGAATATAACGTTACTGTCATTATAAAAAACAGTTTGGATTTATGCAAGCAACAAATGGTTGAATTTTTAATTTTATTTATCAACGGATCGAATTACTGATCAAAAAATAATTGCAGAAATAATTCATTTTGGATGAGTTGATTGGCTTCATTGCACCGATCATTTCTTTGTGCTATAATAGCTTCGAAATTATTTGCATTTGCTGGAGATCAGGCACACGATTGTATAAAGCAGAATAATTTTTTGCTAAAAGGATGCCTGTCAAAACTGCTGCGAATCAAGAAATGATGCGCTTTTTTAAATTGAACATAGAAAGGATCGAATCACATGAACACAGAACAAAAATTAGAACAAATGGGTTATACACTGCCGGCTCCGCCTGCAAAAGGAGGCGTCTATACGCCGATCAAGCTGTTCGGCACCAATCTGGCCTATGCTTCCGGCTTTGGGCCGGCTGCGGAAAACGTAGTTGTGCCGTCCGGCAAATTGGGGAAAGAAGTCACATTGGAACAGGGGCAGGAAGCGGCCCGTCTTTGCCTGTTAAATCTCCTGGCGGCATTAAAGAACACGGTCGGCAGTCTGGATCGGGTCAAGCGTTTTGTCAAGCTCCTCGTTTTTGTCGCTTCCGATGATGAATTCTATCAGCAGCCGCAGGTGGCCAACGGAGCAAGCCAGCTTCTGGCGGACCTGTTCGGAGAAGAAGCGGGACTTGCCGCCCGTTCGGCGATTGGAGTCAATGTGCTGCCAGGCAATATCCCCATTGAAATTGAAGCCCTGATTGAATTAAACGAATGAGAAAGAAAGGCAGAGTTTCCCGATATGTATGATTATTTACCCACTCCGGCAGTCGCAGTTGAGCTTGACGCAGTCGAGCAGAATATCAAAACGCTGATTGACGGAGCAAACCGATACGGAATTGCCCATCGTCCGCACATCAAAACGCATAAAAGCGTTGAACTTGCCAAGCTTCAGCTTAAATTGGGCGCCTGCGGGATCACCTGTGCCAAATTGAGTGAAGCAGAGGTAATGGCCGACCATGGAATCGATGATATTTTCATTTGTTTTCCCTTGATTGGGAAGGAAAAGCTTTACCGATTGGAACAGCTGATGAAGCGAATCCGCGTATCCACTTTGGTCAACAGTGTAGAAGGCGCACGCGGTCTTTCCGAAACAGGACAGCGCATAGGCCGAACAGTTCCCGTCCTCATCGACCTGGACGGCGGAATCCGCCGGGGCGGTTTGGTTCCTGGAAAGCCTGCGCTTGAATTTGCTCAGAAAATTCAAGGTTTTTCCGGAATAGAAATCATAGGACTTATGTACTACGGCGGCTTAATTTATGGCCAAAAGGACCGCGCAGGGTTTGAGGCCATTGCCTGCCGCGAACGGGAGGAAATTTTATCAACTGCGGCCCTTTTGCGGGAAGCGGGATTTCATATGGACGTCCTTTCAGGTGGTACTTCTTTTTCCGGGAAAATGCCTGAGCGTTTGGAGGGCATTACGGAAATCCGTTCGGGCCACTATATCTTTAATGACTGCGGGCAGCTTTTTTCTGGATTTGCGGAAGAAAAGGACTGCGCTCTCCGAGTTGTCGCCAGCGTGGTAAGCATTGTGGATAAGCGCCATGCCATACTGGACGCAGGCACCAAAGCGCTCACCAGTGACGGATGCGTGCACCATGCGGGATTTGGCTACGTGATCGGGCGGCCGGATATTGTTATTACAAATCTCAACGAAGAACATGCTTTCATTGAAAGTGAGCAGCCGCTCGGTTTTTCGATAGGTGAAAAATTGGCCATTATCCCCAATCATGCCTGTGTGGTTTGCAATTTAAACGACGAAGTATATGGAATCCGCAATGGAAAACTGGATCATATGATCCGCATTGACGCCCGCGGAAAAAGCGTATAATCCACATGGTAAAGGAAGGGACGAACCTTGTCTTCTCTGCTTATTCAAAATGGAACGATCATGGATGGGACCGGCGCGGAGGGTTTCCGTGCCGATCTTTTGATTCGGGATGACCGAATCGCAGCAATTGGTCAAATCAAAACGGAGGCAGACCGGACGATCCATGCAGACGGCCGGATTGTATGCCCCGGTTTTATTGATATTCACCGTCACTGCGACGCAAAATTTCTGCTTGATCCTGCATTTGGCAGTGCAGAGCTTGCTCAGGGGATCACGACTTGTGTGGTCGGAAACTGCGGGATGTCGCTTACGCCGTCTCCCAAAGATCCCATCCGCTCAGAAGAGATGTATCAGTTTATGGAACCCGTGCTGGGCTCTCGCTGCGGAAGCCTTGGATTAAGCCGTTTTCCAGACTATCTTGACCGGATGGATTCGCTTGCCTTTCCCCTTAATACCGCTTCTATGATTGGAACCGGTTCTGTACGGATTACGGTGAAAGGGTTTTCTGATTCGCCTTACACAGCAGAGGAAATGAAAAAAGCGTCTGCCCTGATTGAAGAGGCTCTCCGTGCAGGAGCCGCAGGAGTATCGATGGGAATTATGTACATTCCAGAATGTTACAGCAGCACGGGTGAATTTGCAGAACTTTTAAAGCCTGTAGGGCGGCTGGGCGGAGTGGTAACGGCCCACATTCGCGGAGAAGGCGACAGCCTGGTGGCCAGCGTCCGTGAAATCATTGAAATTGGAGCAATGGCAGACTGTCCTGTTGAAATCAGCCATTTCAAATCCTGCGGAATCAAAAACTGGCGCAGAGATATTCATGAGGCTATTCGCCTGATTGAACAGGCCCGCTCCAAAGGGCAGGATGTTACCTGCGACTTTTATCCTTACGAAGGCGGTTCTACCGCACTGACGACAATGCTTCCCCCTGCCTTTGTCAATGGGAATCTGACGGAAGCAATTCGCCGTCTGGGCACTTCGGAGGGTGTGGAGGCTTTCCGAAAAGCGTCGTGTGCACTCTATGACGACTGGGACAATTACTGCGTGACTCTGGGATGGGACCGTATTTTAATCAGCGGCACAGTCAATCCGCAGAACCGCGGGTTTTTAGGAATGACTGTGGCGGAAGCGGCAAAACAGTTTGGATTTGCGGATGCCGCCGCCTGTGCCGCATATCTGATGCATGACGAAGCCGGCAAAACTGCTATTATTAACATGAGCATGTGCCAGGATGATATTGACACGATTGCCAAACTGCCGTACTCTCTTGTCATTTCCGACGCGATCTATGCTGATACGGATACGCCTCATCCGCGGATGTACGGCGCTTTTCCCAAAATCATCCGGGAGTATGTGAACGAGAGAAATGTGCTTTCCCTGCCCAAAGCCATTCAAAAAATGACTTCCATGCCGGCGGAACGAATGGGAATTTCAGAGAGAGGAGTTTTGCGGGAAGGCAGTTATGCGGATGTTCTGGTCTTTGATCCCAAATGTTTGCGCGACCATGCTACTTTCACTGCTCCGGCCCGCCCCGCCAGCGGTTTGGATCTGGCTATCATCAATGGGAAAACTGCTTGGGAGAATGGTATTCGTACCAATCATCAATGCGGACGGAATCTTCGAATTTTACATTAATTTTGCCTTGTATCAGCATCAGCCAATCGGCTGATGCTGATTTATTCTATCTAACCGGATACACGGATAACTTCCCGTCCTTTACCGCTCTTTCGATTCGGCTGTGCTAATCTGATTGGGATAATATGCCGGACAGCGGCATATAGTGAGAAGGAGGTGTATCAAAAATGGAACAAAATCGAAATCAGGGAATGAAAGATCTTTTGCAGTTTCTGCTTGCCAGTCAGCCCAGTGCGCGGGCGGCAGTACGAGGGAGCAAGGAATACCCTTCCATTTGGGGGACAGTATTGTTTTATACGGTCACCGGCGGTGTATTGGTCGTCTCGCAGATTTTTGGACTTCCGGAAGGAAACGGCCCCTGCAAAAATCCTGTCTTTGGATTTCACATTCATGAAAAAGGGGACTGTTCCGGGAACGAAGAGGATCCATTTGCCAATACGGGCACACACTACAACCCATCCCAATGCATTCACCCATTCCATGCCGGCGATCTTCCTCCCCTCTTTGGCAACCAGGGGTATGCGTTCGGCGCTGTATTTACCGACCGTTTTAAGGTCAAAGACGTCGTGGGCCGGGCAGTCATCATTCACAACAATCCAGATGATTTTACCACTCAGCCATCTGGAAATTCCGGCAAAAAAATCGCCTGCGGCAAGATTGTCTGATCCCTGTGCAGCTGTTTTAATAGGATCGAATTGATATATTACTTTCCTCCATAAAAAATCATTTCTTCGGATACAAAAGATTTTTGAAAACGTGAAAAGGGCGGCAGTATGCCGCCCTTTTCACTGGATTCTTTAATATGCAGCAATTTTGCAGGAAAAACGAAGCGGAGTATAAATACATCTTAGTTTCTGGTCTATAGCCAAGGGCAATTTTACTATTCTTTTCACTTTGCAGAGTTTTTGTAAACACAGGGCTTTCTACAAAAAATACGAGAAAGAGCTCGTAGGTTTCCTGGAAAACCTCTCTCCGTTTCCTATTTTTTAACTGCAATATTCTTTCATGAGAGACCGATAGAGCATGTAATGTTCAAACGGCGTTTCTTCCGGCACT
Source organism: uncultured Clostridia bacterium (assembly GCA_944393585.1). Classification (GTDB taxonomy): domain Bacteria; phylum Bacillota; class Clostridia; order CALYAR01; family CALYAR01; genus CALYAR01. Next base: position 6,466 of record CALYAR010000158.1, on the reverse strand, counting down.
CCATGATCGCATGTAGGAATAAATCCACCGCGCCTGCGAAGCGGCGGCATAAGGGAATCCAAATACCGGCGGAGCGCATCGCCTCCTTCTGCAATTTTGCGCTTGTCAATTCCGCCGGACAAAAGCAGGTTGGGATAACGCTCGGAGACGGCAATCAGATCGCAGCCGGCCGCCGCCTCGAACGGACTCATATAATCCATTCCGATTTCCCGGTAAAGGTCAATCACATCATCCGCACGGCCATCTGTATCAATCTGAATGTGGAGCCTGCGGCCGCGGTTTCTCTTTTGAATCCGCTCAATGAGCTGCCGGTAATAGGGAAACAAAAACTTCTTCATCATCTCCGGAGAGATCAGACAGCCATGATTGTAGCAGATATCTTCTGCCAAAAAAAGTTCATCAAAGGACACGCTCTTTTGATGTTCCGCTGTTACCGCATCTGCCAGGTTCAGCCAAGTCTCCATACAGGAATGAATGAGCTTGGGATTGTCATAGAATTGATAGAGCAGTTCAGAAGGCCCCATCAGGCTCCGAAGATACATGTATCCCCCAATCGACTGCTGGACAACTACTTCTCCCCTCTCCTGAGCCTCCCTTGCCTTTTTGGCGTCTTCTCTCGCTTTTTCCATGCGCCCGGGCGCATCCGGCAAAAGCCTCCACTGAACGTTTGCTTCCCAGCTATAGCGGTCTTTGACCGGGTGATCCAGATATTCCGGCATGAAGCCGGAACGGCGCCCCTTAAAAACTAGGACAGAGCGTCCTGCAAAATCCTGTACCAGTTCATGTTCTCCCCGATCTTCCAGCACCTTTTCCTCAAACCGCGGCAAAAATGCCGCTTCACACCAGCCTAAGCCCTGCAAATAATAGATGGCCGGCTCATCAAATCCAAATACCTTTCTTAAATAAGCATCGTAATCGGCTTCTTCCCCGCGTGGTTTTAAATATCCTTCTTTCACCCATCGATCTAACACATAAAATCCAAATTCTTTCTGATAAATCGGCGCGTCCGGCCGAATGGCATAAAAATCCTTCAGTTTTTTCACTGAGCAATTTGCTTGCATTCTCTATCCCTCCATGCTATGATAAATATAGAATACAGCAAATAAAAGATCGTAGCCATAGGAAATTCAGAAGTTTCCATATCATTTTGAGAAAAATAAGAGGTTTCGCCATGTATTACGACAGTGTCCGCATTTCTGATCCAAGCCAAAATCCATGCTTGTTCGTGCATGCCGTCTACCGTCTGATGGCCGACTCAACTTATCAGGTAGATCATCCCGCATTAGAGCCGGGGAAAATGGTTTTTGTCTATACCGATATGGGACAGGGAGATTTGTCCTGTCTGGAAGGAAGCTTTGCTTTAGAAGCCGGAACGGCTCTGCTGTTTTCTGCTGATGCTCCCTTTTGCTATCGGACCAGGTTGGAGCAGTGGAATTTTTGGTGGTTTGAACTTGCGGGAAATTCCATTTGCCAAAGGGGAAAGCAATACTTCCTAGCGGCGAATGATAGGGCTGTTTCGCTCTGCAAATTCATTTTGAATGCAATGCGTACGAATAATTCCTCTGCTGCTGCCGCATATCTCTCCTGTTTTCTTACCTGGACGGCAGAACTTTCATGCAATGAAAGAGATTTCAAGCACCTCGTCTTTGATCAGGCTTCGGCCATCCTCAAAGAAAAATTACTGCATATCAATATTGCTTCTTTGGCTCAGGAGCTTCATGTCAGTACCAGAACGCTCTATAACCTTTTTCAGTATTTTGCCGGCTGTTCTCCCAAAGCCTATCTCGATACACTCGTGCTGGAAAATGCAAAATATCTTCTGGCGAATACAACGAAAACAGTCAGTGAAATTGCGGATGAAATTGGATTTTCCAGTCCATTTCATTTAAGCCGGGTATTTAAGGAAGCAACTGCCCTGTCGCCCACTGCCTATCGTCAAAAAGTGCGTTTTCTTCGCGATTCCGATAATGGCCGGGCCGATTTGTGATGCCAAATGGCAAAGAATTGCCATCCATACATAAAAAATTTATTTCAACCTATTGACTTCGAGTGAACTCTAAGTAGTATAGTGATATTTGGGGAATTTCATAAAAACCGGGGAAAGAAATACTCCACGAGACAATTTAATATCAAGGAGGAGGACTATGGAGCAAAGAGTTTTAGGCAGAACAGGCATCCGCGTCAGTGCCATTGGAATGGGCTGTGAAGGATTTGAGGGGAAAACGGATTCAGAATGCAAAAAGCTTTTGGATTTTGCTATGAATCAAGGCGTGTCTTTTTTTGATATGTATACCTCCAATCCAAAAGTCCGGCGCAATGTCGGAGCGGCGCTTTCGCACTATCCGAGAGAACGTTTTGTAATTCAGGGACATCTCTGCACGACATGGAAAAACGGGCAGTATTGCCGTACCAGAAAAATTGACGAGGTGATCGGCTCCTTTGAAGAGCTGATGTTTGACATGAAACTTCGGTCTTTGGAAATTGGTATGATTCATTACTGTGATAACCAAAAGGATTTTGATGTTATTGTGAATGGTCCTGTCATGAAATACGCCAAAGAATTGAAGCACAAGGGCACAATCCGCAGCATTGGAATCTCAACGCACAATCCCGATATCGCTTTTTTAGCAGTAGAATCCGGCCTGATTGATGTCATTATGCTCAGCGTCAATCCTGCATATGATATGCTCCCCTCCAACGAGGATGTGAATGTTTTATTTGAAAAAGGCACCTTTGAACGAGTTTATGAGGGGATTGATCCCAAGCGCAGCCGGTTGTATCAAGCCTGTCAAAATCAGGGCATTGCGCTCACCGTCATGAAGCCGTTTGCAGGCGGCCTTCTGCTGGATGAAAAGCAGTCGCCGTTCGGCTGTGCCATGACGCCGGTTCAGTGCATCAGCTACTGTCTGGACCGACCTGGTGTCGCATCGGTTTTAGGCGGCATGGCAAGCGAAGAAGAGATCAGCGCGGCCGTTCAATACTGCTCTGCCGAAAGCTGGGAGAAAGATTACAGCAGTATTTTAGCCAGCGCGCCGAAGCACTCGTTTTCCGGACACTGCATGTACTGCGGACACTGCGCTCCTTGTGCCGTACAGATTGACATTGCCGCAGTAAACAAGTATCTGGATCTAGCCCAGGCGCAGGGGTTTGTCCCTGAAACGGTCCGGGAGCATTACAATCTGCTGGAGCACCACGCCGGTGAATGTATTGCCTGCGGCGCCTGTATGAAGAATTGTCCGTTTGGAACGGACATCATTTCCAAAATGAAACAGGCAGCGGATGTTTTCGGCAAATAACAAAGATTATGGTAAAGCGGAAAGTCTCTTTTGTTTCCCATAAATCTTTCCGGCAAAGAACAGCAGACATACATAAAATACACAGAAAGAAGAGAAAGAATGAACGATTTAGAACGCGCAAAACAGATTTTAGAAGACGAAGCGTGCACCTGTGTGCTTTGTCGGGGAGATGAGATAATCAAAAGTACGTTAACCGGCATAGCGCCGATGGTAAATTTTTTGACGGATCAAAAAGACATGCGTGGATTTTCGGCAGCCGACCGGATTGTCGGCAAGGCCGCGGCCATGCTCTTTGTCCTGGCAGGCGTTAAAGAAGTTTACGCCTGCGTCATGAGCGAATCGGGCAAAGATATGCTGGCGCGGCATGGCATTTCTCCCAGCTATGGCCAGTTAACCGAACATATTATCAACCGTCAGGGGACTGGGCTCTGCCCTATGGAACAGGCTGTGCTGAATCTCCAAGATCCTGCCCAGGGACTGGAAACGATCCGCCGGACATTATGCACACTGTCGAAAAAGAAAGGGGAATGAACCATGAAAAAATTAGGATTTGGAATGATGCGCCTGCCGCAGCTGGACGCAAATGACGACGCCAGCATTGACCTGGAAACTACCTGCAAAATGGTCGACACATTTTTAGAGCGCGGCTTTACTTATTTTGACACAGCCTATATGTACCATAAATTTCAAAGTGAAATCGCTTTGCGGAAAGCGCTGGTCAAACGCCATCCGCGCGAAAGCTTTACAGTTGCCTCAAAACTTCCGACGATGTTTTTAAAGACAAAGGAGGATCAGGAACGTATTTTTCAGGAGCAGCTTCAAAAATGCGGTGTGGAATACTTCGATTATTATCTTTTGCACAATCTTAATGTATTTAACTACAAGACCGCGCAGGATCTGGATTCTTTTTCCTTTGTTTTGCAAAAGAAAAAGGAAGGCAAAATTCGAAATATTGGTTTTTCTTTTCACGACAGTGCAGAACTGCTGGATGAAATTTTAACGGCTCATCCTGAAATGGAGTTTGTTCAGCTCCAGATCAATTATCTGGATTGGGACAATGAGAGCATTCAGTCAAGAAAGTGTTATGAAGTGGCGGTGAAGCATCACAAGCCGGTCATCGTCATGGAACCAGTCAAGGGCGGGATGCTCGCAAACGTTCCCCCGCAGGCTAAAGACCTGTTTTGCTCGCATCGGCCGGATGCTTCCGTCCCTTCCTGGGCAATCCGGTTTGCCGCCAGCTTGGAACATGTCATAGTGGTTTTGAGCGGAATGTCCAGCATGGAGCAGCTTCTGGACAATACCGGATATATGCGGGATTTTGAGCCTCTTTCCATTGAGGAACAGGATATTCTCAAGCAGGTGGTCGGGATCATTCAATCTTCCATTGCCGTTCCCTGTACTGCCTGCGGCTACTGTGTGGCCGGATGTCCGAAAAATATTCCAATTCCAAAGTATTTTGCACTCTACAATGCGGAAAACTTATTTAACAGCAAAGGCTTTTCCACGCAGAAAGTTTACTATAACAATTACGCGAAAGATCACGGCAAGGCCTCGGACTGCATTGGCTGCAAACGGTGTGAGAAAGCCTGTCCGCAGCACTTGACCATAACAAGCTATTTAAAAGACGTAGCGGCGGAATTTGAACAAAAATAAAAGCGGAGGTTTCTCATGACGATTGCAGAGGTAAGTAAAAAATACAACATATCGCAGGATACGCTTCGTTACTATGAACGCGTTGGAATGATCCCCCCTGTCACCCAAACTGCCGGAGGAATCCGCGATTATACCCAGCAGGACTGCCAATGGGTGGAACTTGCAAAATGTATGCGCGGTGCAGGGCTTCCGGTGGAAGCCATGATTGAATATGTGAAGCTGTATCAGGAAGGGAATCACACCCTGCCGGATCGTCTTAAACTACTGACAGACCAGCGCGAACGGCTCTTAAAGCAAAAAGAATCCATCGAAGCAATGCTCGAACGTCTCAATTATAAAATCTCCTGGTATGAAAAGGCCGTAAAAACAGGAATGCTACCATGGGAGGATGTCGAAGTATAAAGCTGTTCCAAGATCTTGCCGCACCTCAGAGCGTATGGCGATCGCCGCCTGTGGGTCCGGCTTGGACCGCGAGTCCCGCGAGGACTGCGAGTCCTGCGAGGACTGCGAGTCCTGCGAGGACTGCGAGGACTGCGGGAGTTTGGACGGCAGTATGCACTTTCCAATATATGCGAAGAAAAACAGCGGAGCCGGAAATAATCCGGCTCCGCTGTTTTAAGAATTGGCTGCCCCATCCCCTGGTTTTCCAGCAACAAAAGCAGGAGGGATTTGCCACGGGTGGTTGGTTCCCATTTCCTATAGTGACTGAATTGTTTTGCCTTACGGGAGCGGCCCGGGCCGCCACCTGTTCCAATAGACGGCCCGTCCATCCTGCCCGTGAAAACAAATAGCCGCGTATGTATGCTAACCATACGCGGCACAATTCAGATATCGATCTATCTAAAATGCGCACCACCTACTCGTATTTATCACCCACCAGTGACGGTCTATGGTCCGAACCGCCTGAAATTCCCGCCGTCCCAAACGATCCGGACGAGCGTGCTTCTGGTTCTTGTTTGCAGAAGATCCTACCACTTGCCGCCCCTACTTCGGGAAGAGTAGAAGACGGATTTTTCGTAACCACCTGAACATCAAAGAAATGCTTGCGAAAAATACGGAAATGTGGTATAATGCTTCTGCACCGCAGGGTGAAAACTTTCGCGTACGGTAGCCTTGATACCTATGTGAACCATCCAGGTGCTGCTACACTCTGGGTGGCTGCGGTGCTATTTCGTTTTCGAGTATATTTTAATATAAAATATACTCGAATGTCAATACAAAAATGAAAAAATCCTGTTCTTTTTGCGAGAAATTTTGAGAAAAACCGCAGAAATTGGGCAGGATTTTTGAATGGATTCGATTTTAAGCTAAAATCGCCCGATTTTTATTTCTTATACCCTTTTTTAAGAGATTATCTCACGATTCCTTGAATTATAGGGTTCTTTTGAACATATCTGGAAAAAGGAAATAAAATTAATTGATTCGATATGAAAAATGCAGAAAATTAAAGCATGGGAAGAATAAAGCGCCCATTGCCGGTGTTTTTTGGACACGGAATTTTCGGCTTCTGCCCCCCG
>CALYAR010000157.1 GCA_944393585.1 uncultured Clostridia bacterium | reverse complement strand
AATAACCGCATAGTTCCTCCTGCTATTTTGCCTTTTTCCGTTTTTTGTCCGGCCGCGCCCCCGCCTCCAGTGTCCGAATTGTTTCCACAAGTTCTGAAAGCAAATTCCGGTCGGCCTGCTTTTCCCCATAGCGAATCCCGTTATATTCATTTGTAAGCCCCTGTGCCCCGGCTTTTTGCCAATCGGATGACTCTGCTTTTTTTAAAATCTCCAGCGGCGTGTCCGAACGCTGGACATCTACGCCCTTGAGTTTCAGCCATTCGACAATCAGCCGATAACCGCGGCGCAGCTTTTCTTCGGAATCTTCCATTTTTCGAAACGCCCGGCAGGCTTTCCTCCATTTCTTCCAGCCATGTTCTCCATTTTCGCGGACAGACGCTTCCTCCGTCAGGGATTCCTCTTCATCCACATAGTCCAGGCTCTCATCCTGGCGGCCATATGCTTCTTTTCGTCCCCAGAACAGCTTGCGGCTCAGTTTTCCCAAGCTCTTCCAAAGCTTTCGGATTCCCGCTATGATCTTTTTCCAGTTAAACAGGAGGAGTCCTCCTATCACTAATACCAGGATCAGAATGGTAAAATCCGGAATCCGGCGGCCTGTATCCAAAAAGCTCAAATCCATCTCCCCCGAGGCGCCGCTCGAAGTGGATTCCCCTTCCGAACTGCCGCCAAACAGCGTCATCAGATAGATGAGAAAGGCCAGAATACATTTGACCGCAAACATCAGTCCGTCTTTTAATACGACTAAAAATGCCCCAATGGGCCTGCGAAACAGGAATGCAACCGCCAATACCGCAATCAGCACACAGACCAGCAGTAAATTGTAACGGCGGATGTTGCCCGGCAGTGCCGACATCTTATGACCTCTTCGATCCATGACATAGTCGAGCGTGCCCTGGCTTTTGGATATTGCATATACGCTGACAAAAATAAGAAATACTACAACAATAAAATCCATTGGGAAGCTGACATCAATTCCGTTATATTGTAAAATCCAACCGATAATTCCAAGTGATGTCCCGCAAATAATATGAAACAGAACGACCGGAAATTTCAAAATGTCATAATAGGGTTTAAAATACAAAGACTGCCCCACAAAATACAAAACTGTCATGATGACGGCTGGCGGAACTGCGGCCATAATGGGAAAAGGGATATTTGCAGACGGCGCAGAAAACAGCAGCAGTCCTGCCGCAAGCGGCAGCAGCGCCCCCAGGTAGCGAATTACATTAATAAGAAAAAGCCTCCATCCCCGCGTGTTCCTGGGACAGATTTTTTCAGAAAGCCCACTGACCCCATAGCCGAAAAATCCGGATAGAGTAATGACAGCCAGCTGTGCGGCCGCCTTTGCCATTGATATATGATAAAAAATCAGAACGTCAGATGCGGTTATCATCAAGGGAAAGAATGCCCAAAAATACATGGCCGCAGCAAGTATCTTTAACGTTTTGGTTAATCTCAACTGCGTTTCCCTCCTTCAGCCAATTTTCGTTTCCGAGTTTTCTCTCCCCGCTTGATCCGTGCGTCTTTTTCCAATTGCCTGAGTGTTTCAGCCAGCTTATGAATCCGCCCAAAATCCGCTTTCTGATCCCCATAGCGAATCTTGTTATATTCGTCCGTGATCTCGTCTGAAGCGGCTTGCGTATACTGGTACTTCACTTTTTCCGAAACCTCCAGCGGCGTATCCGACTGGTTTACGTCCGCCCCTTTGAGCTTCAGCCACCCTATCATCAATCCATATCCGCGGCGCAGTTTTTCCTCAGAGTCCTCCATTTTCAGAAAATGTTTATACGACTCTTTCCAACGTTTCCAGACCGCTTTTTGACTCATATCCCGCCGTTCCTCAATCAACGTCTCCTCTTCATCAACGTAATTTGCCTCTTTTTGTTTATTCCCATTTTTTGTACTGCCTGGGAATTTTCGTTTTGCCTTTTGCCAAAACCAGCTTTGGATCCGGCGCGCCCGCGATACGACATGACCCCAGTTGCAAATAATCACGACCATGACGACAAACGACAGAAGATATATAAAAAAGCTGAAAAGCATCGGATTGATACTGTTTAACGGTGAATCAGCGTCATCCAGAATACCTCCGTACTTTTCTCCGCCCCCCTTTTTAAAGTCAAATGGGTACCGGAGCCAGATAAGGAAAGCAATGATACACCTACCTGCATACACCACAGCGTGCACAGCCGGAGCAAGAAAATCGCCGAGGGGACGGCGAAACACATAAACAAGTACTATGGCAAGCAGCAAGACACAGACCAAAACGAGATTATAACAGCGGATCGTTTGAGGAAAATCCGATATTTTGTGTCCTCGCCGGTCCATCTTTTCATCAAGCGAGCCCTGGCCTTTTGTAATCACAAAAATAACCAAAAAGGCCAAAAACAGCCCCACAATCAGCTGGGAAGGATAAACTACATCAGGCCGGTTCTGCCGGATGCCCCACACAAAAAGCGACAGGATCAAACCGCTTACAACGAAAATCATGACAACCGGCACTTTTAAAATACTGTAATATGGTTTTTCATACAACGTCTGCCCAGTCATAAAGCACACGCCCATCGCAACAGCAGCCGGAAAGGCTCCTGGCTGTGGAAACAGGAAAAAAGCTGCCAAAATGGGGATCACGATTCCGCCAAAGTGCAAAAATTTGAAAACAGC
>CALYAR010000156.1 GCA_944393585.1 uncultured Clostridia bacterium | reverse complement strand
TTATCGTAGAGTATCGAAGCTAATAACCCCCTAACAGTCCTCCGCCCACGATCTGGCCAGCGACGAACTGAGGGGATGATATGCAAAGGCGTTGGTTTACTCCAGCGCCTTTTGCTTTTATTAATTGTTAGTAACCGTGTTAGTAACCGTTGAATTCCTTCTAATTTTTCGGCTGTTTTTGCGAACTACACAGAAAATAAAAAAACCGCTTAAACCTGATAAAATCAGTGTTTTCAGCGGTTGTGTCTGGTGAGGATAGTTGGACTTGAACCAACGACCTCTTGCATGTCAAGCAAGCACTCTAACCAGCTGAGCTATACCCTCATTGCACTCTATCTTATCATACCTATCCTGATTTGGCAAGAGGGAAAATGAAAAAAACTGAATTAATTTGCGCGCCGTCATGAAATGAAAAAGTTTTCTGCGATTATTATTTGTTGGTAGACTGCGTCATTTCAGCAGATCTGCCGCTGCATTGGGAATTAATATTGAAATTTTATTTCTTGGTGTTTTCACAGTTCTCTTAAGTCTGTTTTGCAAATGAATGCAGGAACGATAAAATAAGTGACTGCCCGATCAATTTGCTGTCAGCGTTTATGTCCCAATACAGCTTTCAAAAGATAGAACAGTGATGCAGATAGGATGACTCCGGCCGCATTCAAGATGATATCGTTAATGTCAAAACTGCGTCCGAATATCGGCTGCAGCAGTTCTATCCCGCCGGAAACCACGATTCCGGCGATTATGGTTCGTTTCCATGTGCTGTTTTCCTGAAAAAATGGATAAAGAACACCAAAGGGAAGGTACATCAGAATGTTTCCTATGCTCTCTTTATCGAAATGGAGGAAAAAATCAGGAACGAAGTTGTATGTGAGGGTAAACCAGTAAAACGTCCTTCCGCTGGCTCTGTGGTAGAAGAGGTAATAATAAAAGTGTCCCATTATTTTTTCAAAAAGCGTAAGGCATAGAAGCCCGGTCATGTAGCAGACGAAAAGGGAGGACAGAATTGTTTTGCCGGCCGCGGCTTGTTTTCTTTGGCTGAATTGGTACGCTGCGTAAATTGCCCCGGCGATCAAAGCGATGGGAAGGGCTTGCAAAAAATATCCCGGATATGTATCGAAAAAGAAATACTGAAAATTCATATTGCAGGCCTCCCATGCGTAAAACGTGGTTTTGCTTATGTCCTTCCGGCCAAAGGCAGAGTATTTTTTCAATATTTTATCATACTGTATTGTTATTCTCAAGTTGTTTTCGTCTGATATCTGATAAAAGGATGTTCCCCTGACGCGCTGAGGGCAAAGGAAAAATTTTTAGTTTGGGCCTTGCTTTGCTGCAATAGATCCTTTATGCTCGTATAGAAGGAATATTTCGCAACAAATTTAGCCAGGGCAAGAGAGGGATTCCGCGGGATATTGAGAAGAAAATGAAAATATTGCTGATAAATTCTTATGAAATATGCTGATTTGAAAAAAATTCAATGGTTTTTTCAAAAAAATTGTTTTATCCCGAAAAAATATATGGTATAATGATAGCAATATTGAAGTCAGATAAAGCCTTATTCATAAGGCTGAAGTGGGGCTATTCCATTTCCGGAAAAATCTTTTGCCGTGACAGCATGATTTCTTCAGCGGAAAAAGAGGAATATTTATAAATTACAGTTGGGTGAGAGGAAAGACGGAAAGGAAAAGTCTTTGGGCATCCCCGGTTGGGGCTGCTTGAATCAGTCTGGCTGAAAAGGAGGGAGAAGCAAGTTTGATGATTAAAAGTATGACCGGCTATGGAAGGGCTGAAGCGGTAGCTGGAAAAAAGAAAATACGTGTTGAAATCAAGTCAGTCAACAATCGTTATCACGACATTAATATTCGCTTTACCAAGTATTCTATGGTTTTAGAAGAAAAAATCAGAACGTTCCTTCTCTCTTACATATCCCGTGGAAAGGTTGATGTATTTATCAGTCTGGAAGACATTGGTGAACACGAAAAGTCTGTGACGCTTAATGGACAGATTGCAGAAAAATATATCATGGCGTTTCAGCAATTGAAAGAGCGCTTTGCCTTGAAAGACGATATTACTGTCACTTCATTGGCGCGTTTTCCGGATGTGTTGACGACGGAGTATATACAGGAAGATGAGGAAGAACTTTGGAAGCTGCTGCTGCCGGTCTTGGAAGAAGCTTTTCATAACTTTGATGCAATGCGTGAAAGCGAAGGCGCACGTATGGCGCAGGATTTAAAGGAAAAAGCAGCTAACATCCGCGTTATGGCAGAACAGCTGGATGAACTGATTCCCGTTTGCATCGAAAATTACAGAATTAAAACATTGGCCCGTATCCAGGAATTAATTGGAACGGAAGTGGAATTGGATGAAAACCGGGTTATGACGGAAATTGCTATATATACAGATAAAATATCCATTGCTGAGGAAATCGTACGCCTAAAAAGTCATGTGGATGAGCTCAACAACATCCTCAATACCGGCGGAGCGGTTGGAAGAAAACTTGACTTTTTAGCACAGGAATTCAACCGTGAAGCGAATACCATTGGATCAAAGTCCAACCATATCGAGACGAGCAAGCTCGCTCTAGCCCTTAAATGTGAAATAGAGAAAATGCGTGAACAGGTCCAGAATATAGAATAACAGGGATCCAAAATTAAAGGAGGTTTTATTGTGAAATTGATTAACATCGGATTTGGAAATATGGTTTCTGCCAACAGGCTGGTTGCAATCGTGAGTCCGGAATCCGCTCCCATTAAACGGGTGATCCAGGAGGCGCGTGAGCGCAGCAGGCTGATCGATGCGACATATGGCCGCCGAACCCGAGCTGTGATCATTACCGACAGTGATCATGTAATTCTATCCGCAGTACAGCCGGAAACGGTTGGGCACCGCTTAACATCGAAAGAGATTGCGGCTGTGGAGGATGAGGATGATGAATAATAAGCATCCGCTTCTGCTTGTTGTATCCGGTCCGTCCGGAAGCGGCAAAGGAAGCATGCTTGGCAAATATCTGAAGTCCGCAGAAGATACTTTTTATTCCATTTCTGCGACGACAAGGCAAATGCGGCCGGGAGAAGAAAACGGCGTAAACTATCACTTTGTCAGCGAAGAGGAGTTCAAAGCCAAGATAGAGGCGGAAGCAATGCTGGAATACGCCCGCTACTGCGATCATTATTATGGAACGCCGAAGGCGCCGGTAGAAGAGAATCTGGCTGCCGGACGTGATGTCATATTGGAGCTGGATGTGGCAGGGGCAATGAAGATCCAAAAAATCCGGCCTGATGCGATTTTTATTTTTACTCTTCCGCCTTCCATGGAGGTTTTAAGGCGGAGGCTGATCGGGCGGAACACGGAGGCAGAAGATGTCATTGCAAAGCGGCTGGCTGTCGCGGTGGAAGAAATCCGTCAGGCACACTGCTATGACTATGTTGTAGTAAACGACGACTTGGATGAAGCGGTGTGCGAATTTTCGTGCATTGTTGCAGCGGAGAAAGCCAAAATGGAACGAAATCAGAATTTTATTAACGAGGTGTTTTTTCAATGATCATGTATCCCTTATCGGAATTGATGAAAAGGGTTGACTGCCGGTATACTCTGGTAATCGTTGTGGCAAAACGCGCACGGATGCTGACGGAGCACAAGCAGGTTTCCCCTTTGGATGAATATGACCCGGAGGATAATTCCCAGCGGCCTGTAGAAGTGGCCATTCAGGAGATTATGGACGGGCGGATTGGCTATGTCCGCAATGATGCCAACGCACGGCGGGCAATCGATGCACTGCACATGCGGCGCCAGTATGAGATGGCTTCTCTTGACATGGGAGATTCTGAGGAAGAAGAGCGGGAAGAAGATCCAGATGATGAAATCGAACCGGAGGAAATCCGGTATGAAGAAGAGGACATCGATGATCTGGACAACTTCGACGACGAGGAATAGAGCTTTGCGGAGATATGCTTTGGCGCATATTCGCCGCTGAAAATGATTTTTTTGTACCCAGACCCTGTCAGAGAAACAGCGGCGGGTGTAATTTTGAAACAATAACTCCGCCTGGTAAGCGCAGATTGCTTGAAGGCGGAGTTTTTTACGGATAGAAAGGAGGGGAGAGTGTGAAAGAGGTTATAGTGAAAGTAGCCGTCAGCCGAATTGCACCGGGAATCGATATGCTCTACGATTATCGGATATCTTGGGATAGAGACCCGGCAGAACTGGTTGGCCGGCGCGTACTCGTGCCGTTTGGACGGGGGAACCGGACTTATGAGGCGTATATTCTGGCTTTAGGGGAACCGGATGGGAAGAAAGTTTTGAAAAAAGCACAGGCTCCTTTGGAGGAAGAGCCGATTTTAAATAAGGAAGCAATTGCTCTTACCCTGTGGATGCGGGAGCGTTATCTATGTTCCTATCTTGACGTGATACGTCTTTTAATTCCTGCCGGTGCAGCGGTTCGGGTTGAAATCTGGGTGCGCCTTATAACAGAGGAACCGGGAAAGTTAGCCCGTGCCTGCGGACGCAGCGGAAAGCGGAAAGCAGTGATCAATGAACTTTTAAAACAAAAGACGCCGCTTACAGAGTCCTTTTTATCTGCTGTCTGCGGGATCAGAATACACGAGGCCTTGGCAGAGCTTGCCCAGGCAGGAGTTTTGGAGCTCTATGAACGGGATGAACAGGAAGTGACTGATAAGATGGTTCGGTTTGTCCGTCTTCGGCAGGATGTAGCAGAGGTACGCAATATCATGCTGACGATGCAGGAAAAAAGTCCCGTTCAAAAACGGATGCTCTCCATTCTTTGCGAACAGGAGCTGATTTCGGCTAGTGATCTTGTGGAATTTTCACATGGTTCTTATCAGGCAATTCATTCTCTGGTAAAAAAGGAATTGGTGGAATACGAAGATCTGCGGGTGGAACGAACCCCGCTTTGTTTCGACAAGAAGCTTCCTTTGGCGGTACCTGCTGAATTGAATCCCTCCCAGCGAAAAGCTGCCGATCAAATCTTAGCCTCCATGCAAAAAGAACAGGAAGAAGTGTTTCTGCTTTACGGCGTTACCGGGAGCGGAAAAACTGAGGTGTTTTTAGAAGCAGTAGATTTTGCGCTTCAGCAGGGAAAAAGCGCATTAGTTCTGGTAAGTGAAATTTCATTGACTCCTCAGCTGACGCAGCGTTTTCTCAAACGGTTTGGCGGGCGGGTTGCCATTTTACACAGCAAGCTGTCGATGGGGGAGCGCTATGACGCCTGGAAACGTATTTGTGCCGGAGAGGCAGATGTCGTCATTGGAGCACGTTCAGCGGTATTTGCTCCGTGTCAAAGAATTGGAGTCATTATTTTAGACGAGGAACACGAGAGCAGTTATAAATCGGAAATGATCCCGCGCTATCACGCCAGAGACATCGCGTTTTTTCGAGCGAAGTACCATCATGCAGCGGTGGTATTGTCCTCTGCTACGCCTTCCATGGAAAGCTATTACAACGCAAAGAGGGGGATTTATACTTTGCTGGAGCTTCCGGAGCGCTTTGGCAATATAGCAATGCCTGAGGTTGAAGTTGTTGATATGACAAAGGAACTGGCAGAAGGAAATGTCTCGATTTTTTCCCGGAAACTGCAGGAGGAAATGGAAAAAAATTTACAGCGCGGAGAACAGACCATCCTTTTTTTAAATCGAAGAGGGCATTCTGGTTTTGTTTCCTGCCGCAGCTGCGGATGGCCGGCGAAATGTCCCAACTGTGATATTTCGCTCACTTACCATCGTGACAGCAACAGGCTGGTCTGCCATTATTGCGGCTATAATGCGGCGAACTATCAAACCTGCCCGCAATGCGGGAGCAAGTACATCCGTTATTTTGGTGTGGGAACACAGCGGGTAGAAGAAGAGCTGAATAAACTGTTTCCAGAAGCCAGCGTTCTGCGGATGGATGTGGATACGACCGGACGGAAAAATTCCTGCGAAGATATTTTAGAGAAGTTTCGGGATGAAAATATCAATATTCTGGTCGGAACACAGATGGTAGCAAAAGGACTGGATTTTGAAAATGTGACACTGGTAGGAGCAATTGCAGCGGATATTGGTTTAAATGCCGATGACTTTCGGGCGGCAGAGCGGAGTTTTTCTCTGCTAACCCAAGTGTCGGGGCGGGCAGGACGTGCACGGAAAAAGGGGCGCAGTATTATCCAAACTTATCTTCCCGATTCGCCGGCAGTTGTGTTCGCTCAGAAACAGGACTATGCGGGCTTTTTTGAAAGCGAACTGCAGGCACGCCGCATGCTGCTGTATCCGCCGTTTTGCCGGCTGGTACAAATTACGGTTTCCTCCGTCATGGAGCAGGCGGCGCACGCTTGCATTCAGAGCATTAAGCGGCGTATTGCGGCTTTTGCTCAAACCGATGAGGAAAAGAACGTTCTCCAGATTTTAGGGCCTGTACCGGCGGCAGTATTTCGTGTTAATCACAAATACCGGTTTCATATTTTGATAAAATGCCGCTCAGCAGAAAAACTTACTCCATTGCTGGCACAGCTGCGTCAGGAGCATTTCCAGAATCGTGAACTGCGGTATGTTACTTTGTCCATTGATAAAAATCCAATCTAAACTTTCAGCGGGCAAAAAGCTCTGGCGGCAGTTTGGGAGGAATTGATTGGAATTTTTGAGGAGAGCTCTCTGCAGCGCGGCAGATGCAGGATGAAAGGTAGATTTTAACTGCTTCACTTCCTTTGCCCTGAAAGCAAAAAGAGATAGCTTTTCACCTTTTCTTCTATAATATTCTGCAAAGCTATTTTACGGCATATGGATCAAAGTTCAAAGGATGTTACAGGAAAAACGGCCGCAGCTTATTGCTGCGGCCGATAAAAATCGCTAAAAGCGATTTACAATTTCTTTGAATTTTCGGCCCCGTTCCTTGTAATCTTTGAACATGCCAAAACTTGCACAGGCAGGAGATAACAGTACAATATCGCCGAATTGAGCGTACTGATGTGCCAATTCCACCGCCGCCTCGAACGTATCGCAGACGTCTATTTGCGGCGCGTCCTTTCCCGCGGCCTCCGCCGCTTCCTTCAGTAAGGGAGCGGTCTGCCCCAATAAGATCAGATTTTTTACATGCTTCGCAATCGGCTCGGTCATCGGCTCAAACGGAATCTTCTTATCATATCCGCCTGCGATCAAAATTACTTTTCTGGTAAAAGAATTCAGCCCGGCGATGGTACGAGTCGGTGTAGTTGCAATGGAGTCGTTGTAATAGCGCACGCCGTCCTTTTCCCGCACAAATTCTATCCGGTGTTCCACGCCGCTGAAATTTTTTGCAGTTTCCCGAATATCCTCAACCGTTACCAGTTCCCATACAGCCGCGATTGCCGCCATGTAGTTTTCTACATTGTGCCGCCCGACAATCGCAATATCCTCCGCCTTTAAAACTTCTTTTCCCTGATAGCATACAATGCCGTTTTTCTGGTATACTCCATCGGAAATTTCCTGCTGGTAAGAGAACTTGCGCACTCTGCCGCCTGCACTCCCGCAGAAAGCACATGCAGGCGGATTGTCTGCATTTAACACGGCAAGATCACCCGGCTTTTGATACCGTACGATGTTTTCCTTTGAAGCGATGTATTCCTCCATATCCGTATGCCAATCGAGATGATTGGGAGAAATATTCGTAACCACCGCAATCTGCGGACTTTTCTTCATGGTTTGCAGCTGAAAACTGCTCAGCTCCAATACGACAATATCTTTTTCCGTAATATTCTCAATTTCCCCCAAAACATTTTTCCCAATGTTGCCGCCTAATATGACCCGATATCCTGCGTGTTTCAGGATGCGTTCTATGATATTGGAGGTTGTGGTTTTGCCGTCGCTGCCGGTCACACCAATGATTTTGGCCGGACAAAGATCAAAAAACACTTCCATTTCACTGGTGACAACACATCCATTTTTCCGCGCCTCGCACAGTGCGGGAATGTCATACCGGATTCCCGGCGTCTTAAACAGGATGTCTTCGGTAATGTCATCCAGATAATGTTCCCCCAGTTTTAATTCGATTTCTCCCAAATCCGAGACCAGTTTGGAGACCTCGATATTTCGATCCCGTGCAACCGGATGCGCCCCACACTTCAAAAGAAGCTTTAAGATCGGAATGTTTGTGATTCCAACCCCCAGCACACCTACTTTTTTCCCTTTTACATATTCGCAAAACGCCTTCAATCTTTCATTCATAGAATAACTTCTTTCTGTCTAAATTTATGTTCATGCTCAGCCCCGCTTCGCACAGAAACTGGACTGCTGGTTTTCTCAGCCGCTGCCAGCCTATTATTTCGCGCAAATGCGCAGGCCAAAAATAAAACTTGAATCCTGGGCCCGCAGATGCCGTCTGTTCCGCTGGCATACTCATTTTATTATACCACATTATAGTCCGGTTTCAAGAAACATATACGGATTTGAAACAAATCAGAATTTTTTGCAGTGTTAGAACTCTGTTTATATACAAATCCGCCGTTACCGTTTCGAATGAAGCAAAAAGAAACCCCCATCGGAATTTGAACAGCACCCCATTTGTTAGACAGTGTGATATACTATCTAACAGATGGGGTGATTTATTATGCCAAAAGGAATATCTAACAAACGATATACGGCGGAATTCAAGCGAACGGTAGTAGAGACAAT
>CALYAR010000155.1 GCA_944393585.1 uncultured Clostridia bacterium | reverse complement strand
GGCAAAATTAGCTGTGCAGGGCTGCTTGTGGACAGCTGCCTGCGTCCTGTCCGCTGCAGTCTGTTATGGAGTGACTCAGTTTCTTTTTCCGGGCGGAACGCCTTCCGGTCTGCCGTTCTCGCTTTTCTGTCTCTGGGTATTTGGGATGTTTGCATTGGCGGCGGCTTCGTTCTGGGGGGTGGCCAGCAAAGGAAGTTTTGCTCCGCTGCTTCTGACTGCGGCTACAATCGGCGTACTGCTTGTCCTTAGCATGATCCCTTCCGCTGCGGTCTACCTGCCTACCGCACTGGCAAGCTATAACGCGGATCTTTTGACCGGCAGCAAATCGGCAGCGGATCTTTTGCCCTCTCTTGTTATCACAGCAGCAGTTTCGGTTGGTTTTGTAGCTGCTTCCATAGTGCTGTTCCGTAAAAAACAGATTGGCTGATTAAAGAACCCGAAACGGCGGCTTTAATCTGCCGGAAAAATAGTCCGCGATGTTGCGTGCCGCCAGCAGATTCATTTGCGTAAAGGTGGTTTTGGTATAAGTTCCGGAATGGGGCGTTAAAATTACGTTGGGAAGTCCCATCAGCGGTGAATCGCCGCAGGGTTCGCGTTCAAATACATCAACTGCCGCTCCGGCAATGATTCCTTCTTTCAGGGCTTTTGCCAGATCGGCTTCTGCAACCAGGCCCCCGCGCGCTGTGTTAACGAACACGGCGCTTTGTTTCATTCTACAAAACTGATCCATGGAAAAGCAATGCTCGTTACCCCGGTTGAGCGGCAAATGAAGCGATACATAGTCGCTGACTGCCAGAAGTTCATTCAGCGGCAGATACGAGGCTCCCAAAGCCTGCTCTTCTTCCAGCCTGCGGTGCGGGGCGTAATAGCAGACCTGCATGGAAAAGGCCCGTGCCAGGCGGCAGACAGCCTGCCCAATACCGCCGAAGCCCACCAGACCCAGTATAGCGCCCGAAAGGCCCGAAGAGAGTTCCCTTTGCCACCTCCCCTGCGACAGACTGTGCGACTGTGAGGGGATTTTGCGGGCAAAATTAATGAGGTATCCCATGGTAAGCTCCGCAACGGCGTCTTCAACTGCACCGGTAGTAATGGCAACGGAAATTCCGTTTTCCCGGCAGTAGTCCAAATCAACATTGTTGTATCCGACGCCGCGGCGCGATACAAGGGAAAGTTTCGGCGCGCACGACAGCATTTCGCGCCGGATTGGTTCCGTCCCTGCCAGGATTGCGTCCGCATCTTGAATAAAGCGGCAGTATTCTTCGCTGGTGAAGCTCGGCTTCGTCCACTCTGCAACCTCAAAACCGGCTCTGCTCAAAAATTCCCTTGTCTGCCCTCCGTCAATTTCCGTCACGCCCTCTGCCGTAATGCAGACTTTTTTCATTCCAAACCGCCTCCCATTTTCTGATTACCCCAGTATAACCCGCCGTCTGCCTTATGTCAAGCGGAAAGAAACTTTAGTCCCTTATCAGAGTGAGCAGTGACGGCAAAAATGGTCTGCGTGTTTGCGGTATGATATAAAGTGCCATAGCGATCTTGACGGCAAAAGGATGACAAGCGGGGTATACGCTCCGTAGATAAGCACAACTCTACACTCTGTGTGTAGTGATCAAGGGACTAATGGGCTATAATGCAGACAGGAAGTCTAACGATTAAAAGTCAAGACTAAAAATAAAAAATTGTTACATGAAGTGCGGAAACGCATTTTAAATCAATCAGTACCTTGAAAACTGTATGACCAATAGAGCATCATTTCCAGTGTTCAAAAAGGAGATATGTGGGCAAATTTTATGCTGTTCTATTATAAAGCTGTCCTGATTGGTACGTAGAAGGAGAGGAAAATAGGAGGAATCTAATAAAAGAGAATGCAGGAATAGCCGCACAGCTTGAAGCCTGAGCGGGATATTATGAGTGTCCGCACTGCAAGGCGCTTTTCGTTCTTTCCATGAAGGGTATCATACTTTTGCAAAACGGAGAATGGCTTGTCCCCGATGCGGTAAAACGGGAATGTGCAAACACCGCATAGTAAGATAAATACAGCTGCCGTAAACATCTTTCGGACTTCGCTGAAAACAGCGGAGCCTCTTTTTATATTCCGGCAGAATTTCAGCGGTTCTGCGGAAATTCTAATTTTGTAATCAAAATTTTCTTTGACAGGAGCGAAGCTGCTATAAAAAAATTTGAAGATTAGAAGAAGCAGAGGATGTATTTTGGATTTTCAAAAACGCTCTGAAAAAATTCAGAGCGTTTTTGAAAGAACGATTTTATGCGGTTAAAAGGATAAATTTGGGTTATCCAGATGCCAAAGCGCGGTTTATACGCCGAAGAAAAGCTTTCCTGCGCTCAGGAGCAGAAAACCGGGCGGGCCGAGAATGCCGCAGATCAGGGCAGAGCAGACATTGACGCCGACGAAAAACCCAGTTGCAGAAAAAAGCGCGTTAAACAGCCAAAGCGCACCCGCTCCCAGGGCGCTATTGACGAGTACGCGGGCGAGTTTTTTAAACGGTTTGATAAATACCCAGATTAAAATATAGAGAACGGCAAGAACGAATAAGCACACCGCCAAAAGCCCGTAATTCATAAATCAGTCACCTCGTAATCTGAAAATTGCTTTTGTCCAAACGGAACTCCGTCTGCATCAACGGTTTTGGCTTTTGTAGGCGGAAAAGGCTGCCGTTTTATTTTGCCGCCTCGTCCAAAGCGCGGATCTGCTGCAAGTAGTATCCATATTTTTGTTCCAGCGCCTTCAATTCATAGCTGTACATGTCAATCAGCATTTTTTCCGTCGTATTGTTAAAGCGCGACAGCGTATTTTCCATTTCATCATAGGTTTTTTCCATCTCATGGGTCAGAGAATCGCGCTTGGCCTGCAGTTCGCGTTCTTCACGGGTAAGGCGTTTTTTTTGAAGCCGGAAAGCGGCAATAATGTCAGATTTCACGATTGCTAGATTCATACTTTGCTCCTTTCAGACTGGATCATGTCGATTGGGTTCAATTAACAACAGTTTATCCACATATTACCTATTTATTCGCATTTGCAAAAAAATATTTTTGGTACAATCAGAATCGTCACATTTATTTTTCCCAAATGAATATACTATGTTTGTATCGAATTCAATCAATGGGAGGATCAAACATGAATGGATTTACCAACCGGAAGGAATGTATGGAACGCTACTGCCCGATCGTTCAGAAGAATGTGCTGATGGACGTAACAAAGAGCGGAGCCGGCGCAGACGCTACAGTAAAAGTATGCTGCCACCATTACGAAGAGTGCAGAAACTGCTACGGAAAGTGCGCCAACGCCTATGCGACGCCCGAATCAATCACACAAACATCATCCTGCATAGTAAAACACTCATGGTAATGGAGACAAAATCCGCAGTTAAAGCGGCCGGCAGGGCACAGGAGGTCTTTTTTACTTTTGCGGCCCCAAAATAGAGCGCCAATGTATAGAAGGTGGTCTCGGTGGACGCGCACATGACTGCTGCAATTCTTCCGGTTAAGCTGTCCGGGCCGTATTGGGCTAAAATGTCGCTGACCAGGCCAATGCTTCCGCTCCCGGATACCGGCCGGAGCAGGGCCAGCGGAAGAATACCGTCCGGCATTCCAATCGCTTCCATAACCGGACGCAGCAGATTTTCCAAAAGTGCAAGCAGTCCAGAGGCTTTGAGCATGGCAATGGCTACATAGATTGCCAGAATAGCGGGAAATATTCTTACTACTGTTTTGACCCCTTCCGACGCTCCCTCGACAAAACCGTTATATACGTCTGTTTTTCGGATCAGTCCCGTCAGAAGGATTAAAATCAGCATGACGGGAACCGCCAAAGAAGAAATCCGTTGAACCATCTGGAGCATATTGCGCCTCCCTCACATGTCCTATTCCATGATAATAGGTATGCGGCGGGGGCTCGTTTTATGATAGTTTCGTTTGCCCCTGGTGCGCACAGTTTTGCGCAGCAGGTTTTGGCAGAAGCCAATCGTGCTTTTATTTTCCGTGTCTGCATGCGCCGATTCGCTTGGGTATTTTTTCGTGTGCAGCAAGTTTGCGGAACAAACGGAGCAAAGTAACAAAAAATGTCCTTTGAAGGCGCATTCTCGGACGCATATTAATTCTGTTATTTTTTATCCGGTTTTGTATTGACAAAGGACCGGGTGACGTGGTATACTAGTTTCGCTTTCTTTTGAAAGCGGCAAAATGGCTTATTTTGCCGGTGTGATGGAATTGGCAGACGTAGTGGACTCAAAATCCACCGGTAGCGATACCGTGCCGGTTCGAGTCCGGCCACCGGCACCAAGAAGGAACACCAATTTTGATACGATGCGTATCTAAATTGGTGTTCCGTTTATATAATGAAACCGGCAGGCAGAAAAGGGAAAGCTGTGATTTTAGTGGGGTGAAAATACTAAACGAAATCCTATATTCATTATTTTTAGACGAAACATTATATGGATATAGTAGAATTGATGAGGATTTAAAAAGCAAAACAGGGTGTGGCTGTGCACTTGTTACGCTGATGCCTTTTCCTGATCTGGAAAGAGTATACCGTCCGGATGAGTTTTATAAAATGAACGAAGAATTAAGCAAAAAACATGCCTGCAAAACCAATCAAATAAAAAAGTATCTGGACGAATGCAGGATCAAATACGCCGCGCCTCCGGCAGCTCCGAATAATGACGGAGAATACAGAGCGGATTTTTCATATAAATGGGCTGCTGTACACGCCGGACTTGGATTTATAGGCAAAAACGATGTATTTGTTCATTACAAGTATGGCCAGCGACTCAGAATATCCTGCCTTCTTTTCGATATGGACGCTCCCGTATACCGCGGCACAGTTGAGAGCAAATGCGGAGATTGTGACCGTTGTGTAAAAGCCTGTCCGTATGATTGTTTGTCCGGAAAAGAATGGCATGGGGGAATTCGCAGAGAAGAGCTGATTGATTACAGACGCTGTGCGGCAAAAAGCAAACATGACGGTCCGGGCCAAAAGAGGTCTTGCTGTTATTGTATGATGGCTTGTCAATGGCATAAAGTATCCGATATGACTGGGTGAATACCTTTTAATTTTTCACGAACTTTTTAACGATTTTACTTATTTTTAATGAAATTTGAAGCAGAGTGTGGAGTTAAGTAAGTTGTTGTGT
This sequence comes from uncultured Clostridia bacterium, assembly GCA_944393585.1. GTDB lineage: Bacteria > Bacillota > Clostridia > CALYAR01 > CALYAR01 > CALYAR01. Next base: position 20,344 of record CALYAR010000155.1, on the reverse strand, counting down.
TTATAAAAAGGCCAGCCAAGAGTGGTTGGCCTTTTCGTATGAAATTTAAAAATCCTGTTCCATCAGCGGTGCGAATTGGCTGTGCCGCCGATGGAAGTAAAAAAATGGGGGATGATTTGGTGCAGGAAATGGATAAAAAAACAATACTATTTGAACAGACGCCAATACCAAAGGCGGTATTTCAGCTGGCAGTTCCTACGATCCTCAGCTCGCTGGTCATGGTCCTTTACAATCTTGCCGATACTTATTTTGTCGGTATGCTCAATGATTCCGTACAGAATGCGGCGGTCACATTGGCGGCCCCGGTGCTTTTGGCCTTCAATGCGATCAACAATCTGTTCGGCGTAGGCAGCTCCAGCATGATGAGCCGCGCGCTTGGACGCAAGGATTTGGAAACCGTCTACCGCAGTTCTGCATTTGGTTTTTACTGCGCGATGGGCTGCGGAGCGATTTTTTCCCTTTTGTGCCTGATATTCAAAAGTCCGCTGCTTCGTTTGCTGGGAGCGGACAGCGTCACGATGGAGGCCACTGACGGCTATCTGTTCTGGACCGTTATTTGCGGCGCCGTTCCTGCTATCCTGAACGTAGTAATGGCCTATCTGGTCCGTGCAGAAGGCTCCTCTCTGCATGCCAGCATTGGTACGATGAGCGGCTGTGTATTAAATGTTATTTTAGACCCGATTTTTATTATGCCCTGGGGTTTCAATATGGGAGCGGCCGGAGCCGGACTCGCAACGTTTCTTTCCAACTGCGTGGCGTGTCTGTATTTTGCAGTTCTGCTGTTGATCAAACGGGGACGCACCTATGTCTGCGTCAACCCGAAAAAATTTGGATTTAAAAAGGACATTGTCCTCGGCGTTTGCGGTGTGGGAGTCCCTGCGTCAATTCAGAATCTGCTCAATGTGACCGGCATGACAATTTTAAATAATTTTACCTCTGCGTTTGGAGCGGATGCTGTTGCCGCAATGGGCATTGTGCAAAAAATCAACATGGTCCCGACTCAGGTTGCAATGGGATTATCGCAGGGAGTTATGCCGCTTGTCAGCTATAACTATGCAAGCGGAAATGTGCGGCGTATGAAAGGAACCATATGGTGTGCCGCGAAAGCGTCGCTGGCAATCAGCATCACCATATCTGCCCTTTACTTCATATTCCCGGAAACTTTTGTTTCCCTATTTATGCAAAATGAAACAATCATTGCATATGGATCAAAGTTTTTGCATGGATTTAGTATTGGTCTGCCGTTCCTATGCGTGGATTTTCTCGCAGTGGGTGTATTTCAGGCAGTCGGCATGGGGCGGGAGTCCCTCATTTTTGCAATTCTGCGCAAAATCGTATTGGAAATCCCGGCCTTGTGTCTGCTCAACTGGCTCTTCCCGCTATATGGATTGGCATATGCGCAGCTTACGGCAGAGGTTGTGCTTTCCGTCGCAGCAGTTTTGGTCTTAGGACGGCTGTTCCGCCGCGTGGAAAAGACTGCGGAAGCATCGCCCCAAAAGAATGCAAGCGTATAATCATGTGAAATCAGCCTTCGATTTGAATCAGGCTTTGTCGGCTGGCCCGTCTGCAGCGTATGCTGCAGACGGTTTTTTTAATTGAACAGAGGATCAAATCTTATCGGATTTTTTGGCATTGCAAATATAAAAACCGTATCAGTCCGTAATTTTCGGGCTGCTTATCGGGAATAAAAATGGAAATCGGCAATCAAAAACGAGCGGAAACAGACAGGGCATGTATATTGCGTTCTGTACACTCCTGCATTTGCAGAAAAATTCTCTCGGAAACAGGAGCTCTGCCGTTTTCCTATTTTCTTTCCTGCCTTCCTATGATATACTGAAAGAAACAAGGTTTTATGGGAGGAAGAGAAGAATGATATGCCCGAACTGCGGCGCGGAATTTTCAGACGATACACTGGCATGTCCTTACTGCGGATGCGAAAATGAAACGGCAGCCAAGGCACATCAAAAGGCGGAAATATCCGGAATTTATGCCAAAATTGCCGCGCTGCTCCAAAGGCCGGAACAGACGGTTCGCCGCGCCTCGCGGCTGCTGCTTCGCATTGGTCTGATCTTAATCGGCATATTTTTGATTGCTCTGCTTGCCGCGTTTCTCTATGCCCGCATTTCGCCGGAGATGGCTTATCAAAAGCAGCGCGAACAGCTGGAACAGCTGGAAGCTCTGTATCAGGAAGGCGACTATACGAAAATGTATCAAACACTGGAGAAAGCGGAAGACAGCCGCAATGCCGTTTATGATAAATTCCGCATTATTGGGGAGCTTGACCAAACGCTCACTGAATTGGAAGAAAGCTGTCCGGAAACGGCTGCATTTGTGCGTCAATATCCCAAAGGGGCCGATCTGCTGGACTATGAATTGGATGGCCTGTTCACACTTTTAAACGACTGCGCCGCGCTGGAGGAAGCAGGGTATGTGTATGGAGAAGGCGAGGCGGCTGCGGATTTACGGGAGCGGGCATATGATCTTCTTTCTCGTGTGCTGTGTCTAACGGAGGAAGAAATTCAGGAAGGGATGGCTTTGGCCGCTCAGGAAGAAGCTGATTACAGCAAACTGCGCAATGCGTCTGTTGCGCGGCTGTCAGGAGGTACGCAATGAAATGCAAAAACTGCGGTGCCAATTACCGCTCTCGTGAACTTTTTTGTCCGTACTGCAAAACCCCAAATCCCCGGGGAAAATTGTGGAAACAGCAGAGACAGGCGGCGCAGCAGGATTATCAGTGGGCAGCCGGAGAGGTTGTGCCGGTTTTGCGCTGGCGGGCCGCAAATCGTATTTTAAACCGCGTCCTGCTGATAGAGCTTGGGCTGCTTGTCCTCTGCGTGATTGGCGTTATCGCTGCGTTCGCCTTGGGAAATACTGCATTGCAGGCAGGCATCCTGCAGGGAAACGGGGAGATAACCGAAGAACTTGCCGCGCTTTATGAAGAAGAGCGCTTTGGAGAACTCTATGCCCGTCTAAGCGAGACGGAGCTGTTTGGAGAAGATTATTACGAATATTCGCAGATGGCACTGCTTTATTCTGATTATGAGTCCTTTTGTGAGAGCCGGCTTCGGTTTTTCTATGAAATAGAGCAGCAAGAAGCCCCGGACGAATATACCGTCAGCCGGCTTGTAGGAGATATACACGATGTGATTGCCGCCGATATTCCGGCATATCCGGAATTGACAGAGCGAAACGCCGCCTTTGCCGCCCAATACCGAAATGAGGTCTTAACGTTTGCCCAGGTGCTTTTGGGGCTGAACGAATCCGAGATGGAAACGCTGGGGCAGGAATATCTCACTATGGCAGAAGAAGAGGCACTTACAGAAGCAATTTGGGAAAGAAGGGCATGGGAATGAACAACACAATCGAAACGCGGCCTCCAAAAGTACGAATCGTCCTCAAGAGCATTGCGGCTGTCCTTTTATGTCTGTTTTTCATCCAGCTGCTTCTTTTTACCTTAGAAAGCGTGTCCACCAACGGAGGAGAGGTCACAAAATCGGAGCTGATCGGCTGGTGCGACCAAAGCTATCGTGAGCGCAATTATCCCGAACTTTACGAAATGCTGACCCTCTACGACCTTTACGATGCAGATTACGATCTCTACTGGGAAGCGGTCCGCGCATACACAGCCTATACGGATGTTGTAGAATGGAGCCGTGCCGCATCCTTAGGAACAGAAGGTGCCCAGAAGCGGGCACAGGAGAGTCTTGCCACATTGCAGAATCTCGCCGCCCAGCCTGCCTTTGAACAGAATACAAGCCTTGCGCGGCAGCTGCTGGAAGCAGCGCAAGCGGAGCTTTCCCCGCAGGAAAACAATTAAAATGAGCAGAGTATGGAACCTTTGGCGCCCTCCAACGCCAAAGGTTTTTTCATGGCCTGATTTCAAAAACTAGGTCTCTTGTCTGCCCCGGCCGCATATTGTTTGAAAAAGGAGGGGTTGTGTTGCGAATTTCATTTCAGTTTCGGAAGCTTACTGCTGCAATTCTTTGTCTGGCGGCTGCAATCATAATCGGGATCTTTTTTTCGCGCATTCATTCCCGTGCAGAGTACTTTGCAGGCGGGAGCTTGCTTTCGCCTCCCGATTTTTCCATCCTGGCAGCGTCTATTTCCAATCAAATTGAGGAAAGCGAACGATTTCAAAGACCCTCCAAAGATCTGCCTTATCCAAACCCTTACACCTTTTCCGATTTTATAAAAAGTGAACCGTCTTTCCCATTGGTCACGGAATCGTTTGCCTCTGCCAAAGAGGTGATCTTAGCTTATTACGGCATATTAAAAGACGCTTCCAACATGCTAGGATATACGGGCGGCTGCGGTACAATCGGTTCTGCAAAGCAGCCTTATCCTTATGTATATGAGCTTTTTACCAAAGAGGCCAAAGAAAAGATGACACTAAATCAATTTATCGGTTCATTGGAAGGCATCGGCCATATGACGCTTCTGAAATTGGTCCCGGTCTATGCTCCGCCCGGCACTCCTTCCAATGAGAAATCTTATATGGTGGAACTGGAGGTTATAACAGGCAGGAAGAAAACGGCCGAAACGGACGGATGCTGGAAAAGTTTATTTGCATACTATTATGGAGTGGCAACAGCCGAACACACGGAAGAGAACGGCTGGAAAATCAAAAATATCCAATACATTCCACAAGACTTCCTGTGTGCGCCGATGCACAGCTGGTTTTATTTGTCCGAGGCCGTCGTCTCTATTGTCTATGGGGACAATTTAAAGCGGATCGATCGGATTGACCGAACGGAACAGCGGGGAGATATGATTTATCAATACGCTTCCGGAAATGGGAACTTCTATCGGTTTGATTTCATCCGGCTGACGAACGGTTACGATATTTTGCTGCATGAAAATCAACTGGAGAACGGAAGCTGGGTCGAAACCAGCCTTTTGACAGAACCCTGGGATGATTTGAAGCTGACTTCCTCCAGCTTTCTGAAAAAATAACTGCTGGGAAGCGGATGCTTGTTCCCATTTTGCCCGATCCGGCATATGATGGAATTGGGAACAGATTTCCCATTATGAATGAGGAGGAAATTATATGGGCGTTACAAACTCAAATAAACAAATCAGCACAGACCAAATTGTCTGTGACGGAGAACTGAAGGTAACCCTGGCGCTGGCCGCGTCACCGGATATTTCGTCGAATCCCACTGATATCGTATTGATACTCGACCGTTCGGGCAGTATGGCAGGTAGCCCGCTTGCCAATATGAAGCTCGGTGCAGACACATTTATCGACATCATTGACGAGGCAACGGACAGCTCGCAGGACGGAAACATCGGCTCCGGAAGCCGCATTGGAATTGCCAGCTTTGCCGATTCGGCCACTGCGGATACGCAGCTCATCACGTCCGTCGCAACACTCAAAGCGGCGGTAAACAGCATCACTGCCGGCGGGTCCACCAACCATGCAAATGCTTTTACCACTGCAATGCAGCTGTTTGATCCGCTTTCAACCAATGCCAAGGTAGTCGTCATGTTCACCGACGGAAAGACTACGGCAGGTGCTCCGCCGTCTCCGGTAGCGGCAGCGCTTCGGGCGGCCGGTATTATTATTTACTGCATTGGGCTTATTGGCTCCGACGGAATTGACGTCAGCGTATTAAACGATTGGGCGACGGATCCGGATGCTTCCCATGTAGCAGTTACCCCCGACGAAGCAGATTTGGAACAGCTGTTTGCCGATCTGGCGAAAAATATTTCCAAGCCGGGTGCAACCAACATTGTAATTGATGAAATTGTCAACCCCGATTTTGAAATTACAAGTCTCGTTCCGCCGAGCATTGGAACTGCTACTATGATAGATTCTACGACAATTCAATGGAAAATTGCAGAATTGGGAGTGTCGGCAAATGAAGGCGCGTCTTTGGAATTCTATGTCAAGCACATTGCGCAGGACTCCGGCACGAAGCTCGTGAACCAATCCATTACCTATGATGACACGGAAGGAAACGCGGTCACGTTCCCGGCACCGACTGTGACGGTAGACTGCGGTACGGTCGTTACTCCGGAAGAATGCCCGACTCCCATCGATTTAACGGTGGAAGGCTGTGAGGATTCCTTAGTCGTCGATCTGGGCGACACCTATCTGGAATCGCTGGGGCGGATTGTACAGCTCGATGTTACGGTGAAAAACGTATGTCCGGGAAAACGAGTGGCTTTGGCCGTTATTTTAACGGAAGTTGACGACAATGGAAACGAATATCAGCGCGGGATGAAAGCCATTACCGTTCCGGCGCATCATTTCCCCACTTGCCGGGATGTCCTGGTCAAATGTATTAAATTTGTGCTTCCGGAAGATTTGGATGTATCCGGCGGCAATCCCAACTCCATGTGCAGCGCCAGAAATCTGCGGGCACGCTTTATCGCTCATAACATTGATACGGATTTCCGCTGCTGAGATTCCGTCATTACCGTCTGAGGGAAGTAAATACTTGCTTGGGGCAGCCTGTTTGGCGGGTCGGAGCATGTGTGTCATGCCGGCAAAGAACAGAAAGACGCAGCAAGCAAAGCTTTTAAGCGAATGGCCCGGAATCGGGATGCTTTACAGTCAAAACCTGCCGCACTTTGGAAAACACCTCAAAGATTTTGGCGTATAGATATTGAAAAGACTCCGCAAAAGCGGAGTCTTTTTCGCACTGCTTTTCTTTTCAAACAACGGGGACCAAAAAACTTAGGCAATTTCTTTTGGGCTGAAATGGTTCCGGCGGTGTGCTCCAAGCAGGAATTGTTATATTTTTTGTTTCAATCGTTTTATTCCGTTAATTCTGTAATATAATCTAAGGTTACATGATAAAATGCAGCCAATTTTATCAAAGCCTCCACAGGTGCGTTAATTTTTCCGCTTTCATATTCGGAATAAGTAGCCTGTGTAATATTCAAATAATCGGCAATTTCTTTTTGTTTATAATTATGATCTTCTCTTAAATCGCGCAGCCTTTTAAATTTCATCTGATTCACCCATCAAATTATATCGATAGGCAATACCATATTGACTTTTATAGGTATTGCCTATATCATAAATGACTCGAAGTGCATTGTAATTAGAAATAAACAATAATCCGCAAAAATACAATCGAAGAAATAGGAGGAAATCAAAAAGCACACGCAAGAGCTTTCATATGAAATCAATCCAACATAGCAACGGCAAAATCTGCTGGAGCCCCCAGGCAAAATTCCCATTGCCAAAGATCATATTTTCCGATACAATGGAAGAAATGGAGGGGTGAAAGACACAATGAAAAAAATAGCATTTCATATTGCGATCATTGGAATCGTGCTTCTGGTTGTCTTTTTGCTTGATTATTTTTCCATTGGGTGTCCGATTCGGGCAATTACGCACTTTCCCTGCCCTACCTGCGGAGTCACACGTTCGCTGCTGGCGCTCCTCCGGCTGGATTTTGCACAGTCGTTTTCCTGCCATCCTATGACGATTCCGCTGTGTCTGGTCATTTTGCTCGCCATTCACCGAAAAAAAATACGCATGAATTCGATACTGTATCATATTCTGGTAATAGGTACTGCGGTTTTGACGTTTGCAGTTTATATCATCCGGCTGGCGACCCATTCCATTGCATAAAAAATTTTGGAAAATGTGGGGAAAGCAGTTGACTTTCGTCGAATATTATGATTATAATAGATTAAGTAAATAATAGGGGGTATTGAAATGGATGCACAAAAAGTAGATATGTACATCATGACCAATCAAAAGTATTTTCCGCCGGAAAAAATTATGTACTTAAAGGAGAAGCTTTCTTCAATGCCGGAAGAGAAATTTACCATGATTTCCGCCATTGATTTGAAGGATCCTACCACACTTCTTCTGGTCTCTATCTTTTTGGGTTCCCTGGGGATTGACCGCTTTATGCTCGGCGATACGGGAATGGGAGTTTTAAAATTGTTGACCGCCGGCTGCTGCGGAATTTTGACGATCATTGACTGGTTTACGGTATCCAAGCGTACAAAAGAGCTCAACTTCAGCAAATTAATGGCTTTGATTTAAGAGCTTACAGGGGAGAGGGGGAACTTATTTGGGAGTAATAAGAGCCCCATCCATATTGACACAGAAATTCAATACAAAAAGAGGGCAGATTCGTTTATGCGGTCTGCCCCTCTTTTTGTATTTAAGCCGCTTCTTCGCTGCTGTTCTCTGCCGCCTCCGGACGCAGGGTCTTGACGCCGAAACAAAAATATATGATGTGAAAGAGCCAGACTCCCGCAAGAATGATCCTGCCGACCGGAACGCGGCTCATCATGAGAAATCCGATCGACATCAAAACTGTTACCATCACCATAATGCGGATTTTTGTTTTCCAGGTCATCCCTCTTCCCTTAATATAGCTCTCCAGATTGTTCCGGTACAGTTTGGTATTGGTAAACCAAAGATGCAGCCTCTCTGAGCTCTTGGCAAAGCAGAATGCGGCCAGCAGCAGGAAAGGAAAGGCCGGAAGCAGCGGAAGAACAGCGCCGACGGCGCCCAAGCCAACCCCGATACAGCCGATGACGATATAAATTGCTTTTTTCAGTTTCATTGATCCTTCTCCAATCTTCTCTTTTCTTTTCTGGTTTCTATTACATGGCGCAACGCGGCAGCAGGATGGTGAAACAGCATCCTGGGGCCGGAAAAGCGCATCACCTGCCGGATTTTTTCCCGCATCTCCGGCCGGTAGCAGTGAACCCGGCAATTGGAGCAAAAGGTTTTTGTCTCCATAAACGGACAGCGGTCGCTTCTTGCTTTCGCATATTCCTCCAATTTTGTACATTCCGGACATAACCCGCCGCGGCTATGGTGCATTTTCCTGCAATACAGTGCAATCATCTGAGAAACCAGCTTTTTTTCCCGTTCCCTTTTGCCTTCGGTATTCTGCATCAGCTCATCCTCCCGTTTTCAACGGAATAAACCGTGTCGGCAATCCGCATCGTAGACTGCCGGTGGGAAACCAGCACCACGGTCTTTCCGTTTCGCTCTTCCCGCAGAGATTTTAAAATAACTGCCTCGTTCAGACTGTCCAGGTTGCTGGTCGGCTCATCGAGAAGAACAAACGGCGCGTCGTGAAGAAACGCGCGGGCCAGGCCCAGTCGCTGGCGTTCACCGCCGGACAGCGTATCGCCCAGCTCTCCGACCGGCGTATCATAACCCTGGGGAAGGCTTAGGATGAATTCGTGCACGGCCGCTTTTTTGCAGGCGGCCTCCAGCTCCTCCTGCGTTGCATGGAGTTTGGCAATCCGCAGGTTATTTGCAATGCTGTCGTGAAACAAGTGAGTTTCCTGCGTTACAAAACTTTCCATATCCCGCAGATTTTTTGTGTTGATTTCCTCCACCGAGGTGTCCGAAAGCCTGATATCACCCTTCTGTACTTTCCAGAAGCGCATAAAAAGCTTTAACAGCGTCGATTTTCCGCTCCCGCTTCTGCCGACTATTCCGACGACGGAATGTTCCGGTATGGAGACGGAAACATCCGTCAAAACCGTTTCCGGCCCATAGGAAAACGTCACCTGTTCTGCCGCAGCCCCTCTGAAGGCGATCTGCGGCTGCCCCTCGATTTCTTCCGCCAGAGGAGATTCCTCCAGAATATCCAAAACCCTGTTGCCCGCTGCGAAGGTATTTTGCAGCGTACTGCCCAGATTCGCCAGAGCAACGGCCGGCCCAAAGGAGCTCATTAAAGCTATGACTGGAATCAGCACGCCTTCCAAGCCGATTGTGCCGCTTTGATACAACAGGACAGAGACAAACAGCAAAATCAGGTCAAACAGCACAATGACAGCATTGGTAACCGCGGTGTTTCGTCCTGCCATCCGTTTCATGCGCTCTTCCTCTGCCGCCAAAGCATCGGTTTTTTGGTTCATCTCTTCCAGCCGCTGCTTTCCTCCGCCGTACTGAAGCGTCTCCGAAAGCCCGCGGAGGCTGTCTAATACAAAGCTCCCCAGCTCGCCGGACTGGCTGCGGAATTTCATGCCGTCCTCGCCGCTCATTTTGGAGATCACCACGGGAATCATAACCCCGACCACAAGGTAAGCGGCCAAGGCTAAAATACCCAAAATCCAATGATAGCTTCCAATGAAAAGGCACAGAATGAGGGTAAACAGGAATGCGATTGCCGCAGGAGAAATGGTATGGGCATAGAATACTTCCAGAAGTTCAATATCTGAAGTGATAACAGTAATCAGATTTCCCTTGTCTTTTCCCTCCAGCTTGGCCGGGCAAAGCCGGCGCAGGGCACTAAAAACCTGATCCCGGATCAGTGCCAGGAGCTTAAAGGCAATATAGTGGTTGCAGGACTGCTCTCCATAGCGCAGAACGCCCCGCAGCACAGCAAAGACCCCTACGCTGATAAATGCCGCACCGGCTGTTACGGCTGACGGAAGTCCCAGCAGATCCAGCACGGCATAGCCGCCGAAAATTGTGATAAAGGCCGCGCATAAGTGGCCGATTAAGCCCAGCACAACAGCAAGCACCATAAAGCCGGCCAGCGGCTTTACCAGGCCGATCAGCCGTGCCATCACGGCAATGTTGCTTCTTTTTTTCATGCCCGTTCACCTTCCTTTCGGTAATTTTCAAGAGATTGCTGGGTTTTCCACAATGCTTCATACACTCCATGATTTTGGAGCAGTTCTGCATGAGTGCCGCTCTCCGCAATACTGCCGTGCTCTAACACATAGATACAATCGGCTCCGACTGCATTTGCCAGCCGGTGGGTAATGAGAATCACGGTCTTTTGGTGAGCCAATGCCTTGATTTGCTCCATAATATCGTTTTCGCTCTCTACATCGATGTTGGAAGTAGCTTCGTCAAAAATATATACCGGGCTGTCGTGGAGCAGTGCGCGGGCCAGGGCCAGCCGCTGGCATTGACCGCCGGACAGGTTGGAGGCTTTTTCAGAAAGCGGAGTATCCAGGCCCTGTTCTGTGCGGAGGAAGGCGGCCAGCCTGGTCTGCTCTAAAACTGCCCACAGCTGCTGATCGGCCGCGTCTGGATTTCCCATTTTGAGATTCTCCCGCACGCTGCCATGAAACAGATAGCTGTTATAGCTCACATAAGTGATATGTTTCATAAGGCCCTCTTCTGCAAGATCCGATATCTCGATGCCCCCGATGGCAACAGAGCCCTGGTAGCCTTTGTTTCTTCCCATTAATATCGAAGCAATGGTGGACTTTCCGCAGCCGCTTTCTCCAACCAGCGCAGTAAAGCTGTTTTTGGGAAAATGCAAATCGATTCCATGCAGAACTTCACGTTCCGGCTCGTAGGAAAACCGGAGATTTGAACAGACAATATCGTGGTTTTGGGGAAATGGCACTGCTTTCCCGCTCTGCTCTTCCGGCAGATCCAGCAGGCGAAAAATCTTGCCGCTGGCCGCCATTCCGTTCATGGCAATATGGAAAAAGCTGCCCAGCTGCCGCATGGGGATAAAAAAATCCGCCGAGAGCAGGATAATCAAAAAACATCCCGCCAATGTCACATGACCAGCGTTGTACTGCGTCGCCGCCATAATGACTCCCAGCGCCGCGCCCCCGTACGCAATCAGATCCATGATGGTGATGGAGTTAAGCTGCATGGTTAACACTTTCATGGTAATCTTACGGAATTTTTCTGCTTCCCGATTCATTTCTTTGCTTTTGTATTCGTCTGCCTGGTAAATTTTTAAGGTTGTCAGCCCCTGCAGGTTCTCCAGAAAAGTATCGCCCAGCGCTGTGTATTGCCCCCAATATTTCGACAGCAGCTTTTTTGCCCAGGTCTGCACTGCCGCAATGGCAGCTGGGATCAGCGGCACACAGACCAAAAGCACCAGAGCAGATGGGAAGCTGACAAAGCCCAGTACGAGAAAAAGAGTGAGCGGAGCCAGCATACTGTAAAAGAACTGAGGCAGATAGGCGCCAAAATAGGTTTCCAGCTGGTCAACTCCCTCAACCGCGACCTGTACGACCTCGGACGTCTTTACCTGTTCTTTGTAGGATGCGCCGAGCCGAAGCAGTTTTTGATATATCAGCTCCCGCAGTGTCTTTTTTACTGCTTTGGAGGACAAATATCCCATCCGGCTGGCTCCTATGGTGCTCAAAAAGCGGATGAGTACCGAGACAAGAACAATTCCTGCCGTAATTCCGAGCTCCTGAAGATGTGCACTTTTCTGAAACAGCCCTTGAAAAAGAAAACTAATGCTGTACATGATGGCAATGTTTGCCCAAAGAGAACACCATTGCAGCACGACATTGCCCGCAATATACTTTTTGCTTTGGCTTACTGTTCCAATCAGCCGTTTATCCATCATCATATGTATGTATTCCTCCGTTCGGCAGTTTTTTGAAATGGGTTAGATAGAGCTAACTATCGGTCTTAAAAACAGCAGATACTTTTCCCTTTGTAAATTAGTATCTGCTAACTCTTGCCCAATATTATATCATTGACCCAATATTTTGTCAAATCGGAGCATATGCCCCGATTCGGCGCAAAACATTTGAAATTCATTCAAAATGAGAAAGAAAAGCCCTCTGCTTCGCGCTTGCGCAATTCTGCGGATAAAATCTCAAAAAAACGCTTTTGTGCATAGGTTTCTTCCCAGGGAGTGTGCCCGCACCGATCGAGCAAATAGGACTTAACGGAAACCCCGATTTCCCGCAGCGGCTCTAAAATGCCGACCGGCGGATGAGGATCCTGCTTTCCCTGGATGATCACGATCGGACAGGCAATGCGGGAAAAGGCCTGCAGGAGAGAGCCGCTGCGCCGCATTTCAGCCGCTTCCTGCCAAATTTGTGCATACATTTTTTCATCCGGAGGGGGAGCTTCTTCCGGCGGATGGGCGATCGGGGCATAACTGTCGGCCCGGTCTGCCAGTGCCCCCAGCTCTCCCAGTTCCCGCTGTGTCCCCAGTCCGTTTTCCAGCAGGCGGCAGAGGCGGTCCCATTTCACCCCTTCTTCGGGCGAAAGATTGGCTTTGCGCCGCATGCCGATCTGCGAGACATATTCTTCTTTCAGCGGGCCGGCGCCGACTAATATCACTTTTTGAACCAAAGCACGGTGTTCTGCCGCAAAGAAAGCGGCAAGCCACGCGCCCCAGGAGTGTCCGATCAGTGTGACCGGAGGCGCTCCATACGCTTCGATCTGCTGTTTCAGTTCGTAAAGCAAATCAAAAATGCAATAGCCGGACTGGAACGGCTCCATCACGGAGACGGTCTCCCCCAAACGGCGCGCCAGCCCTCCTGCCGATCCCGGCGCACCCGGGCCTCCGTGCAGGACCGCCGCTTGATACGGCCCTGCTCCATACGTTCGGACTTTCATTTTTTTAACCTCTTCTGTTTAAAAATCTGTTGGAAGCCGATCGTCTGCAAATCCGGAAAAGCATATTTGCTACAGAATCCGGCCGATCACGGCTCCGATGACGTCTCCCATCCGATAAAACCCAAGATCATTCGGATGAGTGCTGTCGACAGTGCAGGCATCCCGCTCCAAACCGCCGAACAGCTCCGGCCCGTCAATGAAATAAACGTTTTGATCTCCCTGCTCCATCGCATAGGTAAAGGTTTCAAACACAATGCGGCGGCGCTTTAAACTGTCCAGCGGACTGCGTTCCGGGTTCGGTTTGGAAACCATGACATAGGGAAGGTCCGGCTGTTTTTCACGGATTTTCTGGTACATCTTCTGGTGCGTTTTCTGCAGATAGTCCGGATCGGGGGCGTTGTAATCGTAATCGCTTACAAACAGGCTCATTTCCATTCCCGCCATATATTCGACGATCGCATCCTCTGCGCGTCCGCTTCCGGAAAACCCCAGATTGATATAGTCGAGATTCCACTGCCGCGAAATAAAATTCTGGTAGCAGTTGCCCGGCCGCGATGCGCACCCTCCCTGCGTGATGGAGGAACCGTAAAACACCACCGGTTTTTCGTTCCGATAGGAATCCCCTTCGCACAGCTTCGCTCCTTTTTGGATTCCGACAAAAAGGTTGTCTACGTTGTTATAAAGCGGGAAATTGATGAGGTATTCCTCCATTTTATTTCCTTCCAGAGGAATGACGGATTCGTATCCATTTTGTATATCGCTCGGCGGAACGAAGCTGTTGATATAGCTCTGATGTCCGTCCCGAATGCGGTAAAGATCGAAGCCAGCCGAGCCGGTTAGCGGCATATGGGCCATGCGCAGTACGGAGGGAAATTCGGCTCGGATCGCAAGATAAGGGGAATCCGTGCGGAAACGGACACGGCCGCCGGCCGTGTTGGCATACAGCTCCAGCACGCCGATGCTCGTCGCCTCTGCCACAGCGCGCGGAAGCCGGCAGAAGGTTTTCTCTTCCCTGGCGTTGTACAGGCCATAGATTCGAAATGGGTCCCTGCGTACATCGAACCAGCACACGTCTTCCAAATCCAAACGACCATTCACTGCAAAATTGGTGTCAATTTTTGAAATATCCAAAATCATGCACAGCCTTTCTGAAATTGATGAGATCATATTTTCCTTTCTTCAATATACCATATCTTTTTCGGTCTGTCGACTGGTTTTCTTCAAACTGCAATCCCCGGTCTTTTTTTAAAGCTGCATCCCTGGTCTGTAGATTTTTACCGCTTTTGCAGCCTTCGCAAGGCCCGCAGTCTTCGCAAGACCCGCAGTCTTCGTAAGACCCGCAGTCTTCGTAAGACCGTAGACCTAGACGGTCTGTCTGATTTTCCGATTCGTTAATCTGCTAATGCTCTAAAAACGGAGAAATTTTTGAAACGGTTGCTTTTTTTAGGCTTTGCGCAATGGGGAAGGCTATAAAAATAAATAAGTTCTTTGCCTAAAATGGAATCAAACAATGGAAAAAGGCAGGGAATTGTGATATTATGAAAAAAATATTATTCTGAATGAACAATAAGATTGATTCTGTTAACCGATGAACCAGCCGCAGAAGTCCGGAGATTTCACAAATACAGTTTTGTATGAAAATAAATATTTTTGAAGGAGTCGCCCAGGGAGGTCCGTCCTTATATTAAAATCGCTGCAATAAAATAATTGCTTCAAGCACAGAAAGGAAGTGGAGTCTATGACCGAATTAACAGAAAAAGCGGAAAAATCTCCCTATCGCATTGGTTTTTACAAATTGTTTTGGGTATTTTTTGTCGGCAGTTTTTTGGGAGTTGTTTTAGAAGTTGTATGGAGTTTCTTTTTTGAGTGGAATATCGTGAGCCGGCAGGGACTGATCTATGGCCCCTTTAATCTGGTATATGGGTTTGGCGCTCTGGTTATGCTGTTCGGACTAATTTGGATGGAAAAGAAAAATAATTGGTGGCTGTTTGTCGGCGGAGTTATCCTCGGAAGCATATTTGAATATACATGCAGCTGGGTTCAGGAAACACTGTTCGGCAGTGTGTCCTGGCAGTATGATACTATGCCGCTCAATCTGCACGGCAGGATTACCATTGTCTTTTCCCTGATGTGGGGCGGACTGGGAATTGCGTGGATTCGCTGGATCTATCCCTGGATTTCCCGCTTTGTGGACCGAATTCCCAAAAAGTTAAGCGTGTCTCTTACCTGGGTACTGCTGCTGTTCATGATCGGCAACAGCCTCATTTCCGGTTTCGCTGTCCGGCGCATGGCGGAGCGGCAGGAAAACAGGCCGGCCGCCAATGAATTTGAGCAGTTTTTGGATCAGCATTATCCCGATGAAATGCTTTCTCAAATATATGCCAATATGGTTTTTGTCCGTCAAAGCAGGCAGTAAAGCGGCTTTTGGTTTAAAATTTCTGCCCCGGAAACTTCTTGTGTCTTCCCAAATGCCGTCCGCGGGCAGTGGAACGAAGGTATTATCTGCTCCGCTTTTCATAAATGCCGGTGAATAGATATTTTTAAAAAGAATGAGACGGTTCATTTTGGATTTCTTTCATACGGGTAAGAAGCAGGGATAATAAATGCACGGGCTGTTTGCCGCCGAGCGCAACCCCCTCCATACATCCCGTGCAATAACAGATAACCGTTTGGTATTGATATTGCCGGGCGTGTAACTTCATATCTTCTGCTTGCTTTTGGGAAGGTTCCGGCTGAAACGGCCAGTTTTTCACCAGACGATTTGGGGCTAGCTTTTGGTAGCGCGGTGAAGGTTCGTTTTTAGTCGTAATACCGCAGTATTTTGTTTTTTCAAAGTTTTCTGCTGTTTCAAAAGCGCGGATGTTCATTTTTTGGACCAGCTGACGAATGGATTTTTGCATGCCGATGTGGTCATAGGTTCTCCAGCAATCTTGAATCATCATAGGTTCCTCTTGAAAATCCGGGTATAAAAAATCTTCCTGCTGCAGCAAAAACTCATAAATGCTGATGCAGTTCTGATACTGAGCGGATTCCTCCAAAATTGCCGCGCACGTGGGACAGACAAAAATAATCCCGTCGTCCTTTGCAGGCTTAGAATAATCCGTGCTGCAGCAGCCTAGTGTTTGAATGTGAAACCGTTGGAATAAGTATTCCTGTAAACACTGGCTGCCGGCAGGATCTAATTTTTTAAACTTACACCCAGGATAAAAATAGTATTTCATAGCTTTGCTGTGAGGCCCAATAAGCCGTAACCCCTTCCTGCTTTTTGATCTGAACCCATGAACACAGAGTTGTCATTTCGTTTCCGCTCATTCGCTCTTTCAGCTTTGCCGCTGTACGAAGATAAATTCCAGCGGCAAAAATGCAAAGCGCTTTGCTTTCATTATAAAGGGCATTGCATTGCAGTTCAAGGTGACGCGGGTAAAGATCCTGTAAAATGAACAAGCCTGAGCCGGTCCTGCATTTTCCTAATGCAGCAGTTCATCCAGCACGCTGCCAATGTCGTGATTGATACAAATTGCCTGACGGCTGATTTCACCGGGACAGACCGCCTCTCCCTGGTTGAGGCAGGCATAGACCGCATTGGAATTCTGCGCTGTCATCTGCCAGAACGGAAATTTGATAATGACAGGGGTGTTATGTTTATTGCGCACCCAAAATGAAGTCATTTAGACCTCCGAAGTAACACCGGCTTCCATAAGCAGTTTGGTATTCCGGCGAATCTTTGGTGCTTTCAATGCTTCTCCCTCTGCATCGCCAACCTTGCCGATGAAACGGTAATATATATCTACCCGCATAATGATTTCACCATCAACCACTTCTTTCTCATGCACCACAATCTTATCAACCAATGTGTGCAAAAGTTCTTCGGTGACTTCGGTAATGTCCGTATATGTCTCCACCAACTTTGTAAAGCTCCGTATATCATTCGTTTGCTTTGAGTAGGTGTCAAGCAGAGTTTGAAGTTCATAATATCTTGCTTTCAGTTTTTTCGCTTCGGCTTCATAGTCGGCAGACATTGCCATATAGCGATCATCCGGGATTATCCCGAACACTCGATCTTCATAGAGTTTTTTCTGAATGGCTTCCAATTCAGTCATCCTTCGTTGGCAGCCATCAGCTTCCTTCTGATAGGAAGCCTTTTCACCATTCAATTCCCGTTTAGACAGGCGCAGCAGATATTCCGCATACTTATCCCGATCAGCAGCGGCAAGTGTGGCATGGGTGCGAATATCGCCAAGCAACAGTTCCCGAACCTGCTCTAAGGTAATGTAATGATTGGAACACTCGGTCCCTCCATAGCGGCGGTGCTTGTTACAGCAGAAATGGCCGAGAGATTTTCGTCCAGTTCTTGCGGAAAAGACCATCCGGGTATTACAGCCGCCGCATATCATCAATCCGCGGAAAATGTTGTTGCTGTTTGCCCATGTCGCGGGCTGCTTGATTTTGATGCGCTCTTGCACAGTATCAAAGGTTGCTTGATCGACCAGTGGTTCATGGGTATTCTCAACGGTAATCCAATCTTGTTCTGGCCTCGGTACAATTCGCTTATCCTTAAAGGATTTCGTCTGATACCTTTGGCTTACTAAGTTTCCCAGATATATCGGATTGCTCAAAATCCGATATACAGTACCTTTTACCCAAGCATACGGGTGCTTCACACGCTCGTTTGCTACATATTTCCCGAACTCATTCATCAGATAAGCTCTCGGCGTTGGAATCCGTTCGGCTTCTAATGCTTTCGCAATATGAAAGCAGCTTACACCTTCTAAAGCCATACGGAACATCCGTTGCACGATAGGCGCATGTTCGTCCGGGATTAGGTGATGGCGATCATTGGGATCCTTTTGATACCCATAGGCTGGATAACCACCTGTGTACTCGCCATTAAGCGCCTTTGTCCGAAATGCCGATCTAACTTTTCAGCTACAATCCTTCGCATACCATTCGTTAATGATATTCTTGAACGGAGCAAATTCATTATCGCCTTTTTCAGAATCGACATTATCGTTAATCGCAATAAAGCGTGTGTGGTTTTCTGGAAATACGACTTCGGTGTAGTAACCTGTTTGCAGATAATCACGCCCAAGTCGTGATAAGTCTTTTACACAGATAACAGCCACCATACCTTCTTCTACGAGGCCGAGCATCCGCTGAAAATCCGGGCGATTAAAGTTAGTACCGGAATAGCCATCGTCAACGAAAAATTCACAGTTGGAGAAGCCATGTTCTTTGGCATACTGCGCAAGCATAGCTTTCTGCGTTTGAATACTTACACTGTCACCACTGTATTCATCATCTCTACTAAGCCGACAATATAAAGCGGTGATCCGAATCTGTTGTTTTAACTTAGCCATAACCTTCCTTTCCAAACAACAGATTCAAATTAAATTCCGATACCTAATTATATCGCGTTTTATCAGTAATTGCAGCCACCACAAGAAAAATTTACAATCTGTTGTTTTCCTTCTCTTTGATAACCCTTGCCTCCAACATACGGAGGATAAGTTGCTGCGCTGTGCTGTTCCCCTGTGAATTGCAAAAAGAGGTAACTTGAAATGTTACTTTTCCAATGCTTTTCTTGTAAGGTTCAGCCAGCTTTGGCGGCGATAGATTTGTATTCATTAAAAACCTCCTTCCAATGATTCCGTATTTTGAATCAAAACCACATGAATAAGGCCGGGCTGAATAAAGATAAACAGTCCCGGCCTCATGGTATCTAATTTTGATTTTGCATATGGGCAGTATAACCGTTGTGAGAACGACAATGCTGCCCTGTGTGATTTTCAAAATGCTGTATTTGCCACGCAACCCCAGCAGGCCATATGAACAATGGCCGGGGATGTCATAGGCTGCGGCCAGCTTTACCGCATCATAGCCCCGCCGTGCCGCTGCTTCGCCAGAGCAAGCGCACAAGGCCGGAACTCCCCCCAAGTCTTTAGCGGGTCGTGAGAAAGTATCATTATAGCCTGCGCCCGTCATCGCGTCTGGCTTGCCACAGCCAGATCAATAGGTTGCGTTGATCGCTCGGATAGCGGGAATTTCATCACCCCTTTCAGCTATCTTTCTTCGCGCCGCCCTATTTGCCGCTCGAAACGCAGGGAATGTGCCTATAACACCGTATATTCGGTTTTCAAGGTACAAGAAGGGAAAAAGTTAAGGAAATACCGAAAGTCGTTTACACGGACATTACCGAGCCTTCTGTGAGGGGGTAACGCTTCTTCGTCCTCCGTTCAACCCTTCTATCTATCCGTACATTTTTAAGGCAAAACGGCACCCCCTATCAGGAATTTTCTTCAAAAAATTTTTTTAGGTTGTGCAGGCCTTTGCGTATGCTGGTTTTAACAGCAGTAACAGCGCAGCCTTCGGCCTGAGCGATGGCCGCTTTCGTCATGCCTAAAAAGAAATGAGCATAAATCCGTTGTGCTTGCTTTTCAGGCAGAGTGGAGATTCCCTTGTAAATCATCTCGGCTGTCCAGTGTTCTTCAATGATTTCATACGGGGACAACGCAACGATCAGCGCCTTTCTTTCGATATTGTCACCGTAATCCAAAGAATAATAGGCTTTGTGCCGGTATGTACGGATCCGGTAGGCTTCTTCCATCAGTACCGATTCCCGAAGCAGATCGGCTACTTCGTCTGGAACTTCAACAAACAGATCAGCTTTATAAAACGGGTAATATTCCCGCAGATTGATTCTTTTCATGGTAATCCTCCAATTTTGATTTTAATTTTTTGGGTAGTCGGCAAAATCAAAATTAGAGGTGGGGAACGACATCGGACACATCCAGAAGAATGCTTGTCCTTCGTCACATATATAAAAAAGCGCGACTGTCCAAAGACAGACGCGCACGCATACACTTTCTTGGCTCTTCTTGCTGGGAAAAGCTAGGAAATACAAAATCCTGTCGAATGTAAAAACCCCGCAATCCTTTGCTGTGAACAGCACCCCATTTGTTAGACAGTGTGATATACTATCTAACAGATGGGGTGATTTATTATGCCAAAAGGAATATCTAACAAACGATATACGGCGGAATTCAAGCGAACGGTAGTAGAGACAAT
>CALYAR010000154.1 GCA_944393585.1 uncultured Clostridia bacterium | reverse complement strand
CCGGCTTCATTGTAAAAAAGACATGCTGCTCAAATGTTTATTGGTCTCAAATGAGCAGCATGTCTTTCGTCCAGTTTAGCCGCCGGGCAATCAATTCAAGATTCCATAAAGCCGCGACAAAATGTATGAGCTTTCAACCCTGCATACAAAATCAGTTTCTTAGTTCATTGCCTGGCTCGTTTGTAATACAAAATATAACGCAGTGTTGTCGTCTTTCTACCGTCTTATTTTAAGCAGGCAAGCTGGAAGGCAGCAAAACATATTCCAAATAAACATAATTCTGCTGCAACTGTTCTGCACAATATTGGCTTTTCTTTTTGAATTGAAACCCACATTTTTCAATGACCCTTTTCGACTGCAAATTTGTTTCAAAATGGCCGCAAGTTAATAGCTCAATGCCGCACTCTGAAAAGCAATAATCAATCAACGCTCTCACAGCTTCTGGAATAAGCCCTCTTCCCCAGTAATCCTTTGACAAAACATAGCCAACGTCTTTTGTTTTCAAATTTTCATATTCTTTTTCCTGATTGGCCCAGGAAGTATGCAGTCCCAACGAACCGATTACTTTATTGTTATCCCGATATACAATGGCAAATACATTTTTCCCTGCAATAAAACTGTTTAGTATTTTCTGCGTTTCTTCCATAGTGGTATGGTGTTTCCATCCAGCCATTTCCCCTACGCCCTCCACAGAAGCGTATTCAAAGAAATCATTCCTGTCGCTCTCCTGCCATGCCCGCAGAATAAGCCGTTCTGTTTTTAACACGACGTTCGAAACATCTACAATAGCATCCATTTTTATTGCTCCTTTCCGTTTTGCTTCTTCGTATTATCTGTTTTAATGTGGAATTATATCATAGTTTTTGCAAGAAGTCCATATGTTTATCAACAAAATTTCCTATCGGTTTTCAGCTGTCTAATTTTTTGAAACGCCAGGAAAAAAATACAAAAAAGCACCAGACAAAACCATTGTCTGGTGCTTTTTGTATAATTCAGTCAAACCAAAAGATTAATCAAACAGCTTGCTGTACTTGGTCCAGCGCTCATAACGCTCTTTCGCCTGCTTTTCTGCTTCCTCAAAGAGTTCTTCTGCCTTCTCTGGGAACTTGCGAGCCAAGGAGCTGTAACGGACTTCGTTCATGATGAAGTCTCTGTAAGAGCCGGTCGGTTCTTTGGAATCCATCTGGAACGGATTCTTTCCTTCTACCTTCAGTCTCGGATCGAACCGGAAGGTATTCCAATATCCAGCCAATACTGCATTCTTGATAACCTTCTGCGTATCGGTCATACCGCCCTTAATACCATGGTTGATACAAGGAGCGTATCCGATAATCAGAGACGGACCATGATAGCTTTCCGCTTCTTTGATCGCTTTCACTGTCTGCGCCATGTCATAGCCCATTGCAACCTGTGCAACATAGACATAGCCATAGGACATTGCCATCTCAGCCAGATTCTTTTTCTTAATCGGCTTACCGCCCGCAGCGAACTGTGCAACAGCACCAGTCGGAGTGGACTTGGAAGCCTGACCACCGGTATTCGAATATACTTCCGTATCGAATACCATGACATTGACGTCCTCACCGGAAGCCAATACATGATCCAAACCGCCGTAACCAATATCATATGCCCAGCCGTCTCCGCCGAAGATCCAAACGGACTTCTTGGAGAGGAAGTCTTTGTATTCCAAAATCTCTTTGCAGCAGTCGCACTTGCATGCTTCCAAAGCAGCAACCAGCTTTTCGGTTGCTTTTGCATTAGCAGTTCCATCGGTATAAGTTGCTTTCCACTCTTCCGCTGCTTCTTTTACTGCCGGATCGGAGATCTGATCGATCTGATTTCTCAGTCTTTCCCGCAGCTGTTTTGCTGCAATTTCCATACCGAAACCGTGCTCTGCGTTGTCTTCAAACAAAGAGTTTGCCCATGCGGGACCCTGGCCCTTCTGGTTTACCGTGTAAGGGGTAGAAGGTGCGCTGCCGCCCCAGATGGAAGAACAGCCGGTTGCATTGGAGATATACATCCGATCGCCGAAGAGCTGTGTGATGAGTTTTGCATAAGGTGTTTCACCGCAGCCCGCGCACGCACCGGAGAACTCCAGGAGCGGTTTTCTGAACTGGGAAGTCTTGACATTGACCGGACCGTTGAGCAGGTCTTCCTTCACAGAAACGCGTACGCCATAATCGAAGCATGCCTGCTGATCTCTCTGCGTATCGATTGGCTTCATAACCAGAGCTTTTTCCTTAGCAGGGCATACCTTTGCACAGTTGCCGCAGCCGGAGCAGTCCAAAACGGTTACAGCAATGCCGAACTGATAGTTCTCATTGCCTTTTCCGGTCATCTGCTTCATCTTCATATTCTTAGGAGCGTTTGCCGCTTCTTCCGGATTCAGTACTACCGGACGGATTGCCGCATGCGGACATACCAGCGAGCACTGATTGCACTGGATACAGTTTTCCGGAATCCATTCCGGAACATCTACTGCAATACCGCGCTTTTCATAAGCAGAAGAACCTGCATCCAAATGGCCGTCTTCTCTTCCAGCAAAGGTCGATACCGGGATCTTGTCGCCTTCCTGCGCATTGCAGGGGATAAGAATGTTCTTTACAAATTCCGGGACCTCTGCAGCAGCTTCTGCCGGAGCATCAACGGAATCAGCCCATTCCTTCGGAACGTCGATCTTCTTGATATTCTTTTCGCCTTCGTCGATCGCAGCATGGTTCATGTTGACGATCTTCTCGCCCTTCGCGCCGAAGGACTTCACAACGGCTTCTTTCATATATTTTCTTGCATCTTCAAACGGGATAACGTTTG
This sequence comes from uncultured Clostridia bacterium, assembly GCA_944393585.1. Lineage (GTDB taxonomy): Bacteria > Bacillota > Clostridia > CALYAR01 > CALYAR01 > CALYAR01. Next base: position 21,131 of record CALYAR010000154.1, on the reverse strand, counting down.
CAATCTTGAAGAATGCAGACTGAAGCACCATATTGGTCTTGTTGCCCAAGCCGAGCTTCTGCGCAATGCCGATTGCATCTACTGTATAAAGGGAAATGTTGTTTTCTGCAATATACCGCTTCATATCAGCCGGCAGGCGCTTTGTGAGCTCTTCTACATCCCAGGCGCAGTTGAGCAGGAAGCTTCCGCCCGGAACCAGATCCTGTACCATCTTGTATTTGTCCACATAAGACGGGTTATGGCAAGCCACAAAGTTCGCCTTGTTGATCAAATAGGTGGATTTAATCGGCTTCGGTCCAAACCGAAGGTGGGAAACGGTAATACCGCCGGATTTTTTGGAGTCATATGCAAAATAAGCCTGTGCATAGAGGTCGGTATGGTCGCCGATGATTTTGATGGAGTTCTTGTTTGCACCAACAGTACCGTCGGAACCAAGTCCCCAGAACTTACAAGCCGTGTTGCCTTCTGCGCTGGTAATCGGGTTTTCTACTCTCGGCAGTGAAAGATCCGTTACATCGTCTGTGATGGAGAGGGTGAATCTCTTCTTCGGAGACGGAGCATCCAGGTTTGCATATACTGCCAGGATATCGGCCGGAATCGTGTCTTTCGAACCCAGACCATAGCGTCCGCCAATGATCATCGGACGTTCGCTGGCTTCATTGTAGCAGGCGCATACATCCAGATAAAGCGGTTCGCCAATGGAACCCGGCTCTTTGGTACGATCCAATACTGCAATCTTTTTGCAGGTCTTCGGAACAGCTTTGAGGAATGCGTCAACCGGGAACGGACGGTACAGATGAACTTTGATAAGACCGACCTTCTCGCCCTTCTTCATGAGGTAATCAATGGTTTCCTCAATGGTTTCGCAGACGCTGCCCATCGCAACGATAACTTTTTCAGCATCCGGCGCGCCATAGTAGTTGACCAGACCATAGTTGGTGCCGATCTTCGCATTTACTTTGTTCATGTACTCTTCTACGACTGCAGGAATTGCATTGTAGAACTTGTTGCAGGCTTCTCTGGCCTGGAAGAAGATGTCGGGGTTTTGAGCGCTTCCGCGCAGAACCGGATGTTCCGGATTGAGCGCATTTTTACGGAATACCTTTACCGCATCCATATTCAGCATGTCTTTGAGATCAGCGTAATCCCATACTTCAATTTTGTCGATTTCGTGGGAAGTACGGAATCCGTCGAAGAAGTGCAAAAACGGCACTCTGCCTTCAATTGCAGCCAGATGAGCGACTGCGCCGAGGTCCATGACTTCCTGGGCAGAGTTGGAGCACAGCATTGCGAAACCAGTCTGGCGGCAGGCCATTACGTCACTGTGATCGCCGAAGATGTTGAGTGCATGCGTCGCAACGCAGCGAGCACTACAATGAATAACACCCGGAAGCAGCTCGCCGGCAATCTTATACATATTGGGGATCATGAGCAAAAGTCCCTGAGAAGCTGTGTAAGTAGTGGTCAATGCGCCGGCTGCAAGGGAACCGTGTACGGTTCCTGCCGCACCAGCCTCAGACTGCAGCTCAACAACCTTTACGGGCTGGCCGAAAATGTTCTCCTTTTTGTCAACGGCCCATTCATCCGTCACTTCCGCCATAGGCGAAGAAGGTGTGATCGGATAAATACCCGCTACGTCCGTAAAAGCATAGGACGCCCATGCGGCAGCAGTGTTGCCGTCCATGGTTTTCATTTTTCTTGCCATCGGATAATTCCTCCTTGTATTTAATAAACTTTTGTTTGAGCCTGTCCCTTTTTAAGGACGGCACCAGTTCCTTTACCGCCGATATGCGGCTTTGGGGAACTGTATGAAAATAAGTTTAGAAAACTGTTTCATCTCAATGATTTTATCATTTTTTTCGGTTTGTGTAAAGAATTTTTTCTAAATTCCGTGTAAAACATTTAAAAATCTCTGCCGCTTACACATTAAACCGGAAAAGGCAAATGTCACCGTCGCACATTACATAGTCACGTCCCTCGGAACGGACCAGCCCTTTCTCTTTTGCCGCCGCCATGCTGCCGCAGCGGATCAAATCATCGTAAGCTACCACTTCAGCGCGGATAAAGCCCTTTTCAAAATCTGTATGGATTTTCCCGGCCGCTTTGGACGCAACCGTCCCTTTTTGAATGGTCCAGGCCCGCACTTCCGGTTCGCCCGCCGTTAAAAAGCTGATTAAGCCCAAAAGCGTGTAGCTGGCGCGGATCAGCTTATCAAGCCCCGACTCTTTGAGGCCCAGTTCCTCTAAAAACAGCTTTTTCTCATCGGCATCAAGCTCCGATATTTCTTCCTCGATCCGGGCAGAAACCGCGATAACTTCCGCCCCTTCAGCGGCCGCAAGCTCTCGCACTTTTTTGACGAAATCGTTGTTTTCTTCGCCGGCGATTTCATCCTCTGACAGATTGGCAGCATAAAGCACCGGCTTCGCCGTCAAAAAGCAGGCTTCCTCCACCACTTCGCGCTCTTCTTCGCTCAGCTGCATAGTGCGGACGCCTTTCCCGCTCTCCAAAGTGGATTTCACCTTTTGAAACACCTCTGCTTCAAAGGCATAGCGCTTATCCCCGGTTTTGATTAATTTTTCCGCCTTCTGAAGCCGTTTTTCCACCGTTTCCAAATCAGCAAAAATCAGCTCCAAATTAATTACGTCAATGTCGCGCAGAGGATCAACGCTCCCGTCCACATGAACAACATTGGCGTCCTGGAAACAGCGCACGACATGTACAATTGCATCCACTTCACGGATATGGGAAAGAAATTTGTTTCCCAAGCCTTCGCCGCGGCTGGCTCCTTTCACCAAACCTGCAATATCGACAAACTCTACCACTGCCGGCGTAACCTTCTGAGGGTGGTACATTTCCGCCAGCACATCCAGCCGGTGATCGGGCACACTTACCACGCCTACGTTGGGCTCGATCGTGCAAAAGGGGTAATTTGCCGCTTCTGCTCCCGCCTTGGTGATGGCATTAAAAAGCGTGGATTTCCCGACGTTCGGCAACCCCACAATTCCTAGTTTCATTGATCTATCTTCCTTTCCAATCTCTGCTTCTTCGCAGCCGAAATTATACCGTTTCCAGCACAGTCCATGCGGCAGGGCACTGATTCCCGCCGCCTATCTTATTATAGCGGATTCCCTCCATTTATACAAGCGTTTTCCCGCTTTCACTATCAGATTTTAGACCAAATTCCACGCTTTGATAGGCTCTGCACTAAAACCTTGACCGGAAAACGTGCCGCCCATGGGCGCACCCTTTTTAAAAACTAATAATTTGTTTCATCTGTGCATAAACTGAAAACAAGAACCATCTTTGAATGGAGATAAAGGAGCCGTCTGACTATGAAAGGAAACGAAAAAACCAAAGCAGCAAAAAACCGCGATATGATCTCATATTTCTCCTGGGAAAGTGCGATGATCCTCTTGACCATCGCCTTCGGCTGCCTGCTGCATTTTACTTATGAATGGAGCATGAACAATCCCATTGCAGCTGCCATATCCGCTGTCAATGAAAGCACCTGGGAACATACTAAAATTGCCATATGGCCCGCATTCCTGCTCTCCATCCTCTACTATATCAAAACCAAGCCGCGCTTTTCAAATTACTGCGTTGCACTGGGCGGATTATTCTCCACCATCATTTTTATTATCCCCACCTTCTTTTACACATACAGCGGCATCGTAGGGGCGCATTTCCTTCCCATTGACATCGTCATTTTCATTCTGGCAATCCTTTTCGGCTGGTATATGTTCTTTTGCCTGATTGCAGAAAAAAACAGCTATTCTGCCCGCTCCGTTATTCTCTGCGTCATATTTGACCTTGCCGTGCTGGCCGCCTTTCTTGTCTTTACTTATGCGCCTCCCTCCTGGGGAATCTTTCTCCCCCCGGCAGTTGGATAATTTTTGATTCTTTGCTGCGGACTGGAATATCCGGTCCGCTTTTTTATGCCCTGTCCTCTTGTCTTCCAAAAATTAAATTTCTCAACAAAAGTTTTCAATTTTTTCACATCTTCTCCCAATTTATTGTGCTATAATAAAGAGAATAGCCAGCAATATAAAAATATCGGATTTGCGGCTGTTGCTTTCAAAAACTACTCCGGCTTTTGGAATTTTTCCGGGTTTTGATAAACAAACAATAGAACATGGGAGATGAGAAAATGTCTGATTTTATTACCTTACAGGATGTTCATAAACGATATCGGGTAGGCGAAGTCACTATCAACGCTTCAGACGGCGTCAGTTTTTCCATCAAAAAGGGAGAACTTGCAATCCTTGTCGGAGCCAGCGGCGCCGGGAAAACGACAATTTTAAACATTTTAGGCGGCATGGACCGCTGCGACGAGGGTATAGTAGAAGTTGACGGAAAAGACATCGCCAAGTACAGCAACAAGCAGCTGATCGAATACCGCCGCTACGACATTGGTTTTGTATTTCAGTTTTACAATTTGGTTCCCAATTTGACGGCGAAGGAAAATGTGGAACTGGCAACACAAATTTGCAAGGATTCTTTAGATCCTGCCACTGTTCTCGAGGAAGTAGGCTTAGGGGAGCGGCTCAACAACTTTCCTTCCCAGCTCTCCGGCGGAGAACAGCAGCGCGTTGCCATTGCACGCGCATTGGCCAAAAATCCCAAGCTGCTGCTGTGCGACGAGCCAACCGGCGCTCTGGACTATAACACGGGCAAAACCATTCTTCAGCTTTTGCAGGACACTTGCCGCAAAAGCGGAAAAACTGTTTTGATTATTACCCACAACCAGGCAATTACGCCGATTGCCGATCGAATTATTAAAATGAAAAACAGCCGGGTCACGGATATTATCCTCAATGAGCACCCGACGGATATCCGGGAGATCGAGTGGTAATGAAGCTGAAATCCTTCTACAAGGATGTATTTCGGGAGATATGGCATACAAGGGGAAGATTTATTTCCATCTTTGCTATTGTGGCCATTGGTGTGGGGTTCTTTGTCGGCGTCAAAGCAACCTGCCCCGATATGAAACTGACCTCCTGGGAATATTACAACTCCAACAATTTAATGGACATCCGTTTGGTTTCTACACTGGGCTTTGAAGACGAAGACATCGAAAAATTGAACGATGCTGTTTCCGGCATTACTGTCATGCCTTCCTACACGGCCGATGTTTTTTTACAGACGGACTCTGATAATCATGTGGTACGTGCTTATTCCTATTCTTCCGATCAGGAAATCAACCGCCCCATCCTGTCGGAAGGCCGCCTGCCGGAGCAGACTGGGGAATGCGCCATTGACAATAAATTCCGCGATGCTTATCAAATCGGTGATACGATTACGTTTGCTTCCGGTACGGAAGATCCCCTTTCGGATACGCTCGCAGCGGACACTTATACCATAGTTGGTTTTGCGGAATCACCGCTTTACATTGGCTATGACCGCGGAAACAGCACCATCGGCAACGGAACTGTAGACGGATTTGTATTGATTCCGGAAGGCGATTTTGTATCGGAATACTATACTGATTTGTTTGTCACAGTTGACGGCGCCGCGCAACTGGATCCGTTTTTAGAAGAGTATCCCGCGTTCATCGATGAAAAAACGGACGAACTGGAGAATGCTGTTTTGTCCATCCTGCAGGACCGGCGCAGCCAGATTGTGGATGAAGCGCAGCAAAAGCTCGACGACGCAAAGCAGGAGCTGGCCGACGGCGAACAGGAAACACAGCAGGAACTGGCCGACGCCCGTTCGGAAATTGACAATGCCCGCAAGGAACTCGAGGACGGACAAGCAGAATATGAGCGCAATTTGGCCGAATTCAACCAGAGAATCGAAGATGGCAGAAATCAGATTGAAGAGGCAGAACAGCAGCTGGCCGACGGCCGCACTGCATATGAAGAATCGCTGTCTCTCTACAATCAGGTTTATGCTCTCTATACCAATCCCCCGCAAGTAGGGGAAGATCTGCAGCTTCCGGCAGAGACAGAAGCACTGCTCGGACAAAGCGCCGCATTCAATGAAAATCTGCCTTCGCTTTTGCGCGGTTATCTTCTTTCGAAAGACGCACAGACCACCGCGGCACTGGAAGCGGCTTTGACCCAGATTAAGCAGGGCCTTGACCAGACGCAGGCGCAGCTTACTTCCAGCGAAGAAGAGCTCAAAAGCCAGACCGCTTTATTGAACGACCAGGAGTCTGACGGCAGAGAACAGCTGCAGGACGCATACAACCAGCTGGAGGACGGCAGGACGGAGCTTGCGAATGCGGAGCAGGAATATGCCGAAGGCGAACAGGAAGCCAATCAAAAACTGGAGGACGCCAGACAAGAAATTGCGGACGCAGAGCAGGAGATTGCCGATATTCCTGAAGTCAAGCTTTACACCTTCAACCGGGACGATAATCCCAGCTATTCCAGTTTCGGCGAAGATGCCGATAAGGTAGACGCCATTGCAAAAGTCTTTCCGGTATTTTTTATCCTGGTAGCCGCGCTGGTCTGCCTTACGACCATGACGCGAATGGTAGAAGAACAGCGCACGCAGATCGGTACGCTGAAAGCGCTCGGTTATGGGAAGTCCACAATTATTTTAAAATATCTTATCTATGCTTCCATCGCAAGTATCAGCGGAGGACTCATTGGATTTTTGATTGGAATCAAGCTTTTTCCAGTCATCATCTACAACGCCTATGGAATTTTGTATTCCCTGCCGCCGCTCATCGCTCCTTTCCGTTGGGATTACGCTTTCTGGTGCATTTTAGCAGCAGTTTTATGCACCTGTCTGGCTGCATTTGCTGCTTGTTACAAAGAACTGATTTCCGTTCCAGCCGCTTTGATGCGTCCGAAAGCGCCAAAGCCGGGAAAACGCGTCCTGCTGGAACGGATTGGTTTTATTTGGTCGCACCTTGGATTTTTGAAAAAAGTCACGATCCGCAACCTCTTCCGCTACAAAAACCGTGCTTTTATGACCATTATCGGGATTGCAGGCTGCACCGCCCTGATGCTGACGGGATTTGGCCTCAAGGATTCCATCTCTGCCATTGTATCCAAGCAGTTTGATGAAATCATGACCTATGATGCGGCAATCTCCTTGGACGAAGATGCTTCCGAGGAAGCACTGGCAGAAACCAGAAATGCGGCAGCTGAAGATTCCAATTTTGCACAGTCTATGGAAGTAGTACAAACAACGACCGAAGCCTCGTCTGCCAGCGGCAGGACGTACGACGTAAACCTGTTCGTACCGAAAGATCCCAGCCAGATCGAAAACTTCCTCCATCTGCGGGTACGCTCCAGCGGTGAACCGCTTACCCTTTCCGATGAGGAAGTCATCATTACGGAAAAGCTTGCCTCCCTGCTCAAAATCAAAGCCGGTGACACAATCATTCTAAATGCCGGCGATGAGGATGAAATAGAAGTAAAAGTAGCGGCACTGACCGAAAACTACGCATATCATTATGTTTATATGACTCCAACTCTTTACCAAAATTTATTCGGCGAAGAACCTTTCTATAACACGATCCTGTTCAATGAAGCAGACAATGCAGAGGATCATGACGCGATCTCCACACGTTATTTGGACAATGACAGTGTTTTAGCCGTCACCTTTTTGGAGGACAATACAGCATCGTTTGAAGATATGATCGGCAGTCTAAACTACATCGTGCTGGTTCTGATTGTCTCCTCCGGCGCTCTGGCTTTTGTTGTACTGTACAATTTGTCAAACATCAACGTCAACGAACGCATCCGTGAACTTGCGACGATTAAGGTGCTGGGCTTTTATGATCGGGAAGTCTCCTCTTATATTTACCGGGAAAATACGATTTCATCTCTGATTGGTATGGCAATTGGACTTATAATTGGTATTTTCTTTCACCGATATGTCGTATATACCGCTGAGGTAGACATGGTAATGTTTGCGCGGGAGATCAGTCCCCTGAGCTATGTGTGGGCGGGCCTTCTGACAATGGGCTTTACCCTAATTGTCAATTTCGTCCTGCACTTTAAGCTAAAGAAAATTAACATGGCGGAGTCGCTGAAGTCAATTGAGTAAAAAATAAATTACACTCCATCCCTTCCACAGGGATGGAGTTTTTTATGGAATTAACACCTCCCTGTAAATAGGTTTTTGAGAAAACCGCACTACTGAAACATCGCGGGGATTATTTAATTGATTCCGATCAAAAAAGCTGATATAATATAGATGTAGTGATATACACTTGGAAAAATCACTTTAATAAAGGAGATGATCAATTGCCAAAATTAGAAAAATTTGAAATTGCAGAATTTGGGCCTTTTCGGCTGATTGGTAAAACACTCTATGCGCCTCCTCATTCGGGTGAATTATTTGGGGATTTATGGGGAAACAGCAAAGCGGTATTCGCCGCGATTGATAAATTAGCGGGATATTCTACAGATGAAACGAGCGACATTGCGTATCTTAATTGGGATGCCGAAAAAGGGTTACTTGGTTATACAGTTGGAAGATTCATGAAAATCAACACCCCCATTCCAGACGGATTAGACTATATTGATATTCCGGCACAATTTGTTGCAAAGTCTCTGGTAAGCGGCGAGTTTTCTGATATGATTTCCGAAGCTCCAAAATTAACAGAAGAGGCAATTAAAAAACAGGATACTTACACTATAGCATGGAGTGAAAAATTTGTAGGGGCAGAAGTATATACAAAAGACACGATAGCTAAGGAAGGTATCCATTCTGTTTTGGGGTATTATATTCCATGCAAAAAGGTAAAATAATTTAAGTTAGTTTTCAAACAGCGGACAGTTCCGATTCTCTAACATTGGTAAAAGGAAAGCTTTACCGCTGGCCGTCATGCTGCTAAAAACGGTATCAGGGAGTTGCGCTTTTGAAACGGACTTATTTTAAGCGCGGGCCGAAAAATATTTGCTGCGGACAGCTTTTATTCAGGAAAATTGGTGCAAAAACCAAGTGTGTTTTATTATTTCTTCTGTCTGTTCCAGTATTTTTCATATGCGCTATTTGACTTTAAAATTTTCCAATTCGGCCTAATGTAAGCTGAGCTCATACTGTGATAGAAAAACCAAAGAAAAGAGGAATGAATATGAGGCGGAACCGTTTGCTTTTACTCCTTTTTGCTGTCTTATTCCTGTTCTCCGGCTGTACGCCGGTCAAAGCGCCGTCTTCTACGCAAAGCAGTCTTCCCCTGCCCTCCCCTGCCGCATCTTCCCCAGCTCCTGCGCCGTCCGCCGAGCCAACGAAAGATCCTGCAAAGGAGGAACCATCCGTGACTGAAAAAACGCCGCAAACACTTGCGGAAGAAAAACTGAAAACCATGACATTGGAAGAGCGCGTCGGCCAAATGTTTTGCCTTGCCTTTCGAAAAACATCATTGGGTTTCGATCTGCAGGAGCTTGACCAAAAATCTAGGGATATTCTCCAAACCGTCCAGCCCGGCGGCCTGGTTCTTTTTAGTGAAAATGTGGATTCCGCAGAGCAAATCCGCACGTTTATCTCCGACGCCCAGGAGCTTTCGAATATTCCGCTCTTCGTCTCCATAGACCAGGAAGGCGGCCGGGTTCAGCGAATCAAACATACGGACAAAATCCCGGCAACGGATATTCCTCCCATGCTGACAGTCGGCAAACAGAATGACTTGACGCTCACGCGGCGCATCGGCGGACTCATCGCGCAAGAGCTTCGCGTTTTCGGCTTTAATATGGATTTTGCGCCCTGCTGCGACGTGTTTTCCAATCCGGAAAACACAGTCATTGGCGACCGGGCCTTTTCCTCCGATCCTCAAATTGCTGCAGAGCAGGCCGCGGCATTAGCAGACGGTTTATCCGAAGAAGGTATCATTCCCGTTTTAAAACATTTTCCCGGCCACGGCGATACGGCCGCGGATACGCATGACGGTCTTGCTGTCAACGAAAAAACAGAGGAGGAATTGCGGGACTGTGAATTGATCCCGTTTCAGAAGGGAATTGAAGAAGGAGCACAGGTCATAATGGCCGCGCACATCAGCCTGCCGGAAATCACCGGGGATATGACGCCGGCATCCCTGTCCAAAACCATTTTAACCGGCCTGCTGCGGGAGAAAATGGGCTATGATGGTATTATTATGACGGATTCTTTGGAAATGGGGGCGATAACGGGAAATTATTCTGTGGAAGAATACATCAAGCTGGGAATAGATGCCGGCGTAGATATATTTTTAATGCCTGCCAATCCGGAAAAAGCCTTTCAGACTTTAGTGTCCTACGTTCAAAAGGGAGAAATCCCGCTCAATCGGATTGACGAATCCGTCCTCCGCATTCTAACGCTCAAATATGAATACGAGCTCTTTGAGGGAACTCCCCTGCCGGATGAAAGCGTCCTGGGTTCCCGCGCCGGTATTTTAGACGGCATTACTGAGAAATGAAAAAATAAAACCCTCTCCAAAATCCGCTTCTGCCGGCGGCCTGCGAAAAAATGGGGCGTCAGGACAAGATACAGATGAAGAAAACCAGAAACGAATAAGGATTCACTTTCAAATGTTTCAAAAACCATTTCGGGAAGGAAGCATTTGAGCCGCAGCAGCCCATCTGGCTCCCGTGCTTTGACCGGGCACAAAATATATTTGTAGGAAATACAAACCCGCACGGAACAAATTAAAAGAAAAATGCCCTCCGGAAGATTTTGCAATGCTTCCGGAGGGCATTTTTTTAAAATCTTTGCCACCGTATCGTTGGCAAAGGCACAGCCGGTTTGGCATTTTACATTCCATTTCCATCCCAATTACGCCTCAGAGGCAAACCGCCAAAGGGGCTCGGCCTCTGATTCATAACAGGAAACGTCCGTCCGGCAGCTCTATTTCCAGCTTTCAACCAAAGAAGAACTACTTAAGCTCATCCATCAGCAGCTCAACGGGGCAGTGATCGCTGCCGTAAATTTCATTGTGAATGATAAAATCCTTCAGATAGGGTTTCAGCCGTTCCGAAGTGAGAAAATAGTCGATCCGCCATCCTGCATTTTTTTCCCGAGCGTGGAAGCGGTAGGACCACCAGGTGTAAACTCCGGTTTGATCGGGGTAAAAATAGCGGTAAACATCGGTAAAGCCGGCCGCCAGGAGCTCGCCGAATTTTTCCCGTTCCTGCGGTGAAAAGCCTGCATTGCCAATATTCGTTTTTGGATTTTTTAAGTCAATTTCCGTATGCGCCACGTTCAAGTCGCCGCAAAAGATGACCGGTTTGATTTGATCGAGTTTCTTTAAATAGTCACGGAAAGCATCTTCCCATTCCATGCGGTAGTCAATCCGCGCGAGCTTATCCTGCGCGTTGGGCGTATAGACACAGACCAGATAAAACTGCGGGTACTCCAGCGTTAGAACGCGCCCCTCATGGTCATGCTTTTCCTGCCCAATTCCATATTGAATCGAGACCGGCGTCTCTTTTGCAAAAATCGCCGTTCCGGAATATCCCTTTTTCTCCGCACTGCAATAAAACTGCTCATACCCGGGCAGTTCAAGCTCAATCTGCCCCGGCTGCAGCTTCGTCTCCTGCACGCAGAAAAAATCCGCATCCGCCTGATGAAAGAAATCCAAAAATCCTTTATTGACACAGGCACGCAGCCCGTTGACATTCCACGATATCAGCTTCATGAATCCATCTCCTTTTATTTTTTGATTACCCCAAAACCGTTTCCCGGCCCGCAAGGGGCATTTTTTGCTCTGGTTTTGCCCGCTCCCATTCGAGAATTTAGACAAAAGTTTCTCTTTTATCTAACCAAAGTACGCTTTCCCAAAATTTTTTAAACCGGGACAGTGAATAGGATGCCGATATCCCACAAAATCCCGTTTCATTGCGTAATATTCCAAAAACAAAAAAGCATTGGAATGGGGCAGCTTTTAATCATCCTTCTCCCTCTTCGGCAGCAAGTGAATTTTTAACTTGTCTGCCATGTCTCTAATTCTCGCCAAATTGGGTTTTGTTATTTGCACAAAAGGACAATAAACAGGTATAGTAACATCATTCCTATAACACCTGCATATATATATTTGAGCGTTCCAGTTTTATCCCTCTTTTCGCAAATATACTGGCAAAAACCCAATCCCATCAAAAGCACCGCAGCGAAAAAATCAAAACCAACAGTAAAACCATTTCGGCCGTCTTTCAAATTAAGAATTGCTGCTAAAATCCAAATCGCCGACAGGAAAAGCCAACCCCACCATTTTTTCAAAATCTTCACATCCTTCCGGTATGCAAATTCCGGTTTGCCGATTTCTGCAACGAATATATTATACCATCAGGGTATAATTTTTTCTATCATTTCCCTGCTTTTGTTGAAAAATAGAACTGTCCGTCCTCACCGGCGAAGATAAACAGGCTCTCACAATGAGAATAAGTACATATCTCCTGCTATTTTATATTTGCAGGGATTTGCGAAGCCAACTTAACAAGCTAGCGGTAAAACTGAGCCTGAAGCTCATACAATCTGGCATATTTCCCTTGCTTTTCCATAAGTTCCGCATGCGAACCATACTCTGCTGTCTCACCGTGTTCCAGCACCAAAATTTTATCGCAGAACCTGGAACTGGAGAGCCGGTGCGAAATATAGACTGCCATTTTCCCATGGACCAGCTCGTGAAAATTCTGATAAATTTCAAATTCTGCTTTGGGATCGAGTGCGGCGGTTGGTTCGTCGAGAATTACTACCGGCGCATTTTTGTACAGCGCGCGGGCCAGGGCAATTTTTTGCCCTTCCCCTCCGGACGGCTCAAAGCCATTTTCGTCAAAGTTTTTATAAATGTTTGTATGTATGCCTTTTGGCAGTGTGTCAAGCCTGGAGCCCAACCCTACTTTCCGCAGAACCGCTTCGATTTCACTGTCTTCCGCTTTTTCGTTAAAACAGACATTTTCCTTTAAGGAAAAGGAGAATAATTTGAAATCCTGAAACACAGTGGAAAAGAGACTTGTATAACTCTCATAATCATAATCTTTGATATTCACACCATCGAGCAGAATTTCGCCTTCGGTGGGATCGTACAATCTCATCAGCAATTTTGTAAAAGTAGTTTTTCCCGCTCCGTTTTCCCCGACAATCGAAAGGCTCTCCCCCTGCTTTAAAATAAGGTTGATGTGGCAAAGCGCATCGCAGGTCTGCCCGGCATAGCGAAATGATACGTTGCGGAATTCTATCGTATGATTTCCCAAAGCCGCTTTCCTTTGGCCGCTTTTTCTGAGCTGATCCGGCACATTCAAATATTCCTGCATGGCATGATAATAAATGCCATATGCTTTTACTTCAATCAAACTGCCCATGACCGTTTTCACGGCACGATTGAAAGAGGCCACTGCACTTGTATACATGGAAAAATCACCGATGGAGATTGCCTGATTCAAAACCTGCAGGATCAAATACACATAAGCGGCTCCCTGCTGGAGAAAAGAAATAAAGGCGGAAAAAACGCCGGATTTAACATAAAATCCATTTCGTCTGCGGTAATATGCAACGGCCTTTTGGGTATATTCATTTTCCCGCTTTAACAGCCAGTCACCCAGAGAATAAATTCTTATCTCTTTTCCATAAGAAAATTCTTCGAATAAGTTCCCAAAATAGGACCAGCCGCGTTCGACCTTTACCTGCTCCAAAGACAGGTTCATGTCATTTTTCTTCGCCCACGCATCCACCATCGAATTGATTAAAATGAGTACGGCAAAAAATAAAACCATCCATATATTCATAGAAGCGACAATTACGATAATCCCAGCCAATGTAAACGACTGACCGAAAATATTTAAGAAACAATCCAGCACATAGGAGAACCCGTGCCAGTCGCCATACAAAAATTTATTGGCCTTTTCTTTCAAATCCAGAAATCCGGGATCTTCCAATTTTTCAAAATCAGCATTCACAAGCTTTTTGTGCATAAACAGCCCGAAATCCGCTGCAACCTTGCACCGCAGGGTAAACGCCGACATCGTGAGCCAATGGGATATACCCGTTAAAACCAAATTCGATCCAATCAGCAGAATAACCCAAGCCAGTCCTTTTGAAAACTCCCGGCTTTCCAATAGACAATCGATCAGGAATTTTGGTATTATTACATTGACGAGCGGGATCAGAGAAGCAACAAACTGATTGAGGATATTATAAATGAGATAGCGTTTTTCCGACTTCCAGCCAAATTTACAAAAAAACCATAAGCCCTGAAACATAAATCAAACCTCCTTCTAAAAAGCAGCCGCAGAAGTGGATTCACCTGCGGCAGAGAGCTTCTTTGAAGCTGAAAAGGCAACACCAAACAAAGGATAGCTTTCCTATCCCTGATTTGGATATGTTTCTTTACAGCTTATGCGAAAATAAAAGGTTTGATATTATTGCACATTCTCATCACAATAGTCCTCCTATGAAGCTGAGAATTACACTTTGATCATAACATTTCATTCTTAAAATTGCAAGATCAAACGTTTTTTTAAGAAACAATTTCCATAAACTTGTTCAGCTATTGCCAAATTGCTTTCCATCACATAAAGTGATAAAATAAAAATTATCATAAAATATGGAGGCGGAGTGTCATGACTGAAGAAGAAAAAATCTTTGCAGGGAAAATGTTTGACCCAAGAAGTTTAGAATTGCGGAATATCAAACACCAGGCCCACGTTGCCTGCCAAAAATACAATGCTATGGACGAATATGACCCGGACCGTATGAAGATTATCCGGAATATCATCGGAAAAATTGGAAAAACGTTTTATTTTCAGGGCCCGATCCAGTTTAATTACGGCAGCCATACCTTTATCGGCGAAAACTTCTTTGCCAATTTCAATCTCACCGTCATGGACGATGCCAGAATTTATATCGGAGACAACGTATGTTTTGGGCCGAATGTCTCGTTGATGGCAACGACGCATCCGCTGCCCGCCCAGGAGCGGATGGGTCTCGATGAAAACGGCCATACGACAATGGCCGAATATGCCGAGGAAATCCATATTGGCAGCAATGTCTGGATTGCCTGTAACGCAGTCATTCTCGGGGGCGTCCATATTGGCAACAACGCAGTAATCGGCGCGGGAAGTGTTGTGACGAAAGACATTCCGGACAGCTATCTGGCCTTTGGAAATCCCTGCCGCCCCATTCGCCCCATCACAGAAGCGGACAGCAAAAAGGATTTGATTCTGGAAGCAGATCAAAGCCATTTTACATACAATTTAAAATAACTTTGCTGACAAAGCGTTCTATATAAAAGAATGCCTGCCGCTATGACAATAGTTCTTTTAAAACAGCCGACATGTTTTTTCATAGAATAATATATGAATAGAAAAAACAAATGAAATCCAAATGGGTTTCATAATAGAACAGGAAAACTATGTAGCAGATTGATTTTGACGCAGCACAGCGTGCAAACCTCCAATGAAGAAAAATTATGCTGCAAAAACTGCAAACCGCCCATACCTTTGAAATACATTGCTGGAACGAAGAGCCGAAGCAGATTGCTTTGGCCTTGCATTACGGCGAGGAAAAACAAACAGATTGGGCTGGCAGAACAGTGATTTACGGAAATATAACGCCGGAATTTACATCTATGCTCTTGTGTTTGGAAAAAACAGTTGATACGGAAATATATAATAAAATGGCTCTCTTTTTCTTCATCTTTTTCGACAATGGTTTTTCTTCAGAGCATTACGGGACAGAGCTGAATCAGCAGGAACAATATCCCAGGTGACGGTTTATCCGGCCGGCTGATGCAAAAAACGCACCATGCGGCAGCTTTTTCAGCCATGCCCAAAGGTGCGTTTGTCTTTTTCCGCTATTTGGCCTGCACTTGTTTACGCAAGATCATAAAACCGGTGAAACGAATCTGCCAGACTGCCTTTTATCCCCTGCGTTCCGCCAATTCCGCGTATACATCGGAAAGCGTCAGTCCGCGGTCGGCCAGCATAACCATGATGTGGTAGAATAAATCCGCTGTTTCGGAAGAAATCTCCGATTTGGAATTGTTTTTTGCCGCAATGATGGTTTCCGCAGACTCCTCCCCCACTTTTTTCAGGATCTTGTCAATTCCCTTGTCAAACAGATAATTGGTATAAGAACCTTCTTTGGGATTTGCCTTGCGGTCGGCAATCACATCGTAAACCTCTTCCAAAATGTGTCCGCCCAGCTCGGAGTTTTCATCCAACTCGGTGATTTGCTCCCCGTCGAGTTTTCGATAAAAACAGGAAGTCTTTCCCGTGTGGCAGGCAGGCCCCTTGGCTTCTGCCAGAACCAGCAGCGCGTCCTCATCGCAGTCAACCCGAATCTCTTTCACCAGCATAAAATTCCCCGACGTTTCGCCCTTGACCCAGAGCGACTGCCGGCTGCGGCTGTAAAAAGTTGCCTTACCCGTCTCGATTGTCTGCTTGAGGGACTCCTGATTCATATATGCTACCATCAGCACTTTTTTGGTCCGGTAGTCCTGCACAATCGCAGGCACAAGCCCTTTTTCATCAAATTTAATATTGGTGTAATCCATCTTACCTCTTCCTTTCGGTTTGCATCTATATTCTCACGCTCACGCCTTTTTCTTTCAAATAGCGCTTTAAATCGCAGATTTCCAGTTCCTTATAGTGAAACAGCGAGGCCGCCAGTGCCGCATCCGCTCCGCCTTCGGTTAAAACATCGTAAAAATGTTCCATCTTTCCCGCTCCGCCGGAGGCAATGACCGGAATGCCAACGGCATCGGAAATGGCGCGTGTCAATGCGACGTCGTACCCATTTTTCGTCCCGTCGGTATGCATTCCCGTGAGTAAAATTTCCCCGGCGCCGCGCCGCTGCGCTTCCTTTGCCCATTCGATTGCGTCAAGGCCCGTATCGATTCGGCCGCCGTTTATATAAACATGGAAGCTGCCGTCAGCTTCGTGGTTTGCGTCGATGGCAACCACCACACACTGGCTTCCGAATTTTGCGGCTGCTTCGGAAATGAGCTCCGGATTTTTAACCGCCGCAGAATTGACGGAAATTTTGTCCGCTCCGGCGAGAAGAATTTCGCGGAAGTCCTCCGCCGTCCGGATTCCGCCGCCGACGGTAAAGGGAATAAACACCTGCGAGGCCACGCGCTTTACAACATCCAAAATAATACTGCGCTGATCTGCACTTGCCGTAATATCCAAAAAAACCAGCTCATCCGCTCCGGCCTTGTCATACGCGGCGGCGGTTTCCACTGGGTCGCCCGCGTCCCGCAGGCCGACAAAATTGACGCCTTTTACAACGCGTCCGTCCTTCACATCCAGACAGGGAATAATTCGTTTTGTCAGCATACTCTCACTCCTTTGCCGCGCAAAGCGCGTCTTTCAGCGTTACCGTACCTTCATAGAGCGCCTTTCCCACAATCACGCCGGCCACGCCGGTGCCGTGGAGCGAGCGGATATCCTCCGCTTTTCCGATCCCGCCGGAAGCAATGACCGCCAGCCCGGTTTCCCGCACCATTTCCTCCATTGCCGCTACATTGCATCCGCCAAGCATGCCGTCGGTGGCAATATCCGTGTAAATGAGCGTTTCCACGCCCAAAGCCGCCATACGCTTTCCAAATTCGACCGCCCGCAGCGTAGTCACGTTCTTCCACCCCGCCGTTGCAACAAAACCGCCTTTTGCGTCGATTCCGACCGCGATGCGGGAACCATATTTTAAAACCGCTTCGCGCACCAATTCTTCCTTTTCCACTGCGGCAGTGCCCAAAATTACGCGGGACACGCCGCAGGCCAGTTTATCCTCGATGTTCTGCATGGAACGGATTCCGCCGCCGGTCTGAACCTTCAAACCGGTCTGTGCGCAAATCTGCGCGATGGCGCCGCCGTTGACGCTTTTCGCTTCCAGCGCCCCGTCCAGATCGACGGTGTGGAGCCAAACCGCTCCTTCCCGCTCCCAGCGGCGCGCCATTTCCACGGGGGAGTCTCCATACACGCTTTCGCGGTCAAAATCGCCCTGGATCAGCCGGACACATTTTCCGCCTTTTAAATCAATTGCCGGATATAAAATCATGGAACTCTCCTCCTTACAGCTTTGCAAAATTTTTCAATATCGCCAGTCCCGCATTTCCGCTCTTTTCCGGGTGGAACTGAACGGCAAACAGGTTTTTATGCTCCAAAGCCACGTCAAGCATAGCCGTATATTCGCATTGGGCAATCACGTCCTCCCGATGTGCCAAAGAACAATAATAGGAATGGACGAAATAGAAGAATTCCCCGCTCTTAATTCCCGCTAAAAGCCGGCTCTCCTGTGTTTTTACCAGGCTGTTCCAGCCAATCTGCGGAATCTTATACCCTTCTTTGGCCGGAATGCGGACAACCCGTCCCGGTACCAGCCCCAACCCGGCAGAAGGAAGCTCGTTTTTCGTTTCCTCACTGGAATCGAGCAGCAGCTGCATTCCCAGACAGATCCCCAAAAGCGGGATATCCGCAGAGGCCGCCTGCCGGATCAGTTTGGCAAGGCCGGTCCGGTTTAGCGCAGACAGCGCGTCGTCAAACGCGCCTACCCCCGGCAGAATCAGCCGGTCTGCGTTCATTAGCTCTTCCGGCGAAGAGCTGATGAACGCCCGCTCCCCAATGGCCTGCAAAGCCTTTTCCACACTGTTTAAATTCCCCATGCCATAGTCGATAATTCCGATCATTTGCGTTCACCTACCAATTCTCTGAACTGATCCACCACAGACATAATGCGTTCCTTTTCCATTTTGATACTCACGCGGTTGACCACAAAACGGGCGCTTAAATCACAGATTTCTTCCAGCACTTCAAGCGAATTTTCCTTCAGGGTCTGCCCGCTCTCCACAATGTCTACAATGACCTCGGAAAGCCCGACCAGCGGCGCCAGTTCCACGGACCCGTTTAATTTAATAATTTCAATGGAGCGCCCTTTGCTGTTTTGAAAGTAACTGCGCGCAACATTCGGATATTTCGATGCAACCCGCAGGTGATTGATTTTATCGAGCTGATCCTTCATCTCATGCGGCCCTGCTACGCACATTTTGCACTTTCCAAACTGAAGGTCGATCATCTCGTAAAGGTCTTTTCCGTCTTCCAGCAAGGTATCGCGTCCCACAATTCCAATATCGGCCGCGCCATATTCCACATAAGTCGGAACGTCCGACGCTTTGACCAGGATGAAGCGGAACCCATACTTCTCATCCCGGAAGATCAGCTTGCGCGACTTTTCCCGCATGGCAGCCACATCAAAGCCGATGCGTTCAAACATGTCAATCGACAGCTCCGCAAGCCGCCCCTTTGCCAATGCAACGGTAATATCTCTCATTTTGCCTCGCCTCCCTGTTCTAAGCTTCCTGTCACTGTTTCATGCGTCTGCGGATCGATACAGGCAAAGGCCCCGTCCGCCTGCCGGTGGAGCACTTTGGAAATTCCACGCGTTTTGGCATATTTCAAGCAGGCCTCCAGACCGCCGCCGCTCAAATAAAGCTCCACCGTCCGGCCGCTGCTGCGCAGCCGTTTGGCCGCCTCGCATGCTTCCGCTTCCTTTCCCGACTCCAAAAATACTAAAATATCTGTTTTCTGTCCCATCTGCAGCCCGTTTTGCCGCCGCAGGACAGAGATCAGGTAATCCAGGTCAACAGCGCAGCCCGTCGCCGGAAGCGCGCGCCCGAAATTGCCGATCAGATTATCATACCGGCCGCCGCTCGCAATGGGAAAACCCGCTCCGCGGGCAAACGCTTTAAAAATTACGCCAGTATAGTAATTAATGCTCTGCACCATGGCCAGGTCAATGCTGATGTAACGGTCGTATCCGCACGAGCGCAGAATGCGGCAGATTTCCCTTAAATTATAGAGCGCCTGGCGGCTTTTTTCATTCAAAATGGATGGATCAATCGCGTCAATGGTTTCCATATCCCCAAACAGCGACGGAAGCTTTTCGATCAATTCCCGCAGTTCACCGCGGATGGAAAGGCCGCCTAAAAAGGCGGAAAGCCCCAGCTGATCCTTATGATCGATGAGAGTCTTAAACTCCTCTATTTCATTCGAGGCAAGCGCTAGCTCCTCTAAAATCCCGCCGAAAAACTCGGACTGCCCAATTTCGATCTGAAAGTCGGACAGCCCCGCCGACTTCAGCGCGTCAATCGCGGTCATTATGACCTCGGCGTCAGCCGCCGCGCAGTTAATTCCAATCAGCTCCAGGCCGATTTGCGCCGACTGGCGGGGACGGTCTTTGGCCGAACGAAAGATGTCGGCGCAATAAGACAGGCGCAGCGGAAGCGGTTCCTCCTTTAGTTTGGTCGCCGCAATCCGGGCAATCGGAGTGGTCAGGTCCGGCCGAAGTGCCAAAATCTTGCCGTCGCTGTCCACAAACTTAAAGATATCCGTCTCTCCCAATGTCACATATTCGGGAGAAAACAAGTCGTAGTATTCAAAAGCAGGCGTCTGTACTTCACAGTAACCGCTCTGCGCAAAGATTTTCATGATTTTCTGCTGTGTTGCCCGCTGATAGAACATTTCCTCCATCAGCTTATCCGTAGTATTCTGGGGCGGATAGAAATTGACTGCCATTTGGTTCACCTCATTAACACTTCATTAATTTATCGTACTAAATTAGTATAGAGGAAAAGCGGCAATCTGTCAAGCGTTTTTGAAGCAATTATGCCGCAGAATTTCAAACTAAAAGGATATCAGTGCATGCAATGAAACCGGTCGATGCAATAATCCAACAAATCGAAAATCCATTGGTGCAGCGGAGTAAAATAAAAACCCATTGTCTTCAAGCCAAATCCGGCAGGGGTTTGTGCATGGAAACCTAGACGTCCTTTCCTTCTCAAAGCCGGTCTGAACGATCTTTTCCAAAAACGTATGAAAAGGACGTTTTCCGTCCCCGCTGTCTGTTTTTCGTACAAGCTTCACTGCTCTCTTTTAAGATTGTAGCAGAAAATAAAAATTTTTGAAATACGCATGGAATCTTTTATTTGCCGAATACTATGTTTAAAATAATCCATCATAAAAACAGCATGAAACAAATAAAGCGGAAGGAGTGTGGGCTGTTTGCCCTTTCTTCACATTCGCAATGCCAATTCCCAAAGGCGCAGGAAAATCTTCTCCAGCATCCGTTCAGCAAAACAGGCTCTGCGGCAGAGATCTCTGAAATCGTACATTCGGGCATAATTTTCAGAAAAATGAAAACAATATCCTTATACCTGATTAAGTCCGTATCCTATTTTGAGGCAGGTAATCCAAAGGAGGTGAAAC
>CALYAR010000153.1 GCA_944393585.1 uncultured Clostridia bacterium | reverse complement strand
ATCTATTCAAAAATAAACTCTCAGTCTTTTTCTCTGCCATACAGAACTCCCCCCTTAAGTATTTTTCAGTTTCTTCATACTTAAAGTAGGTTTTTCTGTCATAAATTTTTGCATTTATGTCTTTTGTTATAGAAATATGTGCTGAAAAATTTCTATACAGTTATCAAAATTTTTCAACTGCTAAAAGGATAATAAGCACATTAAAAACTCAAGCAAAATTAAAAGACCCCTGAACCCCATTAGGCTCAAGGGTCTTAAACTATTTTACTCTTTAAATTTACTTTTGGCTTAAAGCAAGGGTTACTTTCTCTCGAATCAAATCAGAAGAAATATCTTCCCAATAATTAATATATACCAAAGTTATTCCATTCTGTTCACTCAAATGCTTTTTTAGTTTGTCTCGATATGTCTGTTCTTTAAAGTGTTCTTCACCACCAAATATATCTACTGGTTCAAAATGCTGTTTACCTTGATATTCTATGGCAACATCTAAACCACAGATAAAAATATCATAGGACATTTGCCCCTTTTCACTTTTTAAGAAAAATGGACGATGTTGATAAAGAACGGTATACTTTTTATAGAGTTTCTTTGTAAGTTCATAGACTAACTGCTCAGACTTCCACTTATTTTCAGGTATTAAATACTCATATCTTGGTTCATTCTTATACTCACCATTATGAACCTCTTTGAAGATTTCTGCACCCACAGTTAATACCTCGTGAGTGCTTTTTACATATCTTGAAATCCAAAAATATTTCAAGTCGTGCTCTGCAATACAGAGTTTATTAGAACTTACATTTTTCTTGTATTTATGCTCCCAACCATTTTCTTTGTGATGCATTATCTTATCCACAAGAATATCTATCATTACACCATCGCAATTTACTCCTTGGAATAAATGTTCAGTTTCAAATTGATACCTCGAAAAATCTTGTGATGTACCTATTATGCTCTTATCCATCCGACTGACAGTAGAATAGTATTCCAAAGCACACCATTCAACTTCATTGGCTTTATCCATTGCTGTTTTATGGACTTGTGGGTTGTCAGAACAGTAGATGGCAAACCCTGTTTTATCTTCGTCAGACAATTCATAAATAATGAAATTATAGAGATATCCTTCCCATTGATTGTATCTTTCTCTCAACTTCAATTCTGGTACTTTACTATCTAAATATTCAGCCCTGCTCTCAATAAGTAAAGCATCCCTTTTCTGCTGAATTTCCTCATCAGTAAGCAAGCCAAAATTAAAGTTCTTCGTATCTCGAATTGGTTCTCCCCAAACCC
The DNA here is from genome assembly GCA_944393585.1 of uncultured Clostridia bacterium. Taxonomy (GTDB): domain Bacteria; phylum Bacillota; class Clostridia; order CALYAR01; family CALYAR01; genus CALYAR01. Next base: position 6,141 of record CALYAR010000153.1, on the reverse strand, counting down.
CATGAAACCTTTTATAGACAATATGGAATCTTTCATTTGTGGGGTACTTACGAGAAAACTTGCTAAAATTGAATTTAAAAATATTATTGTCTAATAATTCTTCAAAAACAATGCGATAATTTGGAAAGGTCAAATCTCCATAGTTAATCAGACCAACATATATGATAAAAGAGTCTTGGATAATATAAACCCGTTCGCTATCTTTCAAAATCAACTTTTTGAACGAATAATCTGCTATTATACTCTCATAATCGCTTTCTACCTTTTGGTATAAGGTAGAAATATCTACTCCATCCCAATTTATCATAAATGCCACCGCCTTCGTTTTTTAGTATAACACAGAAAAGATTATTCTTCTATGATAGCAACAGTGTTTTTTGAAAGTTCAACGATAATCCTGAATATCAAAGCCTAATTTCTGAAATATGTTCAACCAAAATCAACGAAATTTCCCCGCATTTGGGGATGCAAAAAGGACTCCTTCCCGACATAACGGGAAGGAGTCCGATATCCTATTATCTAGAGTATATAAGTTTCATTCTCCAATATTGCACGCAAAACATTTCTCTGCCTCAATCAACATCCAAATGCAATTTTCACGCCCAGCCAAATCTGCCCTCGAAAATTAGCTTGTCTTTCCAAAGTATGCCTTTTCAGCTTAATGATCAAATCATCCGGATCATAAAAATAAAAAACGGCGGCGAACTTCATTCGGTTTCACCGCCATTTTAATCCATGATAACGCTTGCTGTTTTTATCCTGCAATATTAAAGTCCAGCATTTTTGGAAATCAAAATCACCAGCACCAAAGACAGCACAATAAATGCTCCCGCAACCACTCCGGTCCATTTCGCCAGTGCAGCGTCAATCGTGCGGCTCTTATTTTTACTGAAAAATGTATCTGCAGCGCCTGCGATGGTTCCGGAAAGCCCCTGGCTTTTTCCAGGCTGCATGAGTACAATTACAATCAGCGCCAGCGATACAATAACATAAACGACTGTGAGTATATTAATGACTACCTCCATTTAATTCCCTCCATTATATTCCTACAGCTTCCGCTCCAGCCCATTGCAATCCGATCCGATAAGCGCAATACTGCAATTTAGATACGGACTTGATTATAACACCTTGCTTTTATTTTTTCAAGGGCTTTTCCCAATTTTGTACCTTTTTTATCAGATTTATTTCTTCGCAATTTCTTTTTTCCGCATTCTTCCGCTGGATATTGCCTTCCGCAGGATAACAAACCGAAATAACTTCCGAGTTCATTTGTCATCTGCATGTCCGCAGAATTTGCGATACGAGATAACAGACGCAGCTATTCTTTCACTGATACAGCTCTCAGCCTTCAAACATTTTTTTGAGCCGCAGCCCTGCCTGGTATATTTCATTTTTAGAAAGCTCCCGGTCTAATTCACTCAACCGTTTTACCGCTGCTTTTAGGCTAAGCTGTTCTTTTACCATACAGTCTACCAAAGCTGCTTCCGTGCTCAGGCGCTGCGCTGCTTGATCTTTTTCTCGCTTTTCCTGGGGAGGGATATACAAAACGATGGTATATTCCCCTTTCTCTCTGCTTTCATTCCCGCAGAGCTCTTCCAGCACCTGATTTATTTGACCGTAATAGCATTGCTCGTGCAGCTTGGTAATATCGTTAAAGACTGCGGCTTGCGCCTGGGGAAATGCCGTCTGGAATTCTTCCAGCGTATTCAAAATCCGGTTCGGCGACTCAAAAACCACAAAACAACGGATTCCGGACCGCATGATATTTTCCTTTACCTGCTCCCGCTGCTTTTTTTCCCGCGGATAAAACCCCAGAAACGTAAATTCCGTCGCATCAAACCCGGCGGCCGACAAAGCTGTTACAACAGAGGAAGCCCCGGGCACCGGCACAACCGGAAGGCCGGCCTGCCTCGCCAGGCGGACAATTTTGCTGCCCGGATCCGAAATTCCTGGCGTCCCCGCATCGGATACGACCGCAATATCAATCCCCTCCCCCTTCATTTTCTCAATTAAACTCTCCCCCTTTTCCGTTTCATTGAATTTATGGTATGAAACCAGGGGAGTCTTGATTTCAAAATGGTTTAGAAGCTTGACCGTCCGCCGCGTATCCTCTGCGGCAATTAAATCCACGCTCTCTAAAACCTCAAGAGCACGGCTGGACAGATCCGACAAATTCCCAATTGGGGTTGCTACAATATACAATGTCTGCATAATTCTCTCCTTTTTGTACTGCTCTGCAAAACAGATCGGCCGGTATCAGCCGGCTATAGTCACTGTCATCCAAGATAGAAGCTTTCCGCCAAAGAGAAAGCTGATCAATTTTTCTTTTCGTGCTGGAGCGGCTTCCAAGTTTCCAGGGCATTGACACACGCGTTCAGCACTTTCTCTTCCTGCATAAGCCATTTTCGTGAGGCGCCCGTCCCGCCTTGTAAAGCTCCCTGTGTGCATTGAAGCTGCGGCATATAATAACCGCGGCAAAGCCGGTGTATTTCGCTCTGCATGATTTCCGCCTTCTTTTGATCCAGAGCAATCCGAAATTGCCGGTTGTCCCAAATGACAACATATTTCCCTTCTCCCGTGCCGCCCAATACTTTTTGTTGCAAAATCGGCTCTTCCCTATCGCGGCTTCCGTTTCCGGCAAACGGAACAGCGGCGTTTCCCACTGCAACCCCCTGCCGGACGGCCGCCAATATTGTGCGGCCCAAAACAGCTTCCGCCTCTTCTAAAATTTGCTTTCCCCGAACAGGGCCGAAGGTTTGAACAAAATGTTCTCTTATGACTGCGGCAGCCTCCTGATCCCGGTACAATCTGGGGGGATGGGAATGAAAATGATCCTTCATAATTGCCCGCAGATAAGACAGCACTGCCTTCTTCTTTATGCTTTCACTGCTTTGCTTTTGAGGAAGCTCGGGAAATTCCAATTCTATCGTCTCTATATCGGCAGCAGTCAGCTCATAAAGACGATAGATCAGCTGATCGATTTCATCCTGCAATTTTACTTTCTGCTCCTGCGCCTGTTCCATGCTCTTCCGATACAGGCTGTAAGCCGCCTCCAAGGTACTCGCTCCCATTTGGAATCCATATGCAATCTCAGTTTGACGGTAAAAATCCGACGTATAGCGAAATCCCAACATAAATTCCTGCAGCTCAATCAGGGCCTGAACATTCCTGCACACATGGGCTGAAGTTGTCTCATCGGGCTGACAATAGGGAAGGCGCATCAGATCACCTACTTGAAAAGAAGGCGACGGATTGAGCTTTTTAAGTATATAATTTGCAAACCTGCTGTTTAAAAACCCCAGAAGATACAAAGAATCTATGTTCTGCGGAAACAGGCAGGACCCCTTAATATCGAAGACACATCCTGCCGGAAGAAGCCTTGCGCTGAAGCGGTTTTCACTCGTAATATCACTGTAAGTAATGGCTTCTTTTAAAAAGAGGCTGGTGTCCCCTTCGGAAAAATAAGAACTCAGATAATTTTTCCTTGCCTTTTTCGAAGTATTGTAATATACCCGGGCTTCCTCCCGCCAGTCGATATAATCGGATATATCGTTTTGATATTTGCAGTAGCCTCCGCCTTTGGCATAGGGGTAAAACTGTTTGCCCAGCATATCTTCCGGAATCTCCCATTTTTTATAAAGATATTTCTCATTATTCCCCGTCGCCATACCCTGCCTGATTTGGACATAGTGCCGCCCCGGCGTCCCAAGACACGGATAGCGGGAGAAAATCTCTCTCATTTGAGGGCTCAGATCATACAAAAAAGGATAGGACGGAACATTCCAAAACTCGCTTTGTTCCACCAAGTACTGCCGGCTTTCGGCAAGGGCGGCCGAAATTGCCTGCCGGTTTTTGGGCACCGACAAAAGAGCCTTTGCAAGGTTAGCGCCTAACAGCTTTCCGTCTGGCTCCTGCCCGGCTTCATAGATGGAAACAGCCGCGTCAACTGCCGGCCCTTCAAACACTCCGCGTCCCAGAGTAAGCAGCACCTGGATTGCGGCTTGGCTTAGAATATCACGGCGCAGCTTCGAAAAGCTGCTCAAATAGAAAAAGGTATCTGAACTGATGAATCCGATCACACTTCCCTTTTCCGTTATTTCAAAAACGCGCTCAATGAATGCCCCCAGTAAATTTCTGGCGTTTTCCCCATATTCCCGCTTTAAAAACTGCGACGTTGCAGGATCCATTTTCCTTGCGTCGACAAAAGGCGGGTTCATGACGACAATTTGAAATTTTCTTTGGAAAAACATCCGGGCTGCCTCCGTATCGTGGAAGCCGTCTGCAAACCAATCCCGTTTGGGCCCAGGCTCCAGCAAATCAAATATGCTGAGATTTTCTCCTTTGTTGTGATCTGTTCTCTCCCACCGCTCAAGTGAATTAGCCAAAAGCAGATTCATCTTGTGAACACGAAACCGGGACACTCCGGAATCCATCGCGGTCTGCTGGGCTTTCAGCCATAAATTGACCGCCGCAATTTGGAGGGACTCGCGCTTGATTTCACAGCCAAAAATATTTTGCTCCAAGATACGCCGGATTGTTTGCGAAACCGGCCAATCCGGGTGTTCCCGCCTGTAATATTGATAAAATACATCAAATGCATAGACCAGGAAATTTCCCGCGCCGCAGGCCGGATCGATGAGCCGGACGGACTCGAGCTTTCGCTTCTTTTGACTATAGGTCTCGATGCTTTTTTCGACGATGAACTGAACCACCCACCGCGGCGTATAGTATTCCCCCGCTTCTGTCTGGTCCCGGCTAAGCTTTCTTAATATCTTTTCATAAGTTTCACCGGCATAGGAGTTTTTGCACTCTGCTCCGGCGGCCGCAAGTTCCATAGCGGTAGTGTCAACCCAATACTGATAGATCCAGCCCAAAAAATCATCCTGTCGGTATTCTTCTTCCGGAATCTGTTCCAGGGCAGATAATATTTCTTTCATTGACGCAAAGTCCGGAAGAAGAAGCCTGTGCGCTTCGTCGCCGAACAAGATTGGAATTTCTTCATCAAGCTTTCTGCAAAGCGCAGAGAGATAACCGCCGAAAGCGTAATATTCCTCAGCCTGCTGATGACAGTCCTGCGCCATTGCCTTCTCGATCTCGCTTTTGTGTTCCTGCAAATACTTTTGGTAAGATTCCGGATAGAAATGGCTAAAGTCCGGAAACAGCCGTGCATCAAAAATACTTTCCTGAACCGATTCTGAGGTTAGCTTCACTGCCATCGCCCGTTTTTCCAGCGTCTTAAAAAAGACCAGAACGTGCATCCATGTTCGGGCGCTTTCTTCCAAATAAGACAGATACGCTTCCTCCTGCCCTGCTATTTTTAAATCACGGAATAACGTTACAAGCTGGCTTCGGAGCTTATACTCCATTGGACTCAGTGCTCTGTCAAATACCAAAAAACCTGACTGGGAAAAACCCATCTTCTCCATTTTATGAGCAAGCCCTTTGAGCAAACGCTGTCTCAGATTTGACATGATTGGCTTCAACATTGCCTTCGTCACAACCTCTACCTCCTAACCCCTCAAATATCAATAAGAAAGTTTTTATCTATCACTTTCTAAGAAAACTCATACCCTAGCCGGAATATTCCATTTGTTCTTGCCGCAAACGCATGTCAAAGCGCAGAGCAGCAAATGGAATCTTGGGATTCTTATGTTCGCAGATGACGTTCATCCCGCAGAGAATACCTGCATGAAATCCCAAATTTTTGACTGAAATCCGAGATATTGACTTCTTAAATTCATTTGCAAAGTCCGGAAACCTATTTTTATTATACCGTTTTGCTTTCTATATTACAATGAATGATTTGCAAAATCCGCAACTTTAAAGCTGTTTAAAAATCAAATACCCCAGATAGAATCCGGGGTATTTTCAGCTGTTCTATTATTTATTTTGCTACGATATTGACAAGGCGGTTTTTCACCACAATTACTTTCTTAATTTCCTTGCCGGCAACATAGTTTCCAACGTTGGAATCCGCAAGCGCTGCTGCGCGGATCTCCTCTTCCCCCGCGTCAGATGCCACCGCAATCCGGCTGCGCACCACGCCGTTGACCTGGACAGCCATTTCAATGGTGTCCTTCACCAGGGCTTTTTCATCGTAGGAGGGCCAGCTTTGGTTAAAGATGGAGTATTCATTCCCCT
>CALYAR010000152.1 GCA_944393585.1 uncultured Clostridia bacterium | reverse complement strand
TAGAGTGCCTGAAATGACACTCTGTTTATCATGCGATTTTCAAGGTACAACTATATCTGAAATGCGTTTCCGCAATTCATTCATAAAATCTTTATTTTAGACTTGACTTTTAATAGTTAGTCTTTCTGATATGATAATTTCAAACTGCGAGGTTCTTTTTTTATCCATTTTAAAATAAAACTGTAAAAAAATCCATTGTGTTTTTTCAATTATCTTACTTACCTTTATTATACTACAAATATATTACTGAATTATCACAAATCAATCGTTTTTCTGTCAGCATTATAAATTCTTCTTTGTCTATTTTTATTCTCTTAGAAATATTTAACTCTCCGAACTTCTTTCGGGGAGAATAAAATAAATACGATTTCGCAAAACGATATTCAAATCTGCTTATAACAGTTCTTTAAAAAATCTTCTCTGCTTTATACTCCATGCTATAAAAATGCAAAGACACTAAGCAGAGAAGAAAGGTCAAAACATAATAAGGCCAGCGCAAAATACGCCGGCCATATAAAGCGACCAAAGTTTGTTGTAATACAGTTTTAATCCGAAGTCAAACGATATTTTATTTCGATTGATGCAAAAGGTCATTCGATCAAAGAGGACTTTTTCAGAATAGGAATCAGCCTTTTTCCAATCCACGCCGCAAGGAGCATCAGTACTGTATCGGCCGGTGCAAATAGGAGAAAAGTAGAATAAATAACGGCCCATAACCCCATCTGAGAACCTAAATATACATTTTTAATCAAATAAAAATAGGGAATTCCGACCAAAAAGCTCATTGCAGCTCCGGAAAAAGAAGCGATTGCCATTGTCTGAAAACTAGCGTCGCCTCTTTTTTTTACTAAAAAACCTGTCAGCCAAGCCTGCAGGATAAACCCTAAAATGTAACCAAACGTTGGCATGAAAATATACGAAGGACCGGCTCCGGATGTGAAAACCGGAAGTCCCATAAGACCAAGGACAATATAGATTAAAACACAAAGCGGGGCACGCTTCGGTCCCAAAATCAGCCCGGCCATGGCAACGAAAAAAATTTGCAGGCTGAAAGGGACAGGCGGTATGGATATTTGAATAAATGCTCCGGCGGCAATTAATGCTGCAAACAAAGCGCATAAAACAAAATCTTTCACTCTCATGTGTTTTTTGGTATATTCCATATGTAGTCTCCTCACTCTGTCATTTTTATATATGCAGTATACCAGTTTCAGCCTTTTATGTCAACTTAATTATTATCACGGTTGACATTGTAGGAAACTAAAGTTTTACAGGAATTTAAATACAAGTACAATGCCCCATCAGTCTAAAAAACACTTTCACACAAAGAAAGTAAAGTTACAAAAGCGCCATGATCCATGTCTATCAGATAAAAGTACTTTAAATTTTTAATTGTGAGCTGCACTGATGTTAAAGTCCAAAAATAATCGCTGTTACATGAACTGCAAATCGTTCCAATATTTTTTAAATTCTGCTTGACAGTTTTGGTTTATCGTGATAAACTCATCCTGAGGTTTATTGCAATAAACTCACTAAATTTGAATTGGGAGCAGATAATATGGAAGAGTATAAGCTATACGATGCAGAATACAAATTTGCCTCATTGGTATGGGAGCATGAACCAATTAATTCGGGAGAGTTGGTCAGATTGGCTGCCGAAAGGCTGGGATGGAAAAAATCTACGACTTATACGGTTTTGCGGAAACTTTGCGAGCGGGGAATTTTGAAAAATACCGATGCCGTTGTTACCGCAGCAGTTTCGCGGGAAAAAGTACTGCAATATGAAAGTGCGGCCGTCATTGAAAAAACATTTGACGGCTCTCTGCCGCTGTTTTTGACTGCCTTTTTCGGCCAGCAGCGCAAGCTGTCTGCAAAAGAAGCAGAGGAGCTGAAACGAATTATAGAGGAGGCATCGGAATGAATGTAACAAATCTGTTCCATACCATCCTGCAAATGAGCTATGTCGGTGGTATCACAGCGGCAGCCGTACTGCTGATTCGGCTGTGTCTGAGACGGGCGCCGAAAACCTATTCTTATCTTTTGTGGGGATTGGTATTTTTCCGGCTGGCTTGTCCTGTCTCCTTTGAATCGTCTTTCAGTTTATGGAGCTTGTTCGAGCAGAAGGGCGAGCCGACAGTCATTTCCGATTCTGTCTCTGCTCCGGAATCAGTTTCCGATGATTTTATTGTGAACATTGATTCGCCCATATCCCATTTTGAAGAATCCCCTTCCAAAGGATTAGAACAGCAGTCAGAGAGCAAAAAGCCGATTGAAATTTGGGATGTGCTGGCCTGGATTTGGGCAGCAGGCGCTGCTGCTACGGGCATATGGAGTATCATTTCATATGTAAGGCTGAAATGCCGCGTTCAAACTGCAACGAAAGTTTCCGGGAATATTTTTGAAACTGACCGGATTTGTACCGGGTTTGTATGCGGAATCATCCGGCCGCGCATTTATCTGCCGGTTGGATTAACCGCAGAAGAGACCGCCTGCGTTTTGGCACACGAAAAAACGCATATCCGGCGGCTGGATTATGTGGTGAAGCCGCTGGCATTTGCGGTGCTCTGCCTGCATTGGTTTAATCCCATGGCCTGGGTAGCCTTTGCTTTTATGGGACGCGATATGGAAATGGCCTGTGATGAACTCGCCCTCTCTCTGATCGCCAATAGGAGCGTATATTCCAGGACGCTGTGGCGTCTGGCGCAAGATAATTCGGCCTTGTTTTGCCCTCTGGCATTTGGAGGGGGAAATATGAAACAAAGAATCAAACACATTGTTCGTTATCGAAAGCCTTCCATGTGGATTGCCATAATATGTGCACTCCTTTTGGTGGGAACAGGGGTGTTTTTGTTGGCGAATCCAAAATCCACAGCAGAGGAAGATTTTTCGGAATATATCGGTTCTCAGAGCCAAGAAATCCAGCAAGTTCAGGTACGGGCCGGTTCGGGAAACGCATCGGTGGATGCGGATCAAATCAAGGCCTTATTAATAAATGCAGACTGGAAGCGGATAGATGATCCAATGAATGCTTCAACGGCAGATTGGATCTTTGAAGTTCAGTTTGACACAGGAATTTTGCAGATTGAACTGATGTTAGACAAAGCAAATACTGCATTTGTGTCAATGAACAACAGCAGGCAGGCGTTTGAAATTCCCGAAGCAGATTGGCAGACTCTCTGCGGTCTGGCAGAAGAAGCAACTGGTCTTTCTATTAAGATGCCGGACAGTGATGCAGCAGAAATCCGCCAGAGTGCTGAAAGTGTAGCCGCTGCCTATATTACAGCTATGTTAGAGAGCGATTATTCAACCATAGCTTCCCTGACCCCATCTATCGCTGCACGAGGAGAAGAGGATTTGGCTTTTGGAATGGAAATCTGGAACACGATTGACATCAGCAATGTCATAGTAGAGTCGGAGGAGATCCGGGAAACAAGAGCCTGCTATGAATTGCAGGTGACCGTTGCCGATCCGGGAAACTCTGCTTTTGAAGAGGGTGTAACACTTCGCTGGCTGTATCTGATCCGCGGAGAGAACGGCTGGTATGTTGAGGGACTGATGACGAGCGGAAGCCCGGATGAAGACTGGTGGAATGCAGCGGAATACCGGCTAGAAGACATTCAGCAGTGGATTGATACAATCGAAGAGAAAGGGAATCCTATTCCCATGGATCAATTTCAGGAACAGATCAAAGCGCATCCGGAGGAATACGATAAGCTGATCTCGTGCGGGGAAACGGCGCTGCTTTATATGGCAGAGGAATTTGAGCAGGGCGGGCAGGACGGACTGCGCGGCCGCATTATGGAAGCGGCCTGCCGCGAAATTCTCGGCGGAGAAGACATCAAAGTCGCCACACAAAACGGTCAGCAGTGGTATGACAGCTATAAAGCCCACATCATACGGCTGTATCAGCTCAACGGAGAAGAGTTTATGAAAGAACGCACCGATTTTCCGCAGTTCCTCGATTTTTTACTGCTGAGAGCGGAATCGGTTCGTACGGGCATTCAAACTTCTTAAAGCATAAAAGTTTCCCCATACCGGTCTGCAAAACCAGTATGGGGGATTTTTTGATTACTCCCAGTGAAACGCTTGTTTTATATTTTCAAATAATTCAATTAATTTAAACTTAAATTGGAAATTAACGTCTGAATTTTCATCCATCGTGATGATCTGAAACGATTCTTCATCCAACTGTTCATTCAGATATTCCTCGCTTTGCTCCGGCATATATGACAGCGTATCGCTGGTAAAACACAGCGGAGGAAACATAACGCACCACCAGTTTTGGCCTGTTCCGCTCCCCAAATTGATTTTTAAACCGTCATAAGTACCGCTGGGAAGCGTGACATTTTCATAATTTTTAGTGGGAAAATCGAAATGTCCATATTCGGCAGAAGCAGAATATGGCGCGTTGCTTTCCCGGAGAAATTGATTGGCATATGCTTCAATCTCCGGCAGGGAATTCTGAATGATGGCTTCTGCCTCCTTTTTTGTTTCTGCATTGCTGACCAAGTCTCCAATCATATGATTGACGGAGTCTTTCAGCTTCAGCTTGAGGGACTGGTCATAATCGGAGTCGCTGTTGGCTACAATATGGAGCCGAATCAGCTGATCGGAAAGCTGGCCGGTAACGTCTTCGGCGTAGGAAAAACCGAATGCGCTGACTAAGACTGCTAACAGCAGGATTTGAATTCCAATTTTTTTCATAGAGCTTCCCCTTTCCAAAATACCTATAGGATGATAATATGTAAGCTCCGATCAATCAAAGGATTTCCGAATTTGGGAAATTTTATACATGTTCTGGTTTTTTTCCTCTGTTTGTATATTTTTCGGACTTTTGCAAAAGCTACATTCATAAACCGAATGAGGAGGGAAAATTTTGAACAAAAGGCGAAAGAAAATCATTGCGTTTACAGCATGTTTTATATCAGCACTCATTTTAATCTATCCGCTGATTCAAATGGAAGGAAGCCAGGCCAATTCCAGTTCTGGCAGCAATGACGTTCAAATTTTAGCACGCGCAGTCAATGGAGAAGCCAGAGGAGAACCTTATGAAGGACAAGTCGCTGTAGCAGCGGTCATCTTAAACCGTGTCCGCCATTCGTCCTTCCCCAACACCATTGCAGGGGTCATTTATCAGCCCGGAGCCTTTACTGCTGTATCAGACGGACAGATCAATGTGCCAATTGATCCCAACAGTACAGTCTATAAGGCTTGTCAGGACGCAATGAACGGATGGGATCCAACGGGAGGCGCGATTTATTACTACAATCCGAAAACCGCGACAAATCAATGGATTCGTTCCCGTCCAATCGTGAAAACCATTGGCCAGCATGTATTTTGTAAATAAAGGAGGGGCAGACGATGAGTGAAATGGATGAAAGAATCGAAGAAGAACACAGACTAAAACGCCACAATACCTATCTGTGGGGTGCTCTTCTAGCCGTTATCGCAATTGCCGCAGCCGTTACGATGTATTTTTACGATGCCGGGCGCAAAGCGCAGCTTGCCCTGGAAAATCAGTATAACCGTGCGTTTGACGAAGTGGTGGACTATGTACGTGATATCAATGTATCTTTGAACAAGGGCTTGATCGCCTCCAGCTCTTCGCAGCTGGCAAAGCTGTCATCGGAACTGTATATGCAGTCATCTGAGGCAAGTTCCAATTTGGGACAGCTTCCGCTTTGGCATGTACAATTAGAGAACACTTCGAAATTTCTTTCGCAGGTAGCGGATTATACCTATATGCTGTCGCAAAAATCAATCCAGAATACAGAAATTACGGATGAGGAATACGCTACAATGCAAAGCCTGTCCTCTTATGCGAATAAGCTGTATGAAAATTTGAGCAGCATGCAAAGCGATCTGTTTGAAGGAAAGCTTGATTTCGCCAGACTGCAAAAAGAAGGCAACGAATATCTGAATAATGGAAAAGAGCCAGAGCTCAATCCAATGGAAAATGTAGAGAAGGAATTTCAGGATTATCCGACTTTGATCTATGACGGGCCGTTTTCCGAGCATATGGAAAAGCTTCAAAGTGTTTATTTAGACGGAAAAGCCGAAATTTCACAGCAGGAAGCACAAGAAAAAGTCCAGAGCTTTTTGGATGGATATCAGGTGGAAGAAATCGCGTTTACCGGACAAAACGACGGGACAATTCCCACCTACAGCTTTTCCGTTCAGCTGACCGACTGCAACATCAGCTTAGACATCAGCCGAGCAGGCGGGCAGGTTGTCTGGATGCTGTGTGACCGCAATGTTGACAAAACTAATATTAGTTTTGAGGAAGCGACGAAACGGGCTTCGGAATTTTTGGAGTCGCGCGGTTATATGAATATGAAGCAAAGTTATTATGAAACGCGCGATAATATAGCAACAATCAATTACGCCTATACCCAGGACGAAATCATTATGTATCCGGATCTCATCAAAGTCAAGGTTTCGATGGATACTGGTGAAATTTTGGGCTTTGAAAGCAAAGGCTATCTGATGAGCCATCAGGATCTGCGCACACTTCCGGCCGCAGCGGTCAGCACGGAAGAAGCCCGGGCAAAAATTAACAGCCGGCTGACGATCAATCGCCAGGCAATGGCAGTAATTCCGACCGATTCTATGGAAGAGGTTCTCTGCTATGAATTCATCGGAAATACGGAAGGCCAGAATTTTATCATTTATATCAATGCAGTGACGGGAGAAGAGGAAAAAATCTTGTTGCTGCTTGAATCGGAAGAAGGAATTCTCACAATGTAGGAAACAACGGTTTCGCTTTCGATTCATTGGTTTCTGGAACGGTCACGGCCGTTCCTTACATAAAAATTAATAATAAGATCTCTCCCCTGCTATTGACAAATGCTGTATGGCAGGAATATAATATAGAAAAGTCTGTTTCGAGGCGGGGCGAAATTCCCCACCGGCGGTGATGAGCCCAAATGGGTTACGAGTCCGCAAGCGGTTTTCCGCTGATCCCTGGTGTGATCCCAGAACCGACGGTATAGTCCGGATGAAAGAAACGGTGACGTAAATATTTTTTTGTGCGCCACGCATTCCCTCTGCATGATTTTTGCAGAGGTTTTTTATTTTCCCAAAACAGACTGAAATTATATTTTGGGAGGATTCACCATGAAAAAAGAAAATGTCAAAAAACTTACCACGCTTGCAATGTTTGCCGCCATTTCGGTCGTATTGGTTACACTCATTCATTTTCCGCTCTTTCCAGCTATGAGTGTATTGGAATATGATCCCGCCGACATTCCGATCTTTATTGCTACATTTCTGTTTGGGCCGGGAGCAGGACTCTTATTGACTGCAGTTGTATCGGTCATTCAAGGGGTAACGGTCAGCGCACAAAGCGGCATCATTGGAATTTGTATGCATTTTGTTGCAACTGGAAGCTATGTTCTCGTTGCCGGATTTTTCTACAAGCGCAGGCATACCACATCGGGATTGATTGTTTCAGGGGTTCTGGGTACTCTCGTTATGACCGTCATGATGCTTTTGTGGAACCTGATTCTAACGCCGGTTTTTTATGGAACGCCCGTACAAGCAGTGATTCCACTGCTGCTCCCGGTTATTCTGCCTTTTAATTTGATCAAAGCAGGCGGAAATACTATTTTAGCAATCGCTCTGTTCCTGCTGTTGTTCCACCGCGGTATTTTAAAGCGGTTTTATCAAGACAGTCTACGGGCATAATGACTGAAAGAGCCGTTTCTGCCGAGATTCTGCTGTTTATACTCGGCGGGATTTTGCACCATGCAGTGTGGTTTTCACACTCAACCGAACGGATACCTGTCAAAGTATTCGCACAGAAAACACCGGAAGTTGGGGTTACCCCAATTCCGGTGTTTTTATATAACGAAAACCACGCGGCTATCGCGTGGTTTCTCATTTGGGATTATATAGTATATTCCAGAAATAAGAGTTTATATGGATGATTGGATTCTCATATCCTATCACAGCGGCAGCTATATTGTATGTTTTTTTATGAACAGAACTGATTGCTGCCGGCCTTTACAGCCGATCCGATTTTCCGGTAAAAGAATTGCAGCTTGGATTTCATAAAACTTGATTTTACCGGTCGTACCACTTTGCCTGCGTAGTGTAGAGACGCTTGTATTCCCCTTCTTTTTCCATCAGTTTGGCATGGGTTCCGTCTTCTGCAATTTTTCCGTCTTTGAATACAATAATCCGGTCTGCCAGTGACGCCACGCTGATCCGGTGCGTTACCATGATAACGGTTTTGTCATGGGCCAGTTCCAAATATTTTCGGAAGACTTCCGCTTCTGCCAGCGGGTCCAAGTTTCCAGTCGGCTCATCTAAGATAATGAAATCCCTGCCGCGGTAATAGCCGCGTGCAATCGCAATTTTTTGCCATTGCCCGCCGGAAAGGTCTGTCCCTCCAGTGTCTTTGCCCAGCATTGCATCTTTGTCTATCCCGTCTAATCCGGCAAATTCCAGCGCCGCATCAATTTCATTCTCGCTTCGGTTACGATTCGGATCGCCCAGAAAAACATTGTCACCCACGGTAAACGTCGTATAGCGGGCCGGCTCCTGTGAAACTGTGCTCAGCGTATCGTAGCGGCTGTTTGGCTGAATTTCACCGCCGGGCTTTCCGTTGATCCGTATTATGCCCTCAGAAGGCTGCAAAAGTCCGCACATCAGCTTTACAAAAGTTGTCTTTCCCGCTCCATTCTCCCCTACAAAGGCTACTTTTTCGCCTTTTTGAACGGAAAGATCGATTCCGTCTATTACATAATTTTCCGTCAAGGGATAGCGGTACTTTACCCGGTTTGCTTCTATCTGCACCGTTTCAGACAATTTTTCTCCGTCCTGCCGTTCCTCCGGCAGATCCATCAGGTCAAAAAACATGGCCGATTCGTTTTTCTTTGAAAGGACATTGGCTGCCGCCTGAAACAGAGCCGCAGTATCGGAAATCAGTGCCTGAATCAGCGACAGGACGGCTCCCAGTCCGCCGATGGAGATCCGGCCCATCGTCATGAGAATAATGGCAAAAACGGTTGCCCCGGCACTGGCGAGTCCTGATATCAGATTGTTCAGTGTCCCTAAAAGGGAACGTTTCAGATAGGTATTCTTTTCTTTTATGGTATATTCATCAATCCGTGTTTTCCATTTCCCATAAAAGAAATCGAACAGCGTTAAAACTTTCAGCTCTTTGGCGCCCTCGCCCAGCATCAGTTTTTGAAAGTAGTCGCATTCGCGGTAAAGCTTGGAGTTATCCTTTAAAAACTTAAACTGAAGCTTATTTCCAACATAGGTCAAATAAAGCGTTGGAATCGGCGCAATCAGTAGAATCAGACAAAGCCAGGGATTGATCAGGTAAAGGGAAAGCGCAATGGAAACAACGGAAACCGTTTTGGAAACAACCAGATAAGCCGGCAGCATCAGCCCACCGTTTAAGCCGCTCCAGCCATCTGAAGTAAATTGAAAAACGCGGTTCATTGTGTCGTTTATTTTGGGAATTTCTACATATTCCGGGTTGAGTCTGCCCAGTTTTCGGTACATCCGGCTGTCTAACAGCTCCTGAAACCGGTTAGCCTGCACAATGTCGAGCCGTTCAATACTTTCCTGTCTGGCGGTATAGCGTTTCAGCAATCCGATTATAAAATTTAATAAAAAATAAGCGATAGCGAGAGACAGCACGGCAAGCGGGTTCTCCCCACTGCTGTATTGATTGGCACAATCAATAAATTCCCCCCATACAAATGCCAAAACCGGCCGCAGCAGGGACAAGGCAATGGTCAGCCCCATAAAGATCAGGCACATGATTTTGGC
>CALYAR010000151.1 GCA_944393585.1 uncultured Clostridia bacterium | reverse complement strand
TATGATGCCATAATCATACCATTTGTGGAGAATTTTGTCAATTAAAATGTATTTTTATCCTTATTTATTATTTGTACTTTTCATGTATACGATCAATTTCCTTAAATGCCAGCCAAGTCAAACGCCTGCACTCCTTAGCCGCCGGACCGTCTAATCCTTCATACTCCTTGTATTTTTCATAAACCGCATTTTTGTCGGCCTCTAATTTTTCAAGGATTATTTGGATCTCCTTTTCCATCGGAGTCATCTCTTTCTGTTCGTTCATAGTAAAATCCTACCGGATAACATAATTCACTCCTTTTTTCTGTATTTTCGAACTAATTCATCCATCTTCTCGCGATATTGTGCATTTATTACCTCAAGTTCTTTTATATTGCCATCTAACCCGTCATTCCATTTGCCCTCTTCTTTCAATTTTGCAATAACCCGATCGGTTTCAATGCGTGCCCAACCAATAATTTCCTGCATTTCCTTTTGAGCCTGTTCCTTATCTTCTTTATTCACGCTTTTTCCTCCTGTATCCAAATCCTCTTTCTTTTGCAAAAGATATGATTTGATTGTGCTGATAATCTCTTCCGTCCATATCCATTTCCCATATTGGCACTGGTTCATCAATATAAGAATCTAATCTAGTAAGCTCATACTCATATAATTCATCAATTCCTCTTAAACGATTTAATCGAAAATCTTCAAATAGCTGAATATCCATACTACTAAAAGAATAACCATTTTTCGACCCTATAGGATGGTTGTGAGATATTGTCGATCCTTTCAATGCCTCTTTTAAGCTTGTTGGATCAACTCCGTTTAAATCGCCGGCAAACCGATAGGTTTTTCCATTTTCCAATATCACATAAGCGTGTTCAATGGGCTCTTTGATAACTTCTTTTTCAAATTCTCTTAGTTTTGATTCTATCAGATTTAGATCAGATACGTCAATCCTGCCTGTAAACTGCGGAACAGATTTTTGAGAATCTGAATTTTTTTCGCCTGCGGCAAGACCGCCATTCTTCTTTTTTACATGCTGCTCATACCATTCTTCATATGACATATCCTCCGGCATTGGTACGCCGGAGTTATACCAGTCCATTGTGTCCTCCGGATCATATTCCACGGTTGTGCACCGGCAGTTTGGATGCATAAGCGGGAAATTGACGCCTACTTCTTTTTCGCTGAGCGGAAAATGCTTCCCGTCAAGGCCTCCGCAAACCTCGCAGGTACGCGCTTCCAGCGTCGCCATATATTCATACTCTTCCACGCCGGCGGCTTTATAAGCTCGCATATCGGCCTCGTTATGAATATGCCCCTGCTCCGTCCTTACAAGCCGTTCTGCGCTTTTATAGGACTGTCCCATTTTATCCGCCAGTTCTTTTGACATAGCGGCAATACTTTTGCCTTGAATGGTTCCCTGCGTCATAATCTCCCGCGTATGAAAGGCAAGCGCCTGCGTATTTTGCCATAACCTTTCGGAATAATCGGCGCCAGACCACGGATATGAGACAATATCCTCAATCATTTGAGCATCAAACCGGGCAAACTCGCCAATCAATCCGGCCCGGCTCTGTAGGTCATACACTTTATGATAATAGCTTTCCTGCAATTCTGCGCCGAACTCTTCTCTCATCAGCGACACGCCCTTGGTATAGAGATTATTTAAAATCATGTCAATCTGCCCATGCAGGGCTTCCAGCCTCGTAATACTGCTGTTGTAGGATAATGCGTCCAAATGTGCTGTAAGTTTTGCTTTTACCTTGGGATCCGTTTCGGCGGCGATCTGCGCTATGTAATCCTCTAAGCTGGCTTTCCACTCCTGATTTTCCCGCCGGTTTAACAGTTTCATTGCCTGCTCGTAGGTAAGGCCATGTTTCGAGGCGTATTTTGCATAGTAATCATGAACCGTTTTCCGAATCGATTTTGCCGCCGTTTTGTACTCCTGAAACAGTTTGGCGCAAAGCTTTGCGCCGCGTGTGTAAGATTCCTGTTCGCGCCCGAGCGCGCGCTTTGCCCAGTATTCCTTATTCTTCCGCATTCGCCTCACCGCCTTCACCGGCGGCTATATCGCCGTCAAATAGGCCCTGCCCGAAGTCTTCCATTGCCTTTTTCTTTTCCGCCTCCAGTTCTTTTTCCTCTTCTTCCACGTCTTCCACCCACGGATGGTTTTTCAGGATGGTTCGTGCGGATACAATGCCCTGGCTGGTCTTTGCGTTGTTGATTACATCTGTCTCATTTACAGGCATATCGGCGTTAAATACAATGTCAAATTTCTCTTTTCCAAAATCGCCCTGGCCCGTCATCTGCAAATACGTATCCAAAAAGGGCTTCATTTGCTGAAATGTGTCTTTGAGCTGTAAGCCTAACGAGGTGCAGTCCGTGTCCAAATCCATATAGCGAAAGTGGATCGCCGTGCCGGAGGCATTGCCCAAATCCGGGTCTTTTGTGTCCACGCCGCTGCCGTAGTCGAATACATCCCGCCGCTGTTTGTCCAAAAAGCCCAAAACGGCGTCGATATTCAAATCGGCCTGCAGCTTATCCACCCCGCCGTCTGCGTCAACCTTAATGGCCAATGATCTGCGCAGTTCCCGTACAAATTCATCCAAATCCTGTCCTCCGTAGTTTTTCAGGATGTAAACGAATTTGGCCACATCCCGCAGCACATCCGCCGTCACGGAGGTCTGCCAGTTGATGTCGTCAATGAGCGTTTTAATATAATAATGGAGCGGCAGCTCTTCTTCGTTGTATTTGGTCCATACGATCGGCACTTTAGCCCAGTTATACTGCCTGCCGTCGCAATCGAAGTGATTGGCGCCGCCCCGCTCATGATCAAGTTTATAGTTGTCCGTTCCGTCGGGCGCTACAAACCACTTTACGCCGCTCCTGTCCCAGAATTCCGCCCGCCGTATGATCTGTTTATTGCGGCCGATGTAAATGACCTGCGCGTAAAAGCGGATAAAGGCATCCAGCCTGGTATGTTCACAGTCGGCCCACAGCGGGCAAAGTTCCGCGGAGGGAATCCGCATCCACGCAAGGCGGTTCCCGTCAAAATAGGGCTGCATCCATGCAATACCGGATTTGACTGCGCCCTTTCCCTGCGACATAATTTTTGCACGGAACACAGGGTCAAACAATTCATTGAGCGCATCCCCGTATGCCTTGTTTTCCGTATCGATGGACCAGGGCTTTGCAAGTAAATAGTGGGCCTTCTGGTCGATCAGCTTTTTTAAGATCGGGTGTTCAATGTGAGTATTGGATCTGGCTTCGATCTCGTTTGTTTTGTTCTGCACATCGGAAAGATTCCGGTAATACCGGTCTGCTTCCAGTATGGTCCGGTATTGCGGAGAGCGTTTGAACTCCTGGATTTCCGTGCTCACAATATCCGCCAGCGACATCGGCGCATGAGCTGGATCGCTCAGTGCCGCATTGATTAATTCTGTCTGAGTATATTCCACTTTTTCACCTACTTTAAGATTGATATGCCGCTCCCGCGGCGCAGCCGTTCCACGCTGTAGCGGAGCGCCGCCATCGCATCGTCCATAAATTCCACCGGCTCGTCCATATACAGGCCAGTTTGATTGTCTTTTTTCCACTTCCATTGCTGAATTTCCCGAATGGTATTGACGCAGGAAGGATGAATGTGAAGCTTTCGGCCCTTTAAAAAGTCAATCTGGGCTTTCACACTGCCTGTGCTCCCGCCCTTGTTGACTGCTTTTGCCCGATATCCCGCTTTTTGCCAGGTTTTTATCTTATCCGGATTGGCCGAATCGCACCACATTTCCACACGCCGGTCTATTCCCGCGCTTTGTGCGAGCGCAAGGATTTCTTCCGTATCCTTTTCATAGCAGTACAGTTCCGAGCAGATAAACAGTTCTCCGTCCCTGCTTCCTACTCCCAAAATTGCGTTTGCATGGTTGTAGCCGAAATCCTGCCCGTAATAAAACGCGTCAAAATGCTCCTGTGATGGATCAAAATCATGTATTTCTATATTGGTCAGAATCAAGCCGCCCAGTTCACCCCATTCGCCCAGGCCGTATACGCGGTACCCTTCCGGGTCCTCTATGGCGCGCCGTTCCATGCGCCGGTAATATGCCGGGTCAATGAACCGATTCTCCCGGTAGGTACTGTGATGGGTTAATACCTCAGGATCGCTTCGGTCGAAATACCGCGCCTTGATCCAATGCGTGGCCGAAATCGGGTTGAATGTCATGGTAATCTGATAGTACAGATTGGGATTATCCAAATGCCCTCTGAGCCGGTCGTCTAAAATAT
>CALYAR010000150.1 GCA_944393585.1 uncultured Clostridia bacterium | reverse complement strand
CGGATTGTCTTTCTTTAAAATGAAGGGGACAATTTCCATATCATACTTTTCGGATACAATATATCCGGAGGTAAATCGAAATGAAAGGACGAATTTTAACAGAAAAAATAATCGGGGACTTTTCCTGCTGTCTCAAAAGCGAAGAGAAAAGCGAAAACACTATAGGAAAATATTTGCGGGATGTGCAGGCGTTCGCCGCATACTTAGGCGGTGCGGCGGTCACGAAAGAAGCGGTCATTGCCTACAAAAACAAGCTGCTTTCCGAAAACTATGCCGTGCGAAGTATCAACTCTATGCTGGCGTCCCTCAACAGCCTGTTCTCATTTCTTGGGTGGACAGATTGCAGGGTGAAATCCATCAAGCTTCAGCGGCAGATCTACTGCCCTGAAGAAAAGGAACTGACCAAAGCGGAATATATGCGGCTGGTGAATGCGGCAAAGCAAAAGGGCAACGAGCGGCTGAACCTGGTTTTACAAACCATCTGCGGCACAGGGATTCGGGTAAGCGAACTGCAATACATAACGGTGGAAGCGGTAAAGTGTGGCGAAGCGATTGTTTCCCTCAAAGGGAAAACCCGGTCGGTATTTATCGTGAAAGAGCTGCAAAAGAAACTGCTCCGCTATACGGCGGAGCAAGGGATATCATCAGGTACAATTTTCATTACAAGAACGGGCAGACCGATGAGCCGCACCAATATCTGGCGGGAGATGAAAGGGCTTTGCGAGCAGGCAGGCGTAAATCCGCAGAAGGTGTTCCCGCATAATCTGCGGCATCTGTTTGCCCGCACTTTTTACGGTATTGAAAAGGATATTGCAAAGCTCGCTGATATTTTAGGTCACAGCAGTATCAACACAACCCGAATCTATATCATTTCTACTGGCAACGAACACCGCAGACGGATGGAACATATGCGGCTGATTCTATGAAAAAAGCCGCCCGAACCGGCGGCTGAGTACATAATCTGCATTATGTTGCAAATGGATATATCAAACCCATTTTATCGATACTATTTTATCATGATCCCAATGATTTTACAAGCAATTTAGCAAAGAAAAGTATGATTTTTACGGAACATTGTCGAAGTAAAACAACACAAATAAGCCTTTTCAACAGAAAATATGAAAAGGCTCGGCTTTCTGCGTTCATTTTTAAATGCAGTCTACAGCTCTAAAATGATCCGGCGCGTTTAAACAGCAAATTTCAGCCTGTGTTTGCAACATAATGCAGATTATGCTGCATTCCGCTAACCGAGGGAGGAAATAGATATGGCACTTGCCAAAATCATAAAATATGAGGGAGACAACTCCACATTTGTCTGGAAGTCTCCGATTGAAGATTTCAACACCTTGTCTCAGCTTATTGTCCATCAGTCTCAGGAGGCTGTTTTCTTTAAAAACGGTCAGGCTTTGGATTTATTTGAAGCAGGAAGATATACGCTTGAAACACAGAATATCCCGCTGCTCAGGCGATTTTTGAATTTACCTACCGGCGGGAAAACACCGTTTCACTGCGAGGTATATTTTATAAACAAAACGCAGCAGATGGCGATCAAGTGGGGAACGGACAGTCAGGTGCAGTATACGGAGCCGACATATAAATTCCCGTTGCAGATCGGCGCTTCCGGCGAAATGACGCTTTCTGTCAGCGACTCCCGCAGGCTTCTCACCAAACTGGTCGGAACAGAATCCAGTCTTACGCAAAGCGGGCTGGTTACGCAGTTCCGCTCTTATCTGATGTCGAAAATCAAGCCGTATATTGCGGCAACGATGCAAAGCGCTCCATACAGTATTTTTGAAGTAGACGCGCATATGGACGAATTTTCGTCCGCTTTAAAAAACCTATTGATCCCGGATTTCAGCGAGTACGGCATTAATCTTGATAAGTTCTTTGTTACGACGATTGCCAAACCGGACGGCGAAACGGCTTACGAAAAATTCAAGGAGATACATATCCGGCAATATGCAGATATCGCAGAGGCAAAGCTGAAGCAGCAAACCGATGTCATCCATGCCGAGACCGAAGCGAAAAAGACCGTCATTGAGTCGCAGGCAATGGCGACAAAGCGTGCGCAGGAGGGATATACCTATCAGCAGGAGCGCGGCTTTGATGTCGCAGAAAAGGTGGCTGAAAACGAAGCAGTCGGCGAGTTTACCAATATGGGCGTCGGACTGGGTACAATGGCGGGCGTCGGCGGCGCTGTCGGCGGCATGGTAGGCGGTATGATGAACGATGCCGTCGGACAAACCGCCGCTCCCACACAGGCTGATGGTGGGCTTGACGCTTTTAAAATGAAGCTGGAAAAACTAAAGCTGATGAAAGAAAGCGGCATTTTGTCTGAAGAAGAGTTCAACGCAGCAAAGCAGGAACTTCTGAAAAATTTATAAGGAGAGGATGACAATGAAATTTAACAGAAAAAAAGGGATATCCGCAGCGGCGGCTTTGATTCTACTGGCTCTATTTAATTTGCTTGTTATTCTTCTCCCCATGGTGCGCGGCATTACGTTTTGGCTGGGTTACAGCTTTGTGACCTTAGCTGTCGTTTTATTTGTGGCAGTTATGCTGTTTCTGTTTGGCACGGAAGACAAAAAAAGAACCTTTTTGCGTCTTCCGCTGGTTTCCGTTGCCTGGATTTATCTGATCCTGCAAACAATCGTTGGCCTTTGGCAGATTTTCAGTCCGGTGTTTCCCTATGTGCCGGCGTTGATTATCAACGGTTGTCTGGCAGGATTTTTTATTATTATCCTTTTGGCTTCAAAAGCCGCCGGCGAATCCATCGAAAAACAGGAAGCGCACATTGCGGAAAAAGTGTATTTTATCAATAATATGCAGCTTCTTCTATCGTCTGTCAAAACAGTCGATGCAGAGATTACACAAAAAATCAATGCCTTATCGGAGGATATCAAGTTCAGCGATCCCATGAGCCATTCCATGCTCAGCGAACTGGAAAAGCAAATCGAAGCAAAAATCGTTCTTTTAAAGGCAGAAGTTTCGGATAAAGAAAAAGCGATGGCTGATATTGAGGGCATCAGCGATCTGTTAAAAGAACGGAATCAAAAATGCCGGATGCTGAAAAATGTGAAAGAGGAGAAAAAAGCCGAGGACTCTTCCGGCGTAAAGTACGTTGCTGTGACTGTTGGCGTTTTGGGAGCGCTGGCAACCGTGGCGTTGGTTATCTGCTTTATTATTGTTCCAAATAACATCTATAAGACGGCTATGTCCTTGTATGAAAACAGACAGTATACAGAAGCCATTGCGGTCTTTGAAAGTTTAGGAACTTTCCGAAACAGCGATGAAATGGTGGAAACTGTTAAACAGACAATAATTGAAAACAAATACATACAAGCTGAAGACTACTTTGAAAGTCAAAATTATCTGGAGGCAATGAAGCTCTATACGGAGCTCGGAGAATATAAAGACTGCAAACAGAAAATTGAGCAGATTCAAAACCGGCTTGCAACAGACAACGCTGTTTATTACGGCACTTACCAAAACCAACCGATCGCATGGCATGTCTTGCAAACGGAAGATGACAGGATGCTTCTGATTACAAAGGAATCAATCTGCGAGCTACCGTATAACGATGAAATAAAAGATGTCACATGGCAGGAAAGTTCCCTTTGCAACTGGCTTAATAATGAATTTATCGGTTCATTTTCTGAAGACCAATTG
>CALYAR010000149.1 GCA_944393585.1 uncultured Clostridia bacterium | reverse complement strand
AAATACCACAGCAAAAATTTTATCCCGCATAAGCTTCTCATCTCCCTATCCTGCTTTATTCTGTCACCGATCGTACCCTTTTACGCACGTTCCGCTCACAGCTATCAAACAATACTGGCAACAGCCTGAATTTTCAGAAAATCCAAAAAGGTTTACTTTTTTAGAATCATCCATTTCCGTTATTTTATCCAATTTATACCCGAATTTGCATCAAATTATCAGCAAAATCATCATTAATCTTCTGCATTTGCTCCTCATACGTTCCCAGCAGAGCTGATCTATTTTTCCAATCTTTTCTAGATAAATGAGGATATTTTAGCTGCTATTGCATTTTCAAAGTTATGCTTTATCATATCATAGAATTAAAAAATTAGCAATTCCCCGCTTGGAAAACCAGAAATGCCAGATGAAAAAAATGGCCGCGAAATCGCGAAAGCACGCTTCTCCTGCTTGTATTTTCCGCCTGGATATGGTAAACTGGAAGATGATCGTGAATCTGAATTTAGGAGGAGATTAAAATTGATCCAGCTATATGACACAGGTGTTTACCTGATAGACGGCCGGCAGATCATTGCCGACGATACAAATGCGGCCGCGGCCCTGGCTAAGGCTTGCAAAACTCCCTTATCGAAAGAAGAAGCAGCAAAAAATACTATGGCGTACTCCATTCTCGAATCGCACAACACTTCCGGGAATATGGACAAGCTGAAAATCAAATTTGACGCGATGGCTTCCCATGACATTACGTACGTTGGGATTATCCAAACTGCGCGTGCAAGCGGTCTGGAGCGTTTCCCCATTCCCTATGTTTTAACGAACTGCCACAACAGCCTCTGCGCAGTCGGCGGAACCATCAACGAGGACGACCACATGTTCGGCCTCTCTGCCGCCAAAAAGTACGGAGGGATTTTTGTACCGCCTCATCAGGCTGTCATTCACCAATACATGCGCGAAATGATGTCCGGCTGCGGGAAAATGATCCTGGGCTCTGACAGCCATACCCGCTACGGCGCGCTTGGCACCATGGCGGTTGGCGAAGGCGGGCCGGAGCTTGTCAAGCAGCTTCTGGAGCGCACCTATGACATCAACCGTCCGGAAGTAGTAGCCGTTTACCTCACGGGCAAGCCTGCCGCCGGCGTAGGCCCGCAGGACGTTGCGCTCGCCATCATCGGCAAGGTATTCCAAAATGGCTATGTCAAAAACAAGGTTATGGAATTTGTGGGAGACGGGATTGCGAACCTCTCCATGGATTTCCGCAACGGCATCGACGTCATGACGACGGAAACGACCTGCTTAAGCTCCATCTGGAAAACTGACGGGAAAACCAAGGAATACTTTGAAACGCACGGACGGCCGGAAGCGTATCAGGAATTGTACCCGGGCGCAGTGGCATACTATGACGGACTGATCTACATCGACCTTTCCACGATCCGGCCGATGATTGCCATGCCGTTCCATCCGTCCAATGCGTATGAAATTGAAGAAGTCAACCAAAATCCCGGCGACATCCTCCGCGAGGTGGAAAAAACCGCGCGCGAACAGCTCGCCAATAAAAAAATCCAGTTTACCCTTACCGACAAGATCGTAGACGGCCGCATCCGGATCGATCAGGGCGTCATTGCCGGCTGTGCCGGCGGCACCTATGAAAACCTGGTCAGCGCCGCCGCTATTATGGGTGAGGAAGGAATCGGCAACGGCGAATTTTCGCTCTCGGTCTATCCGTCCAGCCAGCCGGTCTTTTTAAGCCTGGTCGAAAACGGTGTGATCTCCAAATTCATGGAAGCCGGCGCCACCGTCCGCACCGCATTCTGCGGCCCCTGCTTCGGCGCAGGCGACGTTCCGGCCAACGGCGGTCTCAGCATCCGCCACTCCACGCGCAACTTCCCGAACCGCGAGGGAAGCAAGCCCTCCGAGGGGCAGATCGCATCCGTTGCATTGATGGACGCGCGCTCCATTGCGGCAACCGCCCGCAACAAAGGCTATCTCACGCCTGCAACTGACATTGACGCAAATTATGACATTCCCAAATACTATTTCCACGGCGAGGTTTATGAAAAACGCTGCTATAACGGCTTTGGCAAGCCGGATTCCTCGGCGGAGCTCAAGTTCGGCCCGAACATTGCAGACTGGCCCGCAATGTCCGCGCTCACGGAAGATATTCTGCTTGAGGTTGCCAGCGTCATTACCGACCCGGTCACCACGACGGATGAACTGATTCCGTCCGGCGAAACGTCCTCCTACCGCTCCAATCCGCTGCGTCTGGCAGAGTTTGCGCTCTCGCGCAAGGATCCGGGCTATGTAGGACGCGCAAAGGAAATACACAAAGCGGAAGAAGCCCGTCTGGCAGGCGAAAATCCGCTTGCGCAGAATCCAAAACTGGCTGAAGTTTATGCAAAAATAGAAGAGCTGGAGCATGCGAAGAAAGATCCGTCCCAGGTTGGAATCGGAAGCGTCGTATGCGCCCTGCGCCCCGGCGACGGCTCTGCCCGGGAGCAGGCTGCATCGTGCCAGAAGGTATTGGGCGGATGGGCAAACATTGCCGCTGAATATGCCACCAAACGCTACCGCAGCAATCTCATCAACTGGGGTATGCTTCCGTTTACAACCAAAAATGGCATGGAGGACTTCCAGTGCGGCGATTTTGTTTATGTCCCGGCAATCCGGAGCGCCGTAGCGGAAAAGAAAGCTTCGATCGACGCATACGTGATCTCCGACTCCGTCAAAAAAATCGAGCTGACGCTGTCCGATTTAACCGATGACGAACGGAAAATCATTCTCTCCGGCTGTCTGATTAATTTCTACCGGGACGAAAGAAAATAAGCAGATCACGCTCCGCTGCTTTGCAGGCTGCGAACTAAAAGAACAGCCGCAGTTTATTTTGACAAAAGGAATGCCTTTGGCAC
Source organism: uncultured Clostridia bacterium (assembly GCA_944393585.1). Lineage (GTDB taxonomy): Bacteria > Bacillota > Clostridia > CALYAR01 > CALYAR01 > CALYAR01. The sequence goes on along the minus strand of CALYAR010000149.1, from coordinate 4,018 downwards.
ATTCCTTTACCAAAACACAAACAATAAAATAAAAAGGGCCGCCATTGGCGGCCTTTTGTAAACAAGAGGATCAAATACCATGATTATTCTAAGCTGCAACAGCTTATCGTGGTCCGTTGCCGACACGCCGATCCTGCGCGATGTGAGCTTCGTTTTAAAAGAGGGGGAACACGCCGCACTGGTAGGCGTCAACGGCGCGGGAAAGAGCACGATTTTTAAGCTGATCCGAAAGGAAATCAAAAAAGATGCCGGTGAGATCTATTTCTCCGGCGGGATCCAGATCGGTTATCTGGAACAAAACGCTCTTCCGGAAGGCAGGAAAACCGTCTGGGAAGAGGCTGTTGAAATATTCTCCGGCCTGGCACAGATGGAAGAAAAACTGATGGAGCTGGAGGCGGAGCTCAACCGCGAAAAAGATGTGGAAAAGCTCGAGGCGCTCTCCAAAAAATATACGGCCCTGCAGGAGGAATTTAAGGAAAAGGGCGGATACGAATATATTAAACGCACCGGAGCCATTCTGCGCGGAATGGGCTTTCTGGACAGTGAATTTTCCTTACCTTCCGCCAGTCTCTCCGGCGGGCAGAAGACCCGCCTTGCCATCGCAAGGCTCCTGCTCTCCGAACCGGATATCCTGCTTTTGGACGAGCCGACCAACCACTTGGACATTAAGACCTTAAACTGGCTGGAAGCGTTTTTGAAAACATACAAAAAAGCGTTTCTGGTTATCTCGCATGACCGCTATTTTCTGGACTCTGTCACAACCAAGACCATAGAGCTGGAGGGCGGAAAAACCAAAACATACGAATGCAGCTACACCCAGTATGTAGCCCGCAAAAAAGAAGAACGCGAAATCCAGCAGAAACACTTCGAACAGCAGCAGAAGGAAATCGCCCGCATTGAGGCGATTATTGAACAGCAAAAGCGCTGGAACCAGGAGCGCAATTATGTGACCATCCGCAGCAAGCAGAAGCAGATCGAACACATGGAAAAAATCGATGCGCCGGAAAAACTGCCGGACAAGATGAAGCTGCGTTTTCAGACCGCTGTCACCAGCGGAAACAACGTATTGGAAATCACCGGTCTTACCAAAGGGTTTGAGACCAAGCGGCTGTTTTCAGATATTTCCTTTTCGCTTCTGCGTTCCGAGCGTGTGTTCCTGCTCGGCGACAACGGGATTGGAAAATCCACGCTGTTTAAGATCATCGAAGGCCGCCTTTCCCCGGACAGCGGGAACATCCGCTACGGTACGAACGTCAGCATCGGCTACTACGATCAGGAGCTGTCCGATTTGAACGAAGAAAACACGATCATCGAAGAAGTCTGGCAGGAGGAATCACAGGCGACGCAAACGCGGATCCGCACGCTGCTTGGCTCGTTCCTCTTCACCGGCGACGACGTATACAAAAAGATTTCCGTCCTCTCCGGCGGGGAAAAAAGCAGGGTCTCGCTGTGCAAGCTTCTTTTATCCAATGCCAATCTGCTGCTTTTGGACGAGCCGACCAACCATTTGGACATCGATTCGCGCGAGGTACTGGAAAACGCGCTGGAAGAATATCCGGGGACGATCTTTGCCATTTCGCACGACCGGTATTTTATCAATAAAATGGCCACACGGATTTTGTATATGGAAGCAGACCATGTGGAAGATTATAAAGGGAATTACGAAGATTTCCTCGAGTACCGGCAGCGGAAAGCCGAACAGGCGGGTTCTGTGAAAGAAATCCCGAAACAGGCGGAAGTTTCCGAGACCCGGCAGGAATACCTGAATACCAAGCAGGCGCGCGCTGCAGAGCGCAAACGGGCGCGCGACTTAGAGCGCACGGAAGCTGAGATCGATCAGGCCGAGCAGGAGCTTGCCCGCATTGACGAGGCGCTGGCCGCGCCGGAGCATGCGAGCGATCCGGACAAGCTGACCGAGCTTTTGCAGGAACGGGAAATCCAGCAGGCAAAGCTGGAAGAATTAATGAATTTATGGACATCGCTTTCCGAAGCGATGGAAAAGGAGGGAACTCCATGACATTTGACAACACCAAAAAACCAGAACGGGTGATCCTCGCCGGTGTGTGCACCGGCTTTGGGGACGCTCTGACCGACACGAGCGAAAAATCCATTGCCGAACTGGCGGAACTGGCCTCAACTGCCGGCGCAGAAGTGATTGGCTCGCTGATTCAGAACAAGGCGGAAATTGAAAGCGCTACCTATATGGGCGCGGGCAAGCTGGCGGAGCTTCGTGAAATGGTTTTGGAGCAAAAGGCGGACGCCGTTATTTTTGACGACGAGCTGTCGCCGATCCAGCTCCGCAACATCACCGATGAGCTCGGGGTAAAGGTTTTAGACCGCACCATGCTGATTCTCGATATTTTTGCTCTGCACGCCAAAAGCCGAACCGGTAAAATCGAGGTAGAGTTGGCGCAGCTTCGCTACACTCTGCCGCGGCTGTCCGGCCAGGGCGCCGGCATGTCCCGATTGGGAGGCGGAATCGGTACGCGCGGTCCCGGCGAAACCAAGCTCGAAACCTCACGCCGCCATATCCGCACGCGCATCTCCCATCTGAAGGCAGAGCTGGCCGAGATTGAAAAAAATACCGACTTAATCCGGCGGCGGCGCAAAAAGAACAACATCCCGACCGTGGCGCTGGCAGGCTATACCAATGCGGGAAAATCGACGCTGTTAAACCTTTTGACGGACTCGGACGTACTGGCAGAAAACAAGCTCTTTGCCACGCTCGATCCGACCGTGCGGCTTTTAACCCTGCCCGACAAGCGCGAGGTTTTGCTCTCCGACACAGTCGGCTTTATCAACAAACTGCCCCACCAGCTGGTAGAAGCGTTCAAATCCACGCTGGACGAGGTCGTGTATGCCGACGTCATATTAAATGTAGTCGACGTCTCCGATCCGGACTTTTCCGACCATATTGAAGTGGTCAACCGGATTTTTCAGGAACTGGGCGTCAAAAACCAGAAAATTATCTGTGTGCTGAACAAAGCCGACTGCCTGGAAGATCCTGATTCTGTCCCCAAAAGCGTGGCCGGCGCTGTAGAATGCGTTACCGTATCCGCCCGAACCGGTTATCACATTGAAGAGCTCAAACTGCTCATTCAAAAATATTCCCTGGGGGAAAAGCGGAAATTCGAACTGCTGCTGCCCTTTGACGCGGGAAGGCTGAACGCAGAGCTCCACGAAAACTGTACCATTGAAACGGAGGAATTTACGGAAGAGGGCGCAAAACTCACGCTCTGGCTGGATGAAGATATGTACCGCCGGTGCAGGGAGTATGTCGTGCAGTCATGGTGAGTCGGCAGGCTCTCTCCTAACGAAGCAATCGGTAAGGCGCGGCATACGTTTGGAGTGAGGGAAATGAAAAAAGGAATTGTATTTGATCTGGGCGGGACGCTGATGGAATACCGGGGTATGCCGCTCTCTTGGGCTTCCTATTACAAAGACGGCTTCCAAGCTGTCAGTGACCGGTATTCCCTTCGTTTAAGCGAAAGTGACATCGAACGCTCAGCGGAAGTTCTGAAAGAATATAACCCCAGATACCGGCCGAGAGAAGCAGAGTATCCGCCCGCGTTCCTGTTTTGGGAAGCGGCAAAGCATTGGCATGCCCATATCCCCGCCGAAGAAATGATCGATGCCTTTTTCGGCGGCCTAAAACTGTCTGCCGAAATTTACCCGGATACCATACCGTCGGTCACGCGGTTAAAAAAAGAGGGATATCTCGTGGCGGCGCTCACCAATCTGCCTTCCGCCATGCCCGACTATCTGTTTCGGAAGGATATTGCGCCCATCCTCAGTTTGCTTGATTTCTATGTATCATCGGAAACCTGTGGCTTTCGAAAGCCCAATCCTGCGGGACTATTTGCCATCGCGAAAAATTTTAACATGAATGCGGCGGAGCTGATTTTTGTCGGCGATGAAAAAATCGACATAGAAGCGGCAAAGAGAGCGGGCTGTCAGTCTGTATTGATTGACCGGAACCACAGCCGGGCTGATTATGGACAGGATTACTGCATCGAAC
>CALYAR010000148.1 GCA_944393585.1 uncultured Clostridia bacterium | reverse complement strand
CTTCTGGATAACGAATATTTAACAAATGACCAGACCATCTTTGATCAGAAGGTAACGGATGATCGTGTCGGCGTATTTATGGGATGGCCGATGAGCGGTTTGGAGCAGTCCAACACCCTGATTCAGGCCGTTAATCCGGATGCACATTATACTTCTCTAGCTCCAATCAAAAAAGATGCTTCTACCACAACGGCGCTGAAAGAAGATAAGCAGGCTACCCAGATCATGAGAAGTGCGATTTCTTCAACTAATCCGTACCCGGTTGAAACGATTAAGCTTTTGGACTATCTCTACTCAGAAGAAGGCATTGAATTAACCAACTGGGGAATTGAAGGAGAGGACTTTACTATTGTTGACGGAGAAAAGAAGTTTGTCGACAGTATTTTGAATGATCCGGAAGGCGTAGCCATGGCCAGAGGAAAACGCGGTATGCAGAGAGCATTTCCGTTTGTCTGTGATATCGATGCAGAATACTCTGTTGCAAGCGAAGAAATTGTTAAGGCCTGGACGACTTACAATGAGTCGGGAGCTCTTGCACCTTTAATGCCCGGCGTTTCTATCCCGGAAGACAAGCAGGCGCGCTTCAACTCTTTAAAAACACAAATTGATACCTACCGTCAGGAAAAAGAAGCTGCATTCTTTACCGGAACGGAAGATGTATCGACCGGCTATGATGCATTTATCAAAGAGCTGGAAACCCGTGGAATTAATGAAATGCTGGAAATCTATAATGAGGCTTATGAAAACTACAAAGCAAACGCTGCGGGTTGATCGATAAAGCTATTAAGTATCCTTTTTCAAACGGGGACGTGGAAATCATTCTGCGTCCCTATCTTCTTGAGTCAAACAAATGGAGAGTTAATCTTTTAAAAATTCTAAACCTATTTTGAAAATATCGGAAAAGATATTGTATTTTTGTAATCAATATGCTATACTATTCCAAGTGCATTTGAAGGGAAAGGCTTGAGGGTATGCCAAAATTTTTTATCCATTCCAAACAAATATCAGGTGAAACCATTCGAATCGATGGCCCCGATTTTGAGCATATCATTAAGGTTCGCAGGAGCACGAAGGGCGATACGCTTACGTTGAGTGATGAAAATGGCTTTGATTACACTGCCCAGATTCAAAAAGTCTATTTGGACTATTTACTAGCCTCCATATTGGACAAGCGGCGTTCCTATTCTGAGCTGGATGTTAAAATACATATTTATCAAGCTTTGCCAAAGGGTTCTAAAATGGAGTTTGTAATCCAAAAAAATGTGGAGTTGGGCGCAGTTGAACTGATTCCCTGTGTCATGTCCCGGTGTATTGTAAAATTGGATGGAAAAGAGAAACAGAAGCAAACACGCTGGCAGAAGATCAGTGAAGAAGCTGCGAAGCAAAGCGGGCGGGCTTTTATTCCGCGGATTGCCGAACCCATGCGTTTTTCAGAAGCTGTACAAGCGCTGAAAGAGCATCCGGTGGGATTTGCTGCTTATGAAGGGGAGTGCCCCCTTACACTGAAGCAGTTATTAAGACAATATCCAAATCCGGCTGAAGTTGGCTTCCTGATTGGTCCTGAAGGCGGCTTTTCACAGGAAGAAATTGATCTCTTAAATCAAAATAATATTCCCTGCGTGACGCTGGGAGCACGTATATTGCGTACGGAAACAGCCGCTATGGCTGTTACTGCCGCTATTAGCTATGAATATTCGAAATAAAAGATTGAGGGGACGTATGTCCTTTTTACTGGAGGGTAATCAAAAATGACATCGCAACAGAAAGATGCCGTAACCAATAAAATCATGATCTATATCACCGTTGCTTTTGCAGGAACCGTAGTATGGTATCTGCTGTTTTGTATGATAAAATCAAGTTTATATATGACTGGAAATATTTTATTAATTATATTGGCGCTGCTTGGTATAGCCGCTGGTATATTATTTTTCCGGCTCGCGAAGACACGGAAAGGGAATTTCAGAGGATACGGATGGATGTCTGTAATCATTGCTTTTTTGTGCATTTTCATGGATCTGGGGTTTTTTTGTAATTTATTCGGGATTGATCTGACCTCTGCGTGGGATTTGATATCGAACGATGTGATCCGCTTTCAAACTGCTTTGATCACTTCCTATATAATATTAGCAATTGCAATCATATGGAACGTAATTCTTATGATGAAAAAGCCGGAAAAGCCAATAAAGCAAAGAAGTTCGTCCAAAAATAAATAAATTTCTGATCGGATGGATATTCCATCCGAATTTTTATTTTGAAAGTTCTTCTGGTTTATTCAACGGGCATCGTTATTATTTTATTTAATTTTGTGCTTTTGCGGTTTCAAAGGTTTTTATAGACTGATTGCAAACAAAAAGGGCACCCCTGGATTTGCATTCAAGGATACCCTCTTGTTTGGGTTTTAAGATTTATATGATAACTATTTTAAATCGTTTTCATATTTCTGGATCATCTTCTTAACCATCTGACCACCGATAGAACCAGCTTCACGGCTTGTCAGATCGCCATTGTAACCCTGCTTCAAGTTTACACCTACTTCGCTAGCGGACTCCATCTTGAACTTATCCAAAGCCGCTTTTGCTTCAGGAACCATAATGTTATTACCTCTTGAACTTGCCATCGTTTTTCACCTCCTGATTTAGATTACGTATTTAATTTGCTCAAAAAGCGAAAAACTATATCATGTAAATTTTACTAAAAAAGTAAATTAATTAAAAGCTATTTCCGCATCGTGCAAACCCTCAATATGGGCGCTGATTTTTTCGGCTTCTTCGGTGGTAAGTCCCGCTGTTCCCGCGGCAACAGCACCTGCCAGTGCCTGCGTTTTTTGGATCAATCCCAAATCTTCAAACATATCTGCAATCTTAAAACTGCTTTCGCCGTGCTGGCGTTTCCCAAGGATTTCTCCGGCGCCGCGTAATTTCAAATCCTGCTCCGCAATGTAAAATCCATCGTTGCTTTGACACATAATTTCCATCCGCCTGCGCGAGACATCGCTGGAAAGCTGGTCAAACAAAATACAATATGCCTGATCGTTTCCGCGCCCCACGCGCCCGCGAAGCTGATGTAGCTGAGACAGACCGAACCGCTCCGCATTTTCCACAATCATCACACTGGCGTTTTTGACGTCAACTCCTACCTCAATGACCGTTGTCGTAACTAAGACATGTATTTTACCTTCGACAAATTCGCGCATGACCTCGTCCTTTTGTTTCTGGGGCATCGAGCCATATAGGAGGGCAACACGGTAACGGCTTAACACCGTTTTCTGTAATTTTTTGCACAAGAGTTCTGCGTTTTCCAAATCCATTTTTTCACTTTCGCTTACCAATGGACACACGACATAAATCTGCCGCCCTTCTTCAATATTTTTAATCATAAATTTATGAATGCGCGGCCGCATTGATTCAGTAACTGCATACGTTTTGACCTGCTTGCGTCCGGGGGGCATCTCATCGATTATACTCAAGTCTAAGTCCCCATAAAGGATCAGTGACAGCGTTCGCGGAATCGGCGTCGCACTCATGACAAGCTTATGTGCATGCCTGCCTTTTTCATTGAGCATGGCACGCTGTGCCACGCCAAACCGATGCTGCTCGTCCGTTACTACGAGTGCAAGGTTTGAAAACACCACATCCTTTTGAATCAGCGCATGCGTTCCCACTAAAAAATCAATTTCGCCCGCAGCCAGTCTCTGCCGAATTTCATTTTTCTGTTTCGCCGTCATACTTCCGGTGATCCGCTCCAGTCGAATGCCTGTCCCACCAAAGAACGAACAAAGGTTGGCAAAGTGCTGGTTGACTAAAATTTCTGTCGGTGCCATCAGCGCAGCCTGAAAGCCATTTTTGACTGTGACATAAACCGCTGCCGCCGCAACGGCTGTTTTTCCGCTGCCGACATCGCCTTGTAACAAGCGGTTCATTACATGTCCGCTCTCCAGATCTGCACAAATTTCCTGCATACAGCGGCGCTGTGCCCCAGTTGGCGTAAAAGGAAGGGAAGTGATGAACTCATCCAGCCAACTCTTTTTTGCCAAAATCGGACCACGCTCTCCTGCTGATTCCTGTTTCATCCAGGCAAGCCGAAGCGTAAACGAAAACACTTCTTCAAATTTAAAACGCTTGCGCGCGATGGCCGCGGACTCCATGTCCTGCGGAAAATGAATATTTCGCAATGCAAATTCCAGATCGCAAAGTTTGAAATCCATCCGGACGGAGTGGGGAAGCCATTCTTCTTCCAGCGGCATTTTGAGCGCCTGTGTTACCGCATCGATCACATTTCGCTGGCTGAGCCCGGAGGTTAGAGGATAAATAGGAATAATCCGGCCCATGAGCTTATTTTGTCCCGGTTTTTCAAACAAAGGACTTTGCAGTTCCCAATGACCGGCCGAACGCTGTACTTTTCCGCAAAAAATATACTCGGTTCCTTCTTTGAGCATTTGCTTGATGTAGGGATTGTTGTACCAGACGATGTGCATTTCGCCGCTGTCATCGGCGATTGTACACTTGAAGATCACAAGCGAGCGTGTCCGGATCTGTCGTATCGCAGAAAAAACGGCAGCGCGAACGCATACCGCTTTTTCCTCTCTGATTTCCTGGATCGGCGTAATAACGCTCCGGTCTTCGTAATCGCGAGGAAACAGCCGCAGAAGATCTGCTGTATTCGTTACGCCCAGCCGTTCAAAGGCTTTTGCCCGTTCTTTTCCAATCCCCTTTAGGGTCATAATACTCTGCTTTTCCATTTCATTTCTCACTTATACACAGAACCGTCCAGATTACCTCATGTTTCCGGACGGTTCGCCAGTCGTTAATTCATATTGCAAGTTTTTTAATCGTGCGGTTATCGAAGCAAATTATTCCACTGCCGCAATGTAATAATACAAAGGCTGGCCGCCGTCTAAGACAGTGTGGTCCTTTCCCTTATAGTTTTCTGTCAGATATGCCTCCATCTTATCCCGATCGGCCTCGTCTACATCCTGTCCGCACAGTACGGTTATTACGCTGCTGTCGTCATCGGCCATTGCCTCAATTAAGTTGCAGCAGACCTGGTAAGGTGAGGCGCCAATGTTTTTAATCTGTCCGTCGATAATCCCCAGAATATCACCCTTGGTGATCTCCATTGCGTCCACTGTCGTATCACGCACGGCATAGGTGACCTGCCCGCATTTGACCATGCCGATAGCCTGCGTCATCGCTTCCATGTTTTCGCTTACTTCAGCTTCCGGATTGAATGCAAACATGGCAGAAATTCCCTGCGCAATGTTTTTGCTTTCTATAATGATAATGTTTTTCTCTGATATATCCTTTGCCTGTTTGGCCGCCATGATAATGTTCTTGTTATTGGGCAGAACAAATATATTTTCTGCATTGATCCGGTCGATTGCACCGATGATATCTTCTGTACTCGGATTCATAGTTTGGCCGCCGCAGATAATTTCGTTGGTGCCTAAATCGCGGAACACCTGCTCGACTCCTTCTCCCACGCAAACGGATACAAACCCATATTTTGCAGGCGGCTCCTGAAACACAGGCTTTGAAGAGGCCAGTTCCTCTTCCGTGGCCAGAATATTGTTGTGCTGCTCCTTCATATTGTCAATTTTAATTTTGGTCAGCGAACCGATCTTTACGGCCTTTTCCAAAACGTAACCTGGGTTGTTGGTATGGATATGTACCTTGACAATATCCTCGTCATCGATGACCATCATGGAATCGCCGATTTTTTTGATATCATTGGAAAAAATCGAAACATCCGCATCGGGGTTGGTTTTGTTGATAATAAATTCCGTACAATACGAAAATTTGATATCATCAGTGTCGATTGTTCCATAGCCGCGGCCCTGCTGCACTTCAGCTTCCGGCGTCTGTTCCGTACTCTCTACGTCGCGGCCGTCCAAAGCGGCAGACATCCCCTCATACAAATACAACAGTCCTGCTCCTCCGGCATCGACGACGCCTGCCTGTTTGAGCACTTTCAGCTGCTCCGGCGTCCGCTCCAGAGCTACACGCGCCACCTCACAAGTATTTCGCATCAGCTCATTGACCGAAACTGTCTCATCGTCCCCTGTCAGTCTCACAGCGTATTCAGCCGCCTCGCGCGCCACGGTCAGAATGGTTCCCTCTGTTGGCTTCATAACGGATTTATAGGCTGTTTTGACTCCGCCCATTAGGGCAAGAGCAAACTGGCGTGTATCGCACCGCTCCAATTCCTTCAGTTCTTTGGCCATACCGCGCCACAGCTGAGACAGAATTACACCCGAATTTCCCCTCGCTCCGCGCAGAGCCGCTCCGGCCAGAGAGCTTGCCATCTCTCCAATGGAACCGGTGACAAGAACTTTCAGCTCTTTGATTGCCGCCGTTCCGGTCAGCGACATGTTTGTTCCTGTGTCCCCGTCAGGTACAGGAAATACGTTTAATTTGTCGACTGCCTTCTGGTTATTTTTCAGGTTATTGACGCCTGAAATCATCATTCTCGCAAATATTTTTCCATCTAATAATTCTATATCTATTCTAACCACACCCCTACGCTATAAGTTCACAGGCTAAACTCAGTCCGTGCGCATGCCTTCCACATGAATATTAACTGCTGAAACTTTCAGTCCCGTCAGACGCTCAACGTTATACTTGACACTGCCTACAATGCTGTGGCTGATTGTTTTGACATTTACGCCGTATTCTACAATGATAAACAGGTCGATCACCAGTTCCTGATCTACGCAGCTTACCCGAACTCCCCTGGAGATTGTATCCCATTTCAATAGGCTGACCAAACCGTTCGCGCGGTTCCGAGCTGCCATGCCGACTACTCCGTAGCAGTTGGATGCGACATATCCCGCAATCGCAGAAATTACGTCTGTATCGATTAATACATTTCCTTTTTCACTTTCCATAACAAATGCCACGAAAAAACACCTCCTGTTACTTTTAAGCTTTCCTTATCTTTCTGTTTGTATTGTACTATAAAGCCGCCCGTTTTGCAATCATTTCCACGGCGGCAGCCTGCAAATCATCGTTTCCGGCCAAAATCGGCCTGCCTTACAAAACATGCCGGGCAGTTTGCGCGTCAGGCAGGTTGGCTCATTGACTAAGCAGTGAAATTACTCTGCAAGCGAAGCGAGCAGCAAAATAGATATGAAAACCAGTTTCCGCTTTATATTATGAGAACAATTTACATCTGCTATTCATGCTTCGTTTCATGCCCTGCCTCGAAATAACCCTGCAAATTCAGCACAAGCATTTTTTTCCCGTCTTTTATAGTCTCTTTCATGCCGTGCTGCTGCAAAAAAGGAAAATATTCTTCTTTTTTGCAAAAAACATCAAAAATTCCACGACGCTCCAAAATATGAAAAATAGACCGAACGAGCAAATACACTATTTCATTGTCTTCGGCTATGATCCAGTCCAGTTCAGAACTTATCTCCGTCTCTCCGCAAAGACAGGCGCTCACAAAACCGGCCGGTTCTGCCCCATCTGTACAGAGCATAGCAATGTGTCCAAGCAAGTCATACTGTATCTGTTTTTGCTTGAGGTATTGGAACGCCAAGTCTTTATTTTCTTCTGATATCACATGAACCGACAGCACTATCTCACATTCCTTTCAAACAGTTGATTTCGTGGGAAGTCAAATGTCTCCACTTTCCAACCTTCAAATTTCCCAATGTCACATTCCCCACGCTCAGCCGTTTCAAATAGGATATTTCATATCCAAGTGCTTCAAACATGCGGCGGACCTGCCGGTTTTTTCCTTCGTGTATGGTCACTTCAATACTGGAATATCCCTTTGCCGCGACATCTACCAGATCCGCCTCAGCCGGAGCTGTCGTATAATCGCCGATTTTCACTCCTCTGCGCAGGGCACAAAGTGCGGTTATGGTGATGTCTCCGCGGATGATCACCAAATATTTCTTTTTCACTTCATGACGGGGGTGAGTCAATCGGTAAGTAAAATCTCCGTCATTGGTCAAAAACAAAAGTCCCTCCGTATCATAATCGAGTCTGCCCACGCTGTGAAGCCGGACCGGAATCTCATCTTTTACAAGATCCATTACCGTCGCCCGGCCGCGCTCATCCTCTGAAGAGGTAATATATCCCGCCGGCTTGTTAAGCATGATATAATATTTCGTTGCAACCGGTTTAATGGATATTCCATCCACTGTCACGCGGTCTTCCGGAAACACTTTTGTCCCCAATTCGCGGACGGTTTGTCCATTCACTGTGACACGGCCGGCCACAATCATTTCTTCTGCTTTACGCCGTGCCGCGATGCCGCAGGATGCAATATATTTTTGAAGGCGGACGCCCTCTTTTTCCTGTTCCAGCTCTTCCATTTTAATCTCCTGTCCTTTGTAGCCTATGATTCAAGCAAAATAGTCCAATTTATATACCTTAACTAAATATATTTCATTATACCCCGCTATTGCAAGAACAGCAACCAATTTTCGATAAATTTTTTGAATATTTTTTGGAATGTAACGGGTTCCATTCGATTAATCGCCTTTTCCGCTGTCAAATCCAGGCTTCCAACTACCCGATCGCCCCAGAGAATATCCAGGCTTCCCACTGAAGAACGAATCCGAATTGGTGCTTCCACGGCATCCGGCACATGATAAGCAACGGAAATGGGCAGATTTTCCCCCTTTTTCACAGTATAATACAAATCCTCCTGTGTAAACAGCCGAAGGCGTGATATTTCTCCATTGCGGACGGCTACAGTTTTAAAATAAGTTCCGGCCGGTACCAGGCAACGCCGTTCATAAGTTTCAAATGCGTATTGAAACATTCGGATGTGGTCGTTCCAGTCGTCCGGAGCACCAAGCGTTACGGTCACAACTGACAGACCTTCCTTTTCCGCAGCGCCGACCAGACAGCGGCCAGCTTCTTTGGTATATCCCGTCTTGACGCCAATGGCAAATTCATACAAACTTAATAACTTGTTATGATTCTGAAAATACAAATCCCGTGCATCCGGATAGGTGGAGCTTTTTTGAGATTTTCGTGACACAATATCGCGGAATGTCTCATTTTTCATAGCGTAGGAGGAAATCAAGGCCAGATCATAAGCTGTTGTCTCATGCCCTTGCTCTGAAAGGCCATGCGGATTTTTAAAAGTTGTATCGACTGCGCCGATTTCGTGAGCCTTTGCTGTCATTTGCTGAGCAAATTCCTCTATGCTGCCGCCCAGAAACACTGCAATGGTATAGGCGGCGTCGTTTCCGGAATTGAGCATCATGCCTGCGGTTAAATCGCTTAAATAGATTTGTTCGCCCGCCTTTAAATAGAGAGACGACCCTTCTACATAAGGCGCTTCCGGAGGAACTGTCACCAGCTCGTCAAACCGTCCGCTTTCAATTGCCAGAATGGCTGTCATAATTTTGGTCGTACTCGCCATCGACATTTTTTCACGGGCATTTTTTTCGTACAGAATCTGATTGGTCGAAATATCGAGCATACAGGCTGAATGTGCAGAGGCTGCCAAATCACCTTGTGCAGATACCGGTGTTCCTATATGGAAACTAATTGCTGCGGTTATCAAAACTGCCAATATTTTAAAAATCCGTTTATTTCGCTTCATATTATCCTCCACATCATAAGAAAGTGTGAAAATCCCACGGGAATGGAACTCCTATTGGAATACAGCCAGTTACTTATTAAAATATATTGGACAATGCCGCTTATTATTCATTTAGGAAACATCATTTCAAAACGCTGTACGATATGTATATCTGGAGAGTCTGGAAAAGCGGGGAGCGGATACGGGAGCATTGCATTTTTATGAACAAAGAAATGAAGAAATCAGACATAAATATTTTCATCTCAAAATATCGATTGAAACGCCTTGCAGCGAATACAATCTTTCGGATGAAACGGTGAGGAAAATATTATATCGCTGATACTGCATCAAAGCAGGCCGTACTATTGAAAGCATGTGGCCTGCTTTACGCTTTTTTCAAAACGATACCGTCAAGGCTTTCATTCGTTCGTTTTCCCACATGGAGTTTTGAACTTTGTTATCTTGCATTCTGCGGATTCGTGATAAAAAATCAAAAGAAAACACTTGTAATTCTCAAATAGGTGTGGTAAGATAATACACGTAATTTTTATGGCTGGTTTGTATAAACCAAATTTATGCGCCTGTAGCTCAGCTGGATAGAGTGTCAGACTCCGACTCTGGAGGTCGTGCGTTCGAATCGCATCAGGCGTACCAGTCGAGAGCCTCGACGCGCAAGTCGCGTTCGGGGCTTTATTCTTTATCCATGGGTTTTTACTCGCGTCTATAATGAGTATCTTTTTTGCAACGCAGACCTACGTCGTTGCGGGCTATGTATTGTTCGCGGCAACTTTTCTTTTCCGCTGTAGAGATAAAATGTTTGTTTCCCTTTTAAGAAATTTTGGTCTCTTAACAGAGGTTACGGTATTTTAATAAAATTTTTCGAAAGCCTTGAAAACAAAAATTTATCGCAGTGCGTTGAGGTTGCACACAAGTTTACTTTTCCTCTAGCCGCTCATAAGGACAAATACAAGAGCAAAAAATATCATAAAGATATAACCGAATGCGGCAATCGGAGAATTGGGATGTATGTGCAAATGTATTGTATGAAAGGATTTGGGTGTATCTTAAGATTATTGCGTTCCCTGCTTGAATTACCCGCTGAAAAAGAAGAGCAGCGGGATTTTCGTATGAGATAGCTACAAAATAAATCTGTAATGCTGTAATAGGAAAATAGAGGGAAAATCTTCCAAACGCCTTGCCTCCTCAAAGTTAAGGTTCTAAAAAAGCTTGAAGCAAGCTTTTTTAATATAAAATGGTTACTCTTTAATTAACATTAACGGCAAAGAGATTTATTCTTGCTGTTACTATGTTTAGTACGGATGGAAAAAGTCACATTTTTGTGATATATTAAAAACTAAAATTTTTCAAAATTTTTGTAAGGTTTTGCTTCTTGTGAAGTCTTATAAGCGAGGAGGTGATAAGGTGACGGAGTTCGAAAAAATATACCGAGCATATTTCGGCGATGTGTACCGCTATATCCGCAGGTTATCAGGTGATGAAAATATTGCGGAAGAAATTACAAGCGAAGCATTTTTCAAAGCAATGCGATCAATTAGCAGTTTTCGCGGCAATTGTGACATTCGTGTGTGGCTCTGCCAAATTGCAAAGAACTGTTATTACACACATCTGAAAAAATTAAAACAAACGGACAGTTTTGACGATGTAGAATTGTCAGAATTATCATCTGAAAAAAGCATAATCGAAGAACAGTACATTAAACACAGCGAAGCGGCGCAAATACGGTCCGTTTTGCACGATGTGCCTGAACCATACAAAGAAGTCTTTATGTGGCGGGTATTTGCAGAATTAAGTTTCAAGCAAATCGGTCAAATATTTAACAAATCAGAAAACTGGGCCTGCGTAACCTGTCACCGAGCCAAAACTATGATTAAATCAAGACTGGAGGACAAAACCCATGAGAAATGAGTGCAACATTATACGAGACCTTTTACCGCTCTATGCGGAAAATATGGTTAGTCCCGATACCGCGGAATTTATAGAAGAACATTTGAAAGACTGTGAATCATGTCAAAAGGAATTTCAGCATATGAAAGAACCTCATCCGAGGCAGGAAATAACCGATGCCGCACCTCTGTTAAAACTCAGCCGGAAGATGAAAGTCAAGAGAATACAGACGATTGCTTTAACTGCCATATTTGTGATAACGTTGTTTATCTCTGCTTTTGCAGTTTTGGATGCTCCAATCTATTTTCCTTATTCCGAGGGACTTATTACTCTTGAGCAACACGGAGATAGGGGTATGCTGATTACTTTTGATGAAGAAGTAACCGATTTTGACTACACAGTCTATGATGATCCGGATGGAGGAGATTTTTACTACTGTGATATTCAGGCATGGACTTCCCTTTGGGATCAGTGGTTTTCAAAGGGAAAAGAAAAGCTGTCGGCAACGGTGACAACAGGGCTTACGAAACCAATCATTGTGGTATATGTGCCCAATGATGGAAGCGAAAATGTTTGCATTGCAAAATATGATCCTGATGCCGAAAACTGTATAGAAAAGGATGTGAACTATGAATCTACAATTGTATTGCCGCGTTTGTCTCTTGGATATTATTTGATTCTTGCAATAGCGGTACTGGTTATTTTGGTAATTGTGTGGTTTTTGACTCGAAAGAAGGCAGAAGTACGTGTTTGGATAGAGCGTATAGGTTTGTATCCCATTTCCTACATTTTCAGCCTTTGTATCGTATCGGGCTTCAGCACAGAGTCTTACTCTTTGCAGCGTGATTTTTTTCTTGCAATTTTTATTTCACTTTTGCTGTATAGCGGTTTGCTGTTAGCACATAGTATTTTGCGGTTAAAAAAGGAAATAAAAAAAATTAATAAGTGAGCAATCCCCCTGTGAGGCTGATATGTCTTGCAGGGTGGTTTTCTGTCTGTAAATGTATGCGGTCCCGCAGAGCGGAGATACTGCCTATCATAACAGATGATTTCAGGAGAGTACAGATTTTTTAAGATTTTAGAGTTTGCAGAGTACCTGTCGTTACG
This sequence comes from uncultured Clostridia bacterium, assembly GCA_944393585.1. Lineage (GTDB taxonomy): Bacteria > Bacillota > Clostridia > CALYAR01 > CALYAR01 > CALYAR01. The sequence goes on along the minus strand of CALYAR010000148.1, from coordinate 928 downwards.
ATTGATTTCATTTGTTTTTTCGTCTTCCTCCCCTTTACAAAGAAAGGTTTTCTATTGTCGTTAAAACAGACGTTTATAACAAAGCGTTCAGTAGCATAATAAAGATAGTACATTTAAAAAGAAGGAGAATGAAACATGACTCACAAAACCAGGTTTTATATTTGCAGGCATTGCGGAAATATCGCAGGAATGATTCACGATACCGGTGTACCGGTTATCTGCTGCGGTGAGAAAATGGAGCCTTTGGAGCCGAATGCCACGGAAGGGGCACACGAAAAACATCTTCCCGTAGTAACAGTAAACGGAAATATCATATCAGTAGAAGTTGGTTCAGCCCATCATCCCATGACAGACGATCATTCCATCGAATGGATTTATCTTGAGACAGAGCATGGCGGACAGAGAAAGGGGTTAAGGCAGGGAGAAGCTCCGGCTGCTGTTTTTGCAGTAGAACAGGACCGGCCGAGAGCAGCTTATGCCTATTGCAATCTGCATGGACTATGGAAAACGGAAATTTAAGAAAAATAAGAACGGCTGCGAAATGATCCGCAGCCGTTCCAAAATAAATTCGGCTAATTTTATTTAAAAAGATTAATACTTCTTCCAGCATTATCCTTTACTTTGATCTCATGCTCTTTCTGGTATTCAATCAAAGCATCCTTATTTTCAGCTACCTTGTGGTAAGCCGCAATGTACTGTTCTACCAGAGCTTTTGCCTCTTCCTTCTCGAACCGAGGTGCAATCATAAAGGTGTTTTCTGCTAATTCCCGTGTAACAGGCAGATCGTAGTCGCAGTGGAAATACTTAGAAGGATTGAAGAGAGTCAGCTCCTCGCCCTGTTCTTTGTTTGTAAACACAGGAGCCGTATGAAGCTTACCGTATCCGCAGCTTCCGCAGACAACGCCTTCCTTTGCAATAGCAGTCAGGA
>CALYAR010000147.1 GCA_944393585.1 uncultured Clostridia bacterium | reverse complement strand
GATGAAATCAGCATTTCCGGTTACCGCCAGAGAATCTATGAGTATGTGTACACCCGTTATCCGGAGGTTGCATAATACAGCAGGCATTCCGGAAATATGGCGAAAATGTAATGTAAGGGCGGCTATCAGCCGCCCGCAAAACTGTTGCGCCCCTGCGGGATTCCCACCGGCAGAGGGCAAGTGCAACGAAAGGTGCAACGAAGTACTGCAACGAAGGTCAAAACACTTTTATTCTGTTGTCGTATACTCTATTTCTTTTTTTATAAAAGTTCGTTGCTTTCGTTGCACTGGAAGGAAGAACCCTTAAAAAAGCCCGGTCTTATGCGGTTTTTTGAGTCTTACCCACGGCAACGAACCGGCAACCAACCGGCAACGAACCTGCAACGAAGTGGCAGATTTTGCCTTGAATTGTCCTTCTGCAAAGGACAGTTGTCCTGTTTTTCCGTGATTTTTTCAAAATTGCTCGTTCGTTGCCGGGAGTTCGTTGCCGGAAACGTCCCGTTCCCACCCCTTCTGCCTGCCGTATCTGGCAAACATCCTTGGATTTGAGAATGGCTTCCAGCCCGTCACCACCGTGTTCATGATCTCGTTGATGTTGTGGAGCTGGAAGCGCTTCGGCTCGTCATAGGTGTGGCCCAGCGCTTCCCGAAACAGCTGACGGGAACACACCTGCGCCCCCGGATAGCTTTCCAGAAAGCCCAGAATCAGCCCGGCTTCCGTGTCCTCGGGCATAAAGTCCTTCTGCACCCGGGCCAGCTGCTGCCGAATCTCTGTGGAAAAGGTCATGTCATATTCCCCGCTCCGATAAATCACCATGGCCTCCGCCCACAGCTGCATCAGGTATTCCCGGGAAGCGGCTTCGTCCTCCAGAATGTGAACCTCCGCCTTTTCCGGGTCAATCATCACCGGCAGAAACCGGCGGTTGCCCGCCCGGTCCAGCGGCAGAAAGTCCAGCGTATTGGAGGAGCCGCCGAACACACACTGCCGCAGCCGGTCTTTGGGCTGGGCTTCATAAGGGGTTCGGTAAGTCTCCTTCTGGCGGCTGATAAAAGACCGGATTTCCTCAATGCTCCTGGCGCTGGTGGTGGCCAGCATCTCCGACATTTCAATAATCCAATGGCCCTGCAGCTTGGTGTACACCCGCTCATCATCCAGCCGTTTCAGGTCGTCGGAAAACCACTCGTCCCGGATGGCCAGAAACCGGAAAAAGGTGGATTTGCCCGCTCCCTGTCCGCCCACCAGACACAGCAGCTCTTCATATTTGCACCCCGGCTCGAACACCCGGCGGATGGCTCCCAGCAGAAAATGCAGCAGCATTTCCTCCACATAACGGCTCTCCTCCGCCCCTAAAAAGTGATGGAGACAGCTGCGCAGCCGGGGCTCTCCGTCCCAGTGGAGGCTGTCCAGCACGTCCCGAATGGGGTGATAGCTGTTTTCATTGGCGGTGATGGTCAATGCCGACAGCAGCTTTTTCTCGTTGGACAGACCGTAATTCTTCTCGAAATAGTGGAGCAGATACTGCAAGTCCGTGTCGGTCAGGGCGCTGGTGGAGCGCTGCCAACCCAGCTCCCGGACAATATCCACCCGGTCAGTCAGCAGGTTCAGCCGGATGGCGCCTTTCAGCAGCGGGTCCAGCCGGAACACCTGCCGGAAATTGTCGATGGTATTGGCGGGCAGGCCATTCCGGGTCAGCTCCAGCTCGTCCCACACCGACTGCACCTCCGGCGTGAACAAAGGCTCAATGGCTTCCCCAATCCATTGCCGGGTCTCCTCCGGCAAGCTCTGGAAATTTTCTCTCAAGATGCACAACCTCCTTTACACAATCCGCCACCAGCGGGGCTTTTTCCGCCACGCTTCCGCACTGGAGCACCTCCAGCTGGTGGGAAACAGCGTCTTTTTTCTGCACGGCCTCCAGAAACCGGGGGTGCAGAGGCTCGTCCGGATTTTTGGGGGCAAACTCCCGCTCCCAATCCTCCAGCAAATGAAAATACCGGCACAGAGTCCGGAAACATCGGGCTTCCGCCAGCCGGTAGCGTTCTTCCGGGCTGACCCGGGGCGTTTCCCTCTTTTTGGTGGAAAACCGCCGGGGCTGCCCCCTCTCCTTTTCCGAAAAGGGAACGGCGAAATCCGCCGCCAGCTTCCGGGCGGCTTCCACAGGCCGCAGGCCAAAGAGCTTTGCGGTAAAGGCAATCACGTCCCCATCCGCCCCGCAGCCGAAGCAGTGGAACCGGCTGTCCACCTTCATGCTGGGGGTTTTGTCCGGGTGAAAGGGGCAGCAGGCCATTCCGCCCTTTCCCACCTGTACGCCATAGCGCCCGGCAGCCTGCCGGGTGGAGACGGCTTCCTTCACCGTCTGAAACAAAGTCACAGACATCCCTCCAAAACAAAAAAATCCGCCAGCGGCTCACGCCGTCCGGCAGACTCATTGTAGAACGGGGAATTCCCCCCTGTCTCCCCCAGATATCACACGGGAAAGCCTGTCAATCTGTCCATATAACCTCTTGAAATCGATTCAAACATACAAAACGACTCATAAAAGCCATAAAGAACTGGAAATCTATTGACCAATTATTCCTCCTGAAAATTGACTAAAAGCCGATGTTCGTTGATTTATGAAAATCATCCGAACATCGGCTTCATTTTTATATTTTTAAATTCTAAGGCTATGGTCCTTACTCTTTTTAATCGCGACCAGAATAATACTTCCAACAAGAGATATCAGAAGAAACAATATCCAAAACTCAATATTTGCTGAACTTCCTGTATTGGGGTTATCAGTCTGAGAGGTTGGATTATTTGTATTGATCCATTGTGCATAAACTGTACTATCGTTGCTAAATCTATAATTAGTGCTAATTCGTGTACCGCCTGATGCTTCTGTATACCACCCTTTAAAACGATAACCCTCGCTATGGATCGGAGCAGTCGGAAGTGAAAGCAACTTTCCGTCAACATTTGTTTCCATCTCAGTGCTTCCAAATAGCTTTCCGCCATTCGCATCAAAAGTAATTTTGTATATTCCAACTGCATCAATTACTACAACATGGTCTTCGTTGTTATCGGATATGTGACCTTCTGTTCCTTTGGAAATATTTATCTCGGGACTTGCTACTGGATTTTGTATATTTCCATCAACAATATCGGCTTTAAGCACGTGCATTGTACCATTTCCAGTACCAGAAAAAGTAACATTCCATGTATTTGGTATATAACAAATTTTCATATAATCTTTGCTTTTTCGTTCTGTTTCTAGTATATAGAAATACGGTTCATACCCTTCTTGAATTTTTTGAACATTGTCAGAAAGAAAAGCTATTTGTCTTCCGTTTTCATCTGTCACAGAAACCGTTACAGGACACGCAATTGTGATAATCTGTGCATTCGGTCCTAAATTGATTACTCCCGAAGAAGGATCATAGGAAAGATTTACATCATGGCAATGAATATCAGAAATCAGTTCTTTTTCCAAAGCAGCTATTGAAATGGCCGTAGAATGCCAACTGGCTTTTTCCATCGGATTTTCAAATATACCATTTATATTGGGTCCAATATGATTCCATGGCAACAAAGCATTTTGTGCTTCTTGTAAGCAGTAGCTCTCGAACTCTACTCCAAGATCACATAACATGATCGAACAACATCTCCAAATGCGTACAGCTTCATCAAAACGGTATGCCCATTCAAAAGCCTTTTCAGAATCTTCTTGATTGATAAGAATTTCGCCACAATCATCAGCAACTTTAGTAGTACAATTTGCCAAGAAATATAAATGATAAATTATAGAGGCTGCATATGCACGATCATCAATCTCGGTAGCACAATCAGTAATAAACATCGCTCCTGCCGAAGTTAGCCCAGCAATTTTTCTAATTTTATTGAGATCTTTAACAATAGGTATTTTATCCAAAATTACTTCAATACTGGCTTGTCCGAAAGAGGAAGCTAAGTTTTCGATTCCTTCTTTTGCAAATCTTTCCGCAATTTGTTTTGCACCTGTAGCTTCATCATTCGCATTATGTAAAAAATTATCTACAGCACTAGATAGTGATTTACTATAGAATATTTCATCTAATCCGCCTATATAAATTGGTTTTCCATCGGCTCCTGTTTGTACAACACTATCCGCATAAAATCCTATTAAAGAAAGTATTTCTTTAAATGTATCAGATGCTGTGCAATATGCATTATAACACGAATAATAAGTCATCATTTCTGTAACTGTATCGATCGTTGCACCTAATACTGCATTAATTGCCTTTCCTTTATAACCTTTTTTTCCATTTATACTTTCTAAAAATTTCTTTTGGTTATTAACTTTGATATATTTATCGACTACAACAGAACATTTTCCATATAGTGTAGCAAATTCACCTGGATTATCACAAACTTTCATTTGGTCAAGAACCTGCACTAGTGTCTGCCATTCTTGCCGTAAAACATCTACGGACACATTCGCTTCTTTGGCCAACTCATCAATACAATCAAATCCATAGTCAATTATGTCTTTTAGTAATAACATTATATCATCTCTGAAAGATACCTCGCATGCCTCTTCAAGAATATCTTTATAATATGAGCTTGTAACGATATCGGCTAATATGAGCTCATAATTAGATACCGCTCCATCAACAAAATCAAAATTCAGATTTAAAGCATCTGTAATGATTGATGCTACATTATAATTTCTGCTAACGTTGTCTTCCGCTGCATCAAGCACGATATTTCCCAAGAGATAATTGGTATTCCAGCGAGTACTTCCATCTTTTTCAGGGAAACTGATTTTTTGTATTTCATCTTTAAAATTGCCATTATAATATGCGATATGTTGGTCAGTATACATCTTTTTTAACCATTGCTGTTGTGTTATATCACCAACAACTTCTCCAAATGTAAATTCCAAATCATCTGGGTCAGTCACTTCATAATAGCCAGAATTCTGAATATCTTTTAAAAATCGTTGTCCAAATTCCAATGAATCACCCGTCAGATTATGAAAAAATCCCAGTGTGTACAGATTATATTTTCCCATAATATTCTTTGCGACATTATACGCACTATTAGCATATTGATAATACAAAGAGTCTGAAGAAGTGTATGGTCCATTACTCATAGTACTACCATGCTGAGGAATGCCATCCGTCAAAAGAATAATATTTTTAAGTGCATCTTCTCTTGCATAAGTGTCCATCAAATTTTGGGCCTGAGTAAGTGCCTGTGCAGTATCAGTGCCGCGTCCCAATTGAATATTTTGTATGGTTTGCACAACCGAATTGACATCATCGCTAAACTGATATTGCATATATTGGGCATCCCAAATTACCAGTGCAACTCTATTATTGCCTTCTGCCTCAAATAGGTCCTGACAAAATTTTACTGCGGATTCTTTCATTGCGGTAAAAGGGGTTCCTTTCATACTGTCAGAGACATCCAACATCAACACGACGTCTCTTTTTACGCTGTCCTTTTCCAATTGGGAATTCTCTGCTGATACAGTAAAAGGCAATAATGCAAAAATCAGCATGATACTAAGGATTCGGGAAACCACTCGCTTTCGAAAAAACATAAAATTCCTCCTCACTGAATCTTGTCACATGCAGTAAAGAGCAACCCCTTGCTGTATCCCAAATTAACCAACCACATAATCTAAATTTAATGTAATCGGTTTTACAATATAGCAAGTGTTTCCAATGAACTGCATGTACGATTTTTTAACCGTATAGTACACAAACTTCCGATTTTACTTTATCATCAGGAGAATGCATCCCACCGGTTTCTTTAATAATACTACCGGCTTTCTGCTAATTTCAATTACCTAGGTTAATTTATGAAAAAATATTTTCTTTTTTCAGGAATTTTTGTCATGTTGCGAGTGCGTTTTCGTTCATTAATTAAGATCACTTTCTATGATTTATCTTCTCCAGATTTTCTATCCGCAGCGCCCGCATGGCGT
>CALYAR010000146.1 GCA_944393585.1 uncultured Clostridia bacterium | reverse complement strand
GAAAGATAACGCCTGTTTCTATTGACGGCTCCAATGTTTTGGATTCCGCAAAAAACCCGTGCGGAGTGCACAATCTGAAAGAGGAAGGGATATTTGCCAACCAAGATTTTGCGCTGGATACATTGGGACCCGCGATCGATCGGATTGAACCGATACCAAATTTTGATGACGACGCTATTTTCTGCGTGCCGCTGAATATAGCGGATGATGACGGCAACGGCAATGTGGCCGCCAGCGGCATCGATACGATGCGCGGATATTTCTATCTAACCGGTTTTCCCAGCAGCTACTATTATGTGTCCGGCGGTGAGCAAGCATATTATGAAAAACAATACTTTTCGTATTACATATCCAATACCGTTATGACTGAAGCCGAGTTGGAAGATAAATGGATACCCGCAACCGAGCAGTTCCGAACAGACCTGCCGGATGCCAGTGCGTACTATTTTGATTTATACAGCGGCGGCGACACTTACATCTATATAAAAATAGGCGATATTGAGATTACAGGTCCCACCATACACGTGATGGCGGAGGATGTCGCCGGGAACCGAACTGTTGTATCGGAACAGGTGGCGTATACCCTTGATATGACAAATCCGACCTTTGGCAATGCAAGCCGTGTGACGATCGCGCCAAATGCAAACACGCCAAACACATATGATCTTTCATGCAGCATAACGCTTGAGGATGAGAACGGAATCAATTTTGACACATTCAAGGCATCGGCGAGCGACGGCTCATTCACCGATGTGGGACCGGGCTCTCATGAGAATGTCGATATCATCTATACTCCGGGGGAAGACGGAAAGACGAACACGATCACATTTGTGATGAAAGCCGTGGACGCGGGAGAGATAGTGGACTATACTATTACATATACGGTCGAAGACAATTTCGGCAATGAAAGCCAGGTCACGTTTCCGTTTATGTATAATCTCACGAGTTTCCATATAGTAGAACGTGCAACAACCGAGAATGAAAACGGATACGCACCGAATATTATTTTTAATAGGGTTATCGAGGACTTCACATCGAATGCGAAAACGATCCTAATGATAAAGGATACGTATTCGAATGAGAATGGCTATGCAGTAGCAATCGTAGACCAATATTATATCCCCGATGATCAGCAAAATATGCTTACCGATGAGAATGTGCAGTGGTCATATTATATAAGAAGCGAGAATACTGATCCACAAAAGCAAATCCTGCTTACGCCGGCAGAGGGCAGCGTCGATTTCATTCGGGATCTGACAACAACCGGAGAGTATTTCGGAGACGTTTCGTATGTATTGATTTCCGGGAATGGTTTGACGATTGAGGATTTTACAACCAACGGTCCGCTTCCGGTTCCCGTACCGATTTCCATAACGGAGGACACCATCCGTATGGGAGGACTTTCTGATGCCGTGCAAGGCGTACTTCTGGCGCCGGGGTTCGATTTCGAGCCTGTAGACTGGGAGCTGGACCCGACCGGCGGCGTCTGGCAAATGCCCGAATACGGCGAGGATGGCTTGACGACATATAATACGAGCCTTGACGGAAAATCGATCCGAGTAAGGCTTTCTCTTCCGGAAATAAACGGCCTTGCGTGGACCGATTATGAGAGAGTCGTATTAAAGCTGGGGTATGCCACAGACAATATAGCGAATAACGATAACCCTATCTTCGAGATTCCGCTGTCGTTGACGGAAGAAGAACAATACATCGTTCTTCCCGAAAGCCTGAATGAAGATTTCTTTACGGAGGACAGGACAAATCTGGAATTCTATATTCAGACGTTTGTGAAATGGGACAGTGTATACAGTTACGGACTCTACACAACAAGCGACGAGATATTTGCCTGCTATAATAACGCACAGCAAGACGAGGCGTATTTACAGAAACTTACTAAGAACACATATATAGAGGTACCGGATAATAATGGCGGAACGGAACAGGTATCTGTCTTGCATGAGCAGAAATTCGATTCCGCACAGGAGACAGCGCAGGATCTGGGGGTGGCGAAAGCGATCGACATTGCATTGACGGACAGGACGACTATCACGCTTGATTTTGCCGGTCTTGATTATGAGCAAAGGATCCGTATTTGGAACGAGGACAACGGAGAAACAAAAGACGGCGCGGAATGGTTGACGTATGTGGCTAACTTCGAGAGGCATCTTGTCGCCGATGCGATAAATACCGTATATTATCAGACGGTCAATCCGTACAGCGGACTCAGCGATATCCATACGCTTATTTTTGACACCAGACAGGAGGCGCCGAAGCTTTCCGTAGGATTTACGCCGAGCGCGGACGACGGCTATGCGACAGAACGCCGGTTGGTCATCACCGAATTAAGCGGCGGAGCGGGCGAGGAGCTCGCCGTCAAAATGATCGCACCTGACGGGAATATCGCCGATTTTCCGGAGGGCGACGACGCGGTCGTACGCGATGAACAATACAGAGTGTTCTATACGGTAAACAGCGCCGGCGCTATCGGATACACCGCTGTCAAAGCCGAGAGGATCGATGCCGAAAACCCGGTTATCACCATTGAAAGCCATGGCGGATCGGATCTGGGCATATCCGTAATGGATGACGTATTTGAGGAGGACCTGTCGGATATGGAGCTGTATCTCAGGTATGATGATCCGGAGTACAGGGCGGTTCTGGAAGGATATGGGCTTTTGACCGATGATGATGGGTTCTTTAAGATCGAAGAGTTTTCACAGTCAGAGTTCGGTGTGCGCCCGGAAAATACTGCTATGGGCATATTGGAATACACCGGATCCCTTCGGCCTTTGGATGGGCAGATCTATGCCGGAATGACGTTTACAGCCCCCGCGGGAAGCGGAGGATACACAGGAACGATTTCCCTGTATGTTGTCGACCGTGTCGGACATCAATCGGATATCGTCACTACTGGCGCGATGAACATCCCGGAAATCCAATTTACGGAGAATGAATTCCAGTATGACAGAGATAATCATCCGTTCGGACCGGAAGGGAATATCGTTTCCCCATATTATTCCGTTTCTTTGGAGAATCCGGCCGAAGTGACCGAGCCAAAGCTCACGGACAGAGGCATCAGAGGCGAGATCGATACAGAGAATACGTTCCGGGAGTTCTCTGAAGCGATGCCTGTTTATAAGGACGGCGAATACACGCTTACGGTAAAAGACCATTTCGGAGATGAGCATGAGGTCACTTATACCGTGCCGCCCGAAGCATTTGACGGCGACAGGCTTGACGTATATGCAGTAAACGCCAAGGACGGCGATAAAGATATTGTGAATGTAAGCATCAAGTCGCTTGACGGCAACAGCTTTAAGGTGGAGCTGCCAAATGATGACGATTATAACATGGAGGCGATGGGCGGTTATGTGATAGATTCGTCTATGAAAGCCGGTGAAGCGACTGTATGGCAGAGCGACGGCAGCGCCGGAGCTTTCGGCGAATTTTATACGGACGTAACGCTCAAAGTGACGAAAAACGGGACGTTCAAGGTTCTTGTTCAAAACAACGAGGGTCTGCTTACCGAATATTTGGTAAACGTCTATATCAACAAAGAAATTGCGGAGCTTGAAACGCAGTGGAGCTTCCCCAATGGGCTGTTTGAAGATGAAAACGGACAGAAATATACGTATGATTACGCGACATTCGTTGTAAATACTGTTGACCCGGAAAGGTCATTGCTTGGAGAAAGCAGTTTCAAATTCACCTACAATGATCCTGTAGGAACAACAAAAACCTTTACGGTTACAGATGATTACGGATTTATGCAGGAATGCACCGCAGAACTTGGTGTTGAGATACGAAAATCCGAACAGGTATACCAGACGCTGCCGGATATGGAAGTATCCATTTATGCGCAGAGGAACAACACCTCTGTAATAATAGGCAGTATCGGCGAGGAAGAAAGCGAAAGGTACAAGGATCTGATTAATGAGTACGGCGGCGCGGCAAAGTACAGCATTACAACTTCAACGCTTTCTCCCAACAACGTAAAGACAGTGCTGCTGCCTTATGGAGAAGATACAGCCGGCATTACATACGAAACAGCGCAGAATGCGGATGTTGAAGGTGTGGAAGTTGTCGGAGATATAATTTACATTAACTCAGAGGATGCTGAATTCTCGCTTGTCATGGTTGATGAAAATAATCTTCAAAGCAAAAGGTTTGACTTTGACGGCGGCTTTATCATAGACTTTACGCCGCCGGTCATCAGCAATGTAAAGAAAACAGTAAAGGGTTACAGCGTTGAGATTGAGTTAACCGTAACCGATGATGTGAGCCGCTTTGACGAATTGACCGTCCTGGGCCCCAGCGGCGTCACAAGAGGAGGTAATGATACGTTCCTGTACACTGCAGCTCAGAACGGAAACGTTGTATTTACAGTAAGTGATAAGTGCGGCAATGTCACGACAAAAGTGGTCTCGATAGCGGAAATTGACGATACAAAGCCGGTGGCAAGGCTTGTCGCATATTCACCGTCATCCGATACTTCGCAGGTTGTATTGCCGGAATTTGCAAACAGGGACATTGAAGCGTTCATTACGTTCAATAAAAATATCAGGGATCTGAACCTTGAGATCCTGAAAGACGGCGCATACACGGCTGCAGCAGAGGAAGACGGAGTAAGTATATCGAAAAATACAGAAAGCTCGGCTATCGTTACTTTTACAAAGGGGGCCTCCGTAAGAGTACAGTATAAAGCGCTCAACGGTCAGAGCGGAACGCCGCTTGAAATAAATGTTCCAGACGGCATCATAGATAAGAGTGTGCCGGATATCACAACGGAAGTGATATACAATAAGCGCGATGGAGCGAGCAAGCCAATCAGTGCGACAATCCGGGCATATGCCGATAATAAGACCATATTCTACGGCAGAGGCGCATATACAAAGGAAGATCCGTTTGAAGAAACCGTATATGAAAATAGTATTTACGAGTATTCGTTTACGGATAATGTCGGAAATGTTGTCGAAGTGAATTTCGATGTCAATGAGATCGATGCAAAAAAACTGGAGGTTTATGCGTATGATATACCGGAGCAGATCACGCCTTCGGGAGCGGAGTTCAAGCTTTCAGTAAATAAGCCTGCAACGGTAAGTTTGGACGATGGCCTTACAACAAGCGACAGCCTTAAAGTAACAGAGCCGGACGGTTCGATTCTTGCATTAACAGCGCAAAGCGCCGGATTCTATACAATAACAGTGACAGACGAGGCCGGAAACAGAGAGAACTGCTTCGTGTCTATAGCGGTCGGCGATTCCATGCCGCCTGTAATTATGGCAGATTCGGACTATGTATATGTACGCCAGGGCAGCGATATTGCAAGCGTTGATGACGGTATGCTCACAAGCGGCTTGTTTGTAAGCGATGATAAATCCAGTGCCGAAAATATCACGCTTACCGTTGACAGATCGGGCTTGCCGGCAGATCTAAATACCATAGGCAATTACGCATATACGGTAACAGCGGCTGACGAAGCCGGAAACACAGCCGATATCATACGTTATCTGAGTGTTTACTCAAAGAATGCTACAACGGTGGAAGTAGATGATATCTTTACGAAACACACAGGCGTTGTGACAACATCAAAGGGCGAACATACAATCAGCGTAAGCCTGCCAGACGACTCTGTTCTAGGAACGGCTTTTGAACCGTATCAGGTCTATTGCGCAAAGGGATTCTATACGGCAGGTCAGATGAAGCCGTGGATGCAGCCTATGACAGCTGCCGGTATAAAGAACGGCGTAAATGACGAGTATAGGTACAACTTTGAGCAGGAGGGATGGTACACGATTTATGTAGTGCGCCAGAATAAAGAAGTATTCTTAGCGCATCTGCTGATTCAGGAATAAAAAACGGCTCATACAGAGAGGAGTAGTAAATATGAAGAAATGTATATCGCTTATATTGTGCTTTAGTCTGATTATGGGCATGATAATTCCTCTAACTGCATATGCGGAAGGAGAAAGAGAATACAGCTTAACAAATGAAAATATTGAAGTCTATGTATCTGCAGAAAACGGCGGTTTTGCAATCAAAACCGCCGAAGGCGATAAACTCAAAAAATCAGACAATAATAAGGATTTATTATATCACAACGGAGAATATGATACGTCTTTTACTTCGTTTGAGGTAGAACGTGACGGGGAAAAGAAGGAATATATATTCGGCGGAAGCTACGGATTTTTGGGACTCGACAGCTCGGATGTGACAGTAACGCAGCTTGCAGACAGCATAGAAGCAGTGTGGAGCGTTGACGGCATTGAATTTACGCAGACAATAGAAATACCGAATACGGCGAGCAATCAGCACGGCATGGTAACAATTTCCTATAAAGCTGAAGTGAAATCGGGAAGCCCAGCGAAAATAAAATCAAGAATTTTGTTCGATACGTCGCTCGGAAATCAGGATTATGCGTATTATAACGCAAACGACAATCTTGGTTACGCTGTAACATATGGCAGTGAAAAGGAGATTTTAGGCAGTGAGTATTCTTCCGGCTTTATTCCGGAGAGTATTTATGCGTCTGATAATGACGGACTTTCAGGCATCGCGGCATATTCGATCAATACAACCGCGTATAAAGCAGTTTTTGCCCATTGGAACAATCTTGCGTCGACGGTGTTTGAATACACTCCGGATCCGGCGATGACATTTACAAACGCAAATAATATTGAATATCAGACGGCAGACAGCGCTTATGCGATATACAATGATTTGGGCGAAATAGGATTAAATGAAAGCGGCAGCGTAAGCTGTTACTATGGCGTTTATTCTAACTACAACGTCGACGCTTCAGAGAGTGTAGCGCTGAACGTCATTACACCGAATTCGCTTGAACTTTCAGCGGACAGGCAAAGCTATGTCCCGGCAAGCGGAGCTGTGGGAAATGCGTCATTCCCGGTCAATATCAATATGGCTAACTTTTCCTCCAATGATCTGCCCAAAATTGCGATCGCTGCATACACGACAAACGGGATAACGCCGCTTGATATGGATGGCAATGAGCTGGATTTTGAGCCAAACAGCATGAATCCGTATTATGTGACATATGAAGGGTTTAAGGCCGGCGATGTCCTTGATTATACATTCCAATTCAAGGCGTCCGTCGGCGAATCCGCGGCATACAGAAGAGTAGAACTCAGGGTTTATGACATTTCTGACGGGACGATGACCTTTTCAAACGCAAATATGATAGGCAGCAAAAGCTTTAATATATTGTGTCCCGGCGGAGATGGAAATCTGCCTCAGGTAACATTTACAGGAGCAGATCCGGAAATTTTGTATCATAAAGGCGGGAACAGGTACATCATTACCGGTACGAATTTTTCCATGCTTACCGACCAGACGCATTATTCTATCGTGCTTGAGTCGGATGACGGACTGAACAGCTATACGGTTGATCCGAACGATATCGTGATCGATGCAGAGCTCGGAACGATGACGCTGATTCTGCCGGAAGAATATGTGCCCGGCACATATCATGTATATATCAACTGGAGGCAGTCGGCGTATGATAGTGAGATCATAGCCCCAGGCACGCCTTCTTCCTACACTTCCGAAGCGCTCCGTCTTATCTTTTCCGAGGACCCGAAATACAAAAATAACGTATACGGGGTCGTTGCCGTTGTGCAGGATAAGTCGCCTGCGCCGAATCAGGTGTACACAATTTTAAGCTTTAAAGATGAGGCCGAATTTGATACATACAAGCAGACAGATCAAAATTACAGCGAAATTCTTTTGGAGATAAGAGGGGAATTTGAAGCGGTAACAGATGGTCACGGAAACATGGTGCATCTTACGGGAACATCGCAGTCGGGTTCAAACAACGTATACACCATTAACCAATGTCTTGATTTTCAGGATGGGATTATCGAGATCTATTATGAAAATGATGATATTAACGCGGCAAACAGAAAGATCAACGTTGACTTTGACGGGAAACTATATACTTCAGGCGAACGGACGCATATCGCGTCTGTCCCGGCCGCGCTGACGAGTATTGAAAACGGTCAGGAATACGGCCTTTTGGAATACAACCTGCATGGAGAGAGACAGAACGAGACGAATGTAAACTATATTTCTCTGGTATGGGGCCATACAGGGCTGGATCTCGCGCAGCAGATAGCGGGGTCGGTATTCCAGCTCGGGTTTGGGATACTCGGCGTCATAAATGACGATAACGGCAGCGCTGTCGGCAAAACCGTTTCGTTTACAGCGTCCTTTGACATAGGTTTTTTGATCCCGAACGGGCAGAAATACAAGAACAACATGAAGTATGACGATGTATTTGACCGCATTTTAACAGCGTTCGATTTTAATGATTACTATCATCCCCGGGATCTGCGCGATAGGGCAAACGTCCTTTTCGGGAAGAACAACGACCTCACGGATGAGGACCGGTATATACAGTCGCAGCAGGCGGCGACAATGAATATTCTGGTGCGGGACGTCCTGTTTGCATCTATTCCGGCACAAAGTGAGGACGAAGAAGATTTGTGCGGATTCTATGGATTCCGCGCCGGCGCGGATATCGTGCTTCCGTCTTATACAGAGGCGATGCCGCAGATAAATGCGCGCCTTGAAGTAAACACAATAAGAAATTACAGCTTCACAGTGGAAGGCGGATTGAAATTTGCAAACCTGGATTTCGGTGCTTCCCTTGAAGTGCTGAGCGTGGATAATGAAATACCGGTTCCGAATAAATTATTTGTTTACTGTAATCTCCCGGCAGGGGCACTGGGCTTTTTCCTGGATCCGGCAGGGGCTGTTGTCATTACAGGCGGAGGCGGCGGATTTGATAATCTGTATGAAACCATTATGGTAAGGGATAAGCTTCCGACATTGCAGCTTATGCTCCGGCTTTATATCAAGGTGATCCAGGTAATGTCATGCCAGGCGGACGGAATGTTCAGCCTGCAGGGCATAAGCCTCTCCATGTCAAACCTGAGGCTTGACTCCGTCCCGAACGCGCCGCCCGTTATCCCGTATGCAGGGCTGAAGCTTCAGTGGCTGCCGACATGGTATTTCCATGTTGCCATCAATGTAGATTTGTTCCAAATCCTGACGGGAGGAGGATATATCGTTGTTGATCAAAAAGAAAATGACGATGTATTCTTTGAAGCGTTCGCGAAAGTCAGGGTGCGGATCCCAGACTATGTGGGGCTTATCGGCGGAATTGACATTGCGGGTGCTTCGGTAGGAATTAGTACCGACAAGGTATGGGGCAGTGTGGAAGTCATAGGTGTAGGGCTCGGCATTGCCTATTATTGGGGAGACGAAGATAGTTTTGACTTCGGCATCGGCGTCGGCAGCGCGGAACCGACGTATCCGGAATTGCTCCCATCGCTGCAGGGACTCGAGCCTGTCCTTTTAGGATATGACGAAAAAGCGGGCAAGAATGTCTATATGAAGATTGGTACGAATATAAGTCCCGGAGCGCAGGCTCAGATTGTTTCAGATTTGAATGCAACGCCTGTCCTTTTAGGCGAATCTTCTGTTCAATCGCTTGACACAAGAATGGAGCACCGGGTGACAATCGGCGGAAATTCAGATGAAATTATGACGCTTGTTTATCCGGCAAAGAGCCTGGAGCATGCACAGGAACTGTATTCACAGATGAGCGGCCTTCCGAATATCAAGATGTATCCCGATGCGGACGCCAATGCAAACCTCACATTCAATGACGGAACGGCAACGCTGGCTGTCACATCAGGCAAAGGTACAAGCGGAACCTATAATATCACAACGCCCGTTGCGACAGATATCACAATCCTGAGCGTTGCGCCTATACCGGAAGTAAGTGCGCTTACGGCGTCAAGCGGCAATGATGGTAAGGTCAATGTGTTATACAGCGGCGAAAACTTGAATGAGCTTGATAAGATAAGCTTCTATTTGACAAAAGAGCAGACGGTGACCGAAAACAGCACTGACAGCGATATGCTTTTAGGTGTATATACGGATCCTTCGGATATTTCTTCGGGATCGGCATCGTTTGATATACCGAAAGGCCTGCAAAGCGGTGATTATTATGTGAGAGCTGTATATTCGCAGGAGAATGTCGTAAGCAATTCTATTGCTGCAGACAGTAAAATATCCTATGTAAATCCCGACCAGCCGCAGGCAGCCGATATAGTATCCTATGAAAACGCAGGGGATTATTGCCTGGCGGCAGTTCTGAACGATATTCCTGGCAATATATCGGGATATATTGTAAATGTATACAACGAGGATGGAAGCTTAACGGACTTTGCGGGAGTGGAAATTCCAAAGTCAAGCATAACGGATAACAAGCTTATCGTAGGCGGAAGATTCGATGTGCCCGTTTATGACGAAGAAGGCAATATAGTTGAGGGAGAAACCGCCGAAGTGGGCCTGGAGTCCGGCAAAAGATATCAGATCGGAGTAAGCCCGTACTATGAAGCGACCGAGGACGCCGGTTCGTACCGGGTAATTGGAGAAGAGGTAATAGGCAGTGCTGTTACGCTGAACGCCCCTACACAGGCGGAAATATCCGTATCATCCGATAAGGACGGGACGCTCTTCGCAGACGGAAATGTCACATTTACAGTCTCATCGAATGAAAAGCTTACGGGCGTCTGGAGCATAGCCAACGGATATGAAGAAGGCAGGGAAGGATATTACGGCGAATTTACAGATGCCGGCACAATTACAATTCCGTTAACGGATCTTCCGGACAATGATTATGTGCTTGAAATATGGGGAAGTGACGAAACAAATGATTCGTTCTCGCATAACCATAAGTTCACGGTTGACACAACGGAACCGCGGCTTATTGTAAGCTCGCCCATAAACGGTTCCCTGTTCGGCGAAGACGGAAAACTTACTGTAACCGGCATTACGGATCCTGACACATATATCACAGTCGAGATAGACGGAACAGTTACAGCGGATCACGTGCCGTTCAGTGAATTCGATGCAGATATTGATGGGAACGGCTGCTTCAGTTTCGATTTAATGATCGATCAGAGCGTTTCGACCCATGACATAAAAATAACGTCAATGGATGAGGCAGGAAATGCTTCGGAGCATGAGGCAAAGATAAACCATGCCGGACTGGGCAAGGTGAACCGTGTTGACGTTTATTATAACGGCGTGCTTTATTCAAACAAGAATATAAGCACATTGGGCGATACGAATGAAGGCCAGCTGAGCCTTGTGGCTGAAACTCCCACAGGAAGATTTACAATTAACGACGATATTGTTAATTGGTCCGTAAATCCTGTCACAGGGAATGCCGCAGTTGACGAGAACGGAAAAATAACATTGGATAAGCAAAGCGAAGGTTATATAGTAGGACAGTTTAATGTTACAAGCGTAGCGCCGATGACAGCGAGTGTAACATTCGGAGCACTTGAAAACACATCCGGCAATGTTGTGGTTGTAGGTTCGACCGTCGGCGGAACGGTTACGGGCGGAGGCGAATATGCGCCGGGCGATACAGTTACATTAACCGCACAAGCCGAAAGCGGATATCAATTTTCCCATTGGGAACTTGACGGCGTGACTGTGGAAGATACCTCAAGCGCTACAATCAAATTTATCATGCCTGATTCCATCGTGCATGCAACCGCGCACTTTAAGACAAGCAACAGCGGGCGTCCAGTGATCATAATGACAGACGTGATAGCAACGATGGACGCAGACGAAGGCGAACTTGTTGAATATAAGCAGTTACATGTTGAAAATGAAAATAATGTGGTTGCACAGTACAGCACAGACGGCGGAAAAACATACATAACAGTTGCAAAGTCTGCTGTTATAGACGGCGTATTTAAGTTCATTGCTCCTGTTTCTGCAAAGTACAGAATCGTCACTGACGATGGAACTGCATTTCGTGATGTGACGGAATCAAACTGGGCGTACGAGTATGTGGATTTCGCATCAATAAGAGAGATCGTAGCCGGTGTGGGAGATAATCTGTTTGAACCGGACGGAGGTCTTACAAGAGCGATGTTTGTAACGATACTCGGCAGAATACATGGCAATTTGGGCGCTTATGATAAGCACAGCTTTACAGATGTTGAGTCGGGTTCATGGTATGAGGAATATGTCTCGTGGGCTTCATACAATGGTATTGTCGAAGGATATGATGCAGAGCATTTTGGACCGGACGATAAGATTACTCGTGAGCAGATTTGTGCGATGATAGACCGCTATATGAAGTATGAAGGTTATAATAACGCGGCTGAAACCGTCGATAAATTCACAGATGATGCTTTGATAAGCGATTGGGCATACGACTCTGTTGAGACTGTTAAAAACCTTGGAATCGTAGTCGGATACGAGGATGGGAGTTTCAGACCGCAGGGGATTGCGACACGCGCGGAGGGCGCGACAATATTTACAAAATTGATATACGCATTGTTGACAAACAGGTAAGGATATGAAAAAAATTATAATAATCATACCGTTAATACTTATTTTCTTAACAGAGGCGGCATATGCCGCCTCTGTTAAAATCGGGGTAATCGATACAGGTGTAAAAGAAAAGGAAAGTATTATCGACAGTGAAAAAATACTCAGCGGCAAAAATTATGTTTTAGGGAACAGCAGCACCGATGATGAGGTTGGACATGGAACGAGAGTGGCAAGCCTTATTACAGGCACGGCAGACGGAGAAATCGTTTCGCCGTGCAGCGAAAGCCTGATCGTGCCGCTTGTATATTATACAAAGCTCGCTTCAGGCGCGGTACTGAACGGAGGGATTGAAGCAATCTGCAATGCGATATATGATGCTGTAGATGTATACGGCTGCCAAATTATCAATATAAGCAGCGGAGTGCCAGCCGGCGATGAGCGCCTGGAAAAAGCTGTGGATTATGCTGAGAAACAAGGCGTATTGATCGTGTCGGCCTGCGGCAACAGCGGCGATGAAGTATATTATCCTGTCGCGTATGACACGGTGATCGGAGTGGGAAGCCATGACAATGAATTGGAGCCGGCAGAGTTTTCCTGCCAAGGGAACGGACTTGATATGCTTATGTACGGTGAAGATCTGAAGGCGGTCTCGATAAAAAACGCAGCTGATTACGAACTGATAAGCGGTACCTCGTATTCAGCAGCTTTGATCACTGCTCACGCGTCGGCAGCGCTTGAACAATATCCGTATCTTACACCGTCTCAGGTAAGATATCTTATGAGAGTCAGCTGCGAAGATATATGTGATGCCGGGTATGACGAAAAAAGCGGATATGGCATTTTTAATCCCGACCGGTTTTATGAAAATCTCAGGCTTTTCGATCATGGTGAAATAGTTTGCTTTTATGATGTCAGAGAAGACGACTGGTATTATGAAAGTGTGAGAAAAGCATACCATCAAGGCTGGATGAGCGGAACAGGCGACGGAATATTCAACCCGGACGGAAGTATGACACGCGGGATGTTTGTTGCCATACTTTACAGGGCAGAAGGCGAACCGCAAATAAACAATGTATTGAAATTTAATGATGTTGCTGAAAATGCGTATTACGCTGAAGCTGTCGGCTGGGCAACAGAGAACGGAATCATTGCAGGGGTTTCCAATACAGAGTTTGCGCCGGAACAGAATATCACCCGTGAGGAAATGGCAGCTGTCATGAGCCGTTATGCGGACTACAAGGGCATAAACACAGACAGCCAAGGTGATCTGACCGTATTTGCTGATGCAGACGCAGTTTCCGGCTGGGCAAGGGAAAATGTTAACTGGGCAGTTGGAACGGGGTTGATTTCCGGAAAAGGCGGTGGTATACTCGATCCTTTAGGCAGCACTACCCGCGCTGAGGCCGCAGTGATATTGCAAAGATTTTTAGAAAAATAAAATATAATATGTTTCCCGAAAGGAAATCATGTATGTACGGCAGCCGTCTGATGAAAGGGTTATCCTTTTCACCGGACGGCTTTTTTCAAAATGAAACCGCTAATCAAGGTTAATGGCTTTTCCGATTTATATTTTTCTTTTTAAAATCACTGGTTTTACAGTTGTCGAAGGATCCTTTAATTGGGAGAAGAAAAGCAGAAGACTAGAAAGTAATTTTTATTGGTAAACCCGGCTGCGCACGCAATCATAATACTTGTTATATACATATTTCCGCCATTCATGTCTGCCCTTGCTGGTCCGGGAGCGCCTGTAAGCTGTGGACAAAACCTGCAATCTTCGGACATGTTCCTGCAAACGGGCGGAGACTTATAGGCCGAGTCCGCAACGATCGCCTCCGTCTTTTGGATCCGTTCTATTACTTTGCTGTACACTTTTCCAAACGCTGCGCTGTCTTCGGAATTGCCAGGAGCCACCACTGTTTCCATCATAAATCCATGCTTATCGCAGGCTGTGTGGGCTTCATAGGCAAACTTCCTCTTGGACTCCCCCATACGAATCATCCGCTGTCCGGATCGTTTACACTTTCTTTTTTCCGCTGTTCGCTGTATGTAAAGATGCCGGATCAGCACCATTTTGAACAGTGCTGCATCTATGTTCTGCCGGCCGTTATCTTCACAGCACAAAGGATCCGCCATTTTGTACAGCCGGTTGAAGTACGCTGCTGCATCTGTTTTCCGTAGCAGATGCCTCTCTGGCGACAAACTGTCCATCCCTGCGCTCTCTACGACAGCCCATCTATTTTTCCTCTTACGGAATCTCTGTTATTACTGTTTCTCTTTTGCTTCTTCATTTTAATAGCCCAGCTTTCGCTCTGCTTTTTCGACAGTTTAAAGCTTCCGTACAAGCGGAGTCTTTATCCCATGCCCTTGGATTGAAGCAGGGCAATCGGGTGAGGGAAGCTTTCTTTTCGCAAGGCGCTATTGCGAATTTCTCTCCCAGACGGCCCAAAATTCTCCAATGGAAGGATAGCGTTCCTCTCTCCGCTCGCTTACCGCCTTTTGCGCTGTCTCATAGAGCGGTTTTGCCGCCTCCCAATCTGCCGGATTCCGGCTGGAGGCTTCCCCGCCGAACAGTGCAAAAGCGGTCGCCCCCATTAAATAAACATTCGTCACCTCGTCGATTGGGGCGCCCAGAGTGAATTCCTCCGGCGCCATAAACCGCGACGATCCCCACATCCGTCCCATGGTATTGACAAATGGCCCTTTGGAATAGGCATCCACATCGCACAGAACGGTTTTCTTCCGGGAAAAGTCATACAGTATGCTTCCATCATAAAAATCAACCGCAACATACCCCTGCTCCGCCGCAAATTTGTGGAAAAGCACAATGTCGCGGAATATCTGCATTTTTTCTTCCGCGGGCATTTGAAAAAATTTGTACCGGGAGGAATATTGTTTGCCCATGCACTCTGCGTCCGTCCACTCGAACACAGCGGCAAATCCGCCTCCAATTTCTTCACCGAATAAAAACTGAACCAGTGTTTCGTGCCGCAGATCCTCGTAGACCTGGGCCGCTTTTTTCAAAGCCCGGACGGCGTCCTCCCTTTTTCCCCGATAGTTTACCGTGGGAGCTCCGGCGAATTTCACGAACCGGCGCTCCCCATCCTTTTGCACTCCAAAACAAATACAGCCGGAATCCTGCCGGTCAAAAATGCTGAATACCTCCCCATACCGGCCTAAAAACGAAAAGTCAAATGCTTCCTTCAAACAAAAGCGTGCGCCGTTGATCTGCTGTTCCATCTTACCCCTCCCGGTTAAACGTTTTCTCTAATCATCATACGAAAAACCAGCCTTAAAATCAAATTGGCTCTGGCCAAGAAAAAGAGAGGGCGAAGCCTCTCGTGCGATACCAATTCAGCTGAAGCGGCCATAAAATAGATTTCAAATGAAGCTGGAATAAACCAAATAAATATATGCCTGCTGCCGTGAGATTCCAGATTTTTTACTGCTCCGATTCATTTCCTGATTGCTTTATTTAAAAATAGTATTTCATTGAATTGCGCCGGCGGGCGCAGGAACTAATGTATATTTTTTGTTATTCCATTTCGTTTGCTTTGCAAACTCATTGCGTATAAAAAATTACGGAAATTTGTGCCTGCGGGAATTTTGCTTTTTAGAATCAAAATTCCCGCAAAAAAGCGAAAGCTCTGCGGAATTTAAAATGGTTCCATTCCGCAAAAGCCTTCGCTTTGCACGCATGCCCAAGGCATAGTTTAATTCTATTTTTGTGCAAGCTGGGACGGATGCTTTTCGAAAAAGTCCACGCGCGGTTCCAAAAAGCGGAACTTATGGCCGGCTTCCACGAAAGAATCCAACGGCTCAAAAATATACTGCCAGTCCCAGATGCGCTCGTCCACACGCAAATAGTCGCGTATCATTTCGCAGCCGCGCGGCGTAATGGGATGAAACAGAGCTGCCGCGACGCGAATGACGTGGAACAGATCCAATAAAAGCTGATTGATTTCCTTGGGGTCTTCGCTCTTGCTGCGCACGGACCAATCCTTGTTCGCATCTTTGAGGTATATATTCAGCAGTTCAAAGATCTGATCAAACGAAAGCTCCGCCATCATCCGCTCATAGGCGAGAATGGTTTCGTCGGATTTTTTCTTGACCGTCTCGCTCACCGTACCGGCAGGATATTCGCCGCCGTTGTATTTCTGAACCGTATAGAAGCACGAGCGCACCAGGCGGTTGAATACATTCGTAACCAGGTTCCCCTCGTACAAAACCGGGTCAAATCCGTCATCCTTGCCAAGGAGCGCCTTGGATTCAAAGCTGACGCTCCTCTCGCCCAAACTTGCGTTCATGAAATGAAGCCGCAGCTGTTCCGGCGTGTAGTAATCCAGCAGCTCCGCCGCTTTGGGAGGCTTCACTTCGCCGCTGCTTGAAGCTTTTTTCTTTCCATAGAGCAAATGGTGGTTCGGGATAATCAGCGGCAGGCGGAAGCCCTCCTGCAGGGCCATAAACAGGCCCATTTCGGCGATGGCGTAAAAATAGATATTGTCCTCGCCGATAAACTGATACACCTGGGCTTCGTCGGATTTCCACCAGTCTTCCCACTTTCTGCCTTCAATGCCGTCGCCCAGACAGGTTTTGGTAAAGGAGATCGGAGCCCACAGGGATTCGGGCCACACCCAAAACGTCAGGTCTGACATACCTTCTACTTCCGGAACCGGGATGCCCCATTTGACATTGCCCGAAAGGCGGAACGGCACCAGGGTTTTTCCGGTGCGGAAACGGATTCCGTTTTCCTCGAAAATGGAAACGGCCTTTGTCCGCGCGTCCAAATCGGCAAATACCAGTTCTACCGAAGCCTTCTGCTCTTCTGAAACGACGGAATACTCCGGCACACCGGAAAGCGTCTCCACCTTTTCCATCAGCTCTTTTTTCACATAAATGGAAGGCTTTTTCAAAAAGTCACGGATGACTGTCGTCAAGCTTTTCCGGCAGGCGGGGTTCTGTTCCCAGCGCTCTACTTCCTGCTTTAGCTTTTCTTCGTACGCGGGCAGATCAAAGAACCAGTTCTTGACCGCTACAAACGTGGGGGTCATGCCGGACAATACGCTGACAGGATTGATTAATTCCGAAGGGTTGTACTGATGTCCGAGAGAGCATTCATCCGCATAGGCGATTTCAGACTTGCACCCTTGTATGGGGCACCGGCCGGTCACCTGCCTGCCGTTTAAAAATACGCCTTTTTCCTCGTCAAAGAATTGCAGCGTCTGCTCGAGCTTTAACTGCTTGTTTTCATACAGCCGCATAAAAATATCCTTGGACAGAGCCGCATGGATTTTTCCCGCTTCTCCCAGCGCCGATGCGCCGAATAAATTGGGAGAAACCTGATATTTGGAGAGTGTTTCTTTCTGATCCTTGTGATTTTGTTCCACATAATCGGCCAGGCTTCCGGCAAAGCCTTCCGCCTTTGCCTGCTCATAGCTTGCCTCAATCGTTGCGCCGTAACAATCCGTTCCGGAAACAAAAAGTACATTATCCTGCCCAATCCGGTCCCTCAAAAAGCGTGCGTAGATATCAGCCTGAATGAATACGCCTCCGATATGGCCGAAATGCAGCTTTTTATTGCCGTAGGGCATACCAGCGGTAACGACTGCCCTTTTTGGAAATTCAGGTCTTGCCATTGCGTTCTCTTCTCCCATCATGACTGTCCGGTTTTCTTCTGCTGGAAAGAAAACCGCAACCTCCTCTCATGTATCGTAACTTCAAAGTGTTTGTGTTTTAGTATACCCCATTCTGATTGGCATGTCAACGCCGAAGGGCCTTGCTTTGCCCATTGGGGCCGGTATTATTTATTATTTTCGTTTTGCAAGTATCATATTCCGTGAAGGGGTCTTTTCCCTGCCTTATCCTTTGAGCTTTTCCAGGAAGCGGCTTACCCTCTCTATGCTCTCTTCCGCTCCGATCACGGAAATGATCTGGTGCAGATCCGGCGTATCAAAATGGCTGGTGATTGCAAACCGGATATAAGACGCAACATCGACAATCGAGCCGCGGTAATCCTCCGGATTCTTTTTGTATTTGCCCATTTTGACCGCATAATTGTATTTTTCTGCAATGACTTTAATCTTGGAAAACCATACGTCGGAATCGTCTGCGGAATCATACGAGGCAAGGTAATCCGTTAAAATGGAGATTACGTCGCCGCGGTTGTTTTGAATCTTTTCCGGGATCTCACAGCTGCAGTTGTCAAATTCGCTGTCATAGAGATAGGGATAAAAATTCATCAGATCCGACCATCTTCTCACATCCAGCCGTCTCTCGTGCCAGACCGGAATGGAATTTTGGAACCGCTCCCCATTCGCGCTGATATATTGGTTCAGCTTTTCGTCAAATTGAGCCGCCCACTGCGATACGGTTTCGAAAATTTCCTCGCCGCTCATGGCGCCGACGCAGTTTTTAGCGATGTTGTCCAGCTTGTCCGGATCGAATAGGGCGCCGGCTACTCCCGTTTTCTTGACGTCAATGGGGAATTGGGTGATGTCCTCGTCCGAATGTTCCTTGCGCCAGTCCTCAAATTCCGAACTTGCAATCGTGAGCAGATAATCAATCACGGCTTTGACGGGATAGCCCAGCTCCATATAGTGATGAACCCGCGCCTCGGGATCTTTGCGCTTGCTCAGCTTTCTCTTTGAATTCCCGTCCATTTTCATGATCGGGCTCAAATGGCTGTACCGGGGCACCGGAAAGCCCAGTGTTTCAAACAGCTGCACATGGATCGGCAGGGACGAAATCCACTCATCAGCGCGGATCACATCGGTCGTGCGCATCAGATGGTCGTCGACGGCATGAGCAAAATGATACGTGGGCAGGCCGTCGCGTTTGATTAAAACCGTATCGATAATGTTTTCCGGCATCGTGAGCGGCCCTCTGATTTCATCGTAAAATTCCCGCGTTTGGCCGTCTTTTCCCTCAGACTTCAGGCGGATGATAAATTCCTCTCCCCGCTTCAGCCGCGCAATCACCTCTTCTTCCGGAAGATTCCTGCACCTGGCCCATTTTCCATAGTATCCCAAAAAATTGCAGTTATCTTCCTCCTGTTTCTTTCGAATTTCCGCGATATCCTCTTCCGTGCAAAAACAGACATACGCTTTATCTTCTTCCACAAGATGCTTTGCAAACGCCTGATAGATTTCACCCCGCCGCGACTGACGGTACGGCCCGTAGTTTCCGTAATCCTCGGTTTCGTTGGCCGGGCCTTCGTCAAACTGGATTTCAAATTCGTTTAAGGTGCTGATGATCTCGGATACGCCGCCTTCTACCTGCCTTTTCTGATCGGTGTCCTCAATTCTCAGATAAAACGTTCCGCCGCTCCTTTTCGCCAAGATGCGGTTAATCAAGGCTGCGTACAGCCCTCCAATGTGCATAAACCCGGTGGGGCTGGGTGAGAAGCGGGTGGTATAAACGGAATCGTCTTCGGTCCGAATGGGATATAGCGCTTCATAATCGGCATAATTTTTTGTTAAATCCGGATATATCAAATCAGCGACTGCCTTACTCATATACAACTTCCTTTCCAAAGTACTTTTGCTATTTATTATAGCATTGTCCGAGAAAACCCTCAAGTATCCGCTGAAATAAATACAGAAATACAGGCTTTTTTTATTAAAAAGGACTTTTAAAAATATGGTACAATCCAGAAAGAGCCTTTTTACCAAATAAAAAATTACAGCTGAAAACAGTCCCTGATCCGCCGCGCCGCATCTTCCGGCGGCAAATTGGAGTTATCAATTTTCAGATAGTTTTCAAACGGGATTTCACCGTCGTAGCTTTCCATACGGTACCGCTCATCATCGCAGATCAACCGCTGATTTGAGGCGGCAACATTCCGTTTCGAGGCTTTATGCCTCAGCCGGTTTTCTGTCACATTCCTTTGCAGGCGGATTTGCTGGGATGCCACAAGTTCTGCATAATAAAACTCCGTGTTTTCGTTTTGCTTTCGGAAGATTTCCTTTACATGTTCCACATAGTCCCAATCCTCCTGCTGGTCAAAGGCCCACAGGAAAGTGAAAATCAATCCATAGTTGCCGGAAGAAGCGAATTCTTCAAAGATCACGTCCCGTAACCGGTCACTTACTTTGCTGTTGTATGCGCCGAATATTTCGATGACTGGCTCAATAGTCATATGGTTATGAAACAGGCGCAGGTTCGTGATTTTCATCAGCTACTGTCCTACGGTCATTTTCCAACTGAGGTATTTCCGATCAAAAACAACAGTTTCATTGCCACTCCTTCTCTCTTAACAAAAGTTTACACTGCCATAAGGATAAAAGGCTCTGTGTTATTTCACAAAACGGGGCTCTCCATTTGGGTCCTTCTAAAATTCGAAATTCAGCAAAAAGCGGATTTGCTGTCGCCCGGTGCATTTTCATGCAGCGAAATCGGCGGGATAAAATATGAGTCGATTGAAAGCGAAACGGGCCCGATTCAAGGTCTGCCGGAATGAGAGGAATTCTCCATCTGCCTCCGATACTGGGCGGGCGTTGTGCCATAGGCTTTTTGAAATACCGATATGAAGTAGGAGTCTGAACGAAATCCGGATTCCGCGCTGATCTGGTGAATTTTGAGTCCGGTTTGGGTGAGCAGGCGAAAAGCATAGTCCAGACGCAGGCGCGTCAGATAGGAGTGAAAGGAAATTCCCATCGTCCGCGAAAAGAGCTCGCCCAGATAATTGGGTGTAAAGTGATATTGATCCGCCAGTTCGGAAAGCGATATTTTCGAACGAAACCTGTATTGTAAATCGGTCACAATTTTCTGAACGACAGAGCCCTCCGCCTGATGGGACGGGGAGAGCGCCAGACTTCCCCTGTGCTTTTTTGCTCTGCGCAGCAGCAAAAGGCAAAGCCGGTTTAATACAGCCCGAATCATTGCTTTACTGTCGGGTGAGGGTGACTGGTATTCAAAAAGCAGAGCGCAAAGCCCTAATTCAAATTCTTTAAAATCCTCCGAATCAAATTGAGCCGCAATCGGAGTAGGAGTTGCGCTGATTTGATCCATCACAAAGGAATCGGGAAGTTCATGACCGAATTTAATATTGACAAGAGATAAAGCAGAGCCGTCTGCTGATGTGATTTTGTGGAAATCGAGCGGCGTAACCAGATAGGCGCTTCCCCGTTCCAGCCGATAGGTCGCATTGTTGAAGCAGTGCACACCGCAGCCTCCTGTAATGACCTCCAGTTCCAGATATTTATGCCAATGGAACGTGCTTTTCCGGTCATAGGCTTCATCCAGCACCCGTCTTGCGATGTGGAACGGAAAATCAGATGAAAACATTTCTCCCTGCAACGGTTCCTTCAAATCGATTTTCTGCTGCATTTTGCCCCTCCTCCTGTGCTTATTGTAACAGGGCGGCGGCTGTTTTGCAATTCTATTTTAATAATCAATGATATAACCGTGATTTTTTATATTTTTTCCGTGGAACTGAACTTGAACGATCGATAGAATCGGCTATAATAAAGCCAAAAGAAAAAAATACAGGAAAGGAAGAATCATTTATGCTGGAAGAAAAATATTTTAAAACAAGCCCGGTCATCACGCGCTATCCTGACATCCTTTTAAGTTATAAGGATGTGCCTTATCCTTCTGCGCTTACGTTCAACGCGGGCGTCGTCAAGCACAAGGGAGAGTACTATATGCTGTTCCGCAACGATATTGGGAATTTCGAAGAGGAAAAGCTGGTGCCCTGCAACAATTCCATGGGATTGGCATCGAACCGGATCAATCTGGGGCTTGCCAAAAGTAAGGACGGCATCCATTGGACCGTAGAGCCGGAGCCCTGCTTTGCCTGGGAAAACGAGGAGGTCATCCGTGTATCGGATCCGCGTGTTACCGTCATCGACGATGAATTCTATATCTGCTTTGCAGTCGACACAGTGCATGGTATCCGCGGCGGTATTATGGTAACGAAAGACTTTAAGACATTTGATATTAAATCGCTGGCGCTTCCGGATAACCGGAATATGGCGCTGTTCCCGGAAAAAATCAACGGCCATTATGTGCGCCTGGAGCGGCCGATGCCGATTTATTCCCGCACCGGTCCCTATCACAAGTTCGATATCTGGCTTTCCGATTCTCCGGATCTGGTCTACTGGGGGAATCCAAAACTGGTGCTTGGAACCGAGGACGTTCCCTTCTGCAACGACAAGATCGGTCCGGGCGCGCCGCCCATTAAGACCGACAAAGGCTGGCTGATGATTTTCCATGCAGTGGATGTCGATCCGACGCGCGGGAAAAACGGCTGGGAGGATAAATGGCAGAAACGCTACACCATCGGCGTTGCGCTTCTGGATTTGGAAGAACCCTGGCGCGTAGTGGGAATGTCCCGTCTGCCTCTTATGGTACCGGAAGGATACTATGAGACAGAGTTTGGCTTCCGCCGCAATGCGCTGTTCCCCTGCGCTATGCTGCTGGACGAAGGAAACCAGGTGCGGATCTATTACAGTGCAAGCGATTCCGTGATCCGTCTGGCGACGGCAGATCTGGACGATTTAATCGGCCTTTGTTCAGATCCGGGACCGGAACATTGGCAATTCTAATTTGGAAAGCGCAGTAAAATGATAAAAGCAGTTTATATACCCTGTGCCATTGTACAGAGGGAGTTTGGGCCCCGCCCGATTGCGTATGCCTTTCACGATATCGACGGTACGCATTCGCGTATTCGGGACTGGCCGCCTGTCATGAGTATTGTCCTGCATGAGGTCATTGAACACGGCGTTTATGACGGATACGACAGCGATGAAGCAGTCCGGCGGCTTGCTGCGCAGGCGGGGAGCCGCCCTCTTCCGGAAACCGATGCCTTTTGCGTGGAATCAGCTGGTTTATCGGCGCTGACACAAATGGAGTGGGCGCTTCGCCGCGCAATGGAAGAGCAGACGGTCCAAATTCCCTGCGATCCTGCGGTAAATACGCTGAAGGTGCAGAAGATTTACGCCGGAGAGGAACATTTGGATTCTTTTGCGGAGCCGGACTCGGTGAAAGAATTCTTAAGCGTGCACACGCCGCGGCTGTTCCGCTTTTATGAAAAGGTGCTCAACGCCTATTGCCGTGACCGTAATCTGGAGCTGGCAAAGAAGGAGCCGGAGCGGTTCCGGATCCGGGGAAGCATAGACTTTCTCCGCTATCTCAGAGAGCAGGGAGTTGTGAATTATTTTGTAACCGGCGCTGTGGTAGAGCAGGGCCGCGGGATGATGGAGGAAGTGGAGACGCTGGGGTATCCGGTCGGGCCGGGAAAACTGGTAGAGGAAATGATCGGCTCGTCCTGGAGCGAGAAGCTGCCAAAGGACGTCATCATGAAGCGGATGGCAGAAAAACTTGGCATAGAAGGCAGGCAGATTTTAGTAGTCGGCGACGGCCGGAGCGAAATCGCGGCCGGCGTCCAGTTAGGTGCGCTGACGCTGGGCAGACTGGATGCGGATGCGCAGCGCCAGAGGGAGCTTCAAAAGAAGCTTGGAGTTCACATTATAGTGGAAGACTATACCAATCCCGATCTGTATCGGATATTGCAGAGCGGTCAATAAATAAAATGGGATGAAAAAGCGGCGATTGGAGTCGCCGCTTTTTGTATGCAAAGGTTTTGCGCTTGGCAAAGCGCAGAACACTCTCGCCGCCCTGGCGGCGAGAGTGCAAAGGCTCCGCCCGGCGGAGTCTTTTTTATTTTCCAAATTTGCGGATGATGTGGCGGGGGCATTTGGTTGCGCAGACCCCGCATGAAACGCACTTGTCATAATCAATGACCGCGAGGTTGTCACGGACGGCAATGGCATTTTTCGGACATACCTTTTCGCACAGTTTGCATCCGATACAGCCTACACTGCAGGCCTTGTTGGCCGCAGGGCCTTTGTCTTTTGACGAGCAAAGGGGGATATATTTTGCATTTTTCGGAACCAGCTGAATCAAACCGCGCGGGCAGTTGGCAACGCAGCTTCCGCAGGCCGTACATTTTTCCGGATCGACGCGGGCAATCCCGTCTACAATGGACAAAGCGCCGAACTTACAGGCGGCAACACAGGAACCGAGCCCCAGGCAGCCGTATTTGCACATTTTGGGGCCGCCGACCAGCAGGTTTGCGTGATAGCAGCTCTTTGGCCCAAAATAATCATAGCGAACCGGCGCGCTGTGACAGTCGCCTGCGCACATAACCCGAGCGGTCATGGGCCGCCGTTTCTCTACCGATATTCCCATAATCTCTCCGATTTTCTGGTAAGTTGCATCGTTGGAAACGGAACAGCCGTTGGGCTTTGCTTCTCCGCGCACGACAGCCTCGGCAAACGCGCTGCAGCCGGCATAGCCGCAGCCGCCGCAGTTAGCCTGCGGGAGAATTTCCTCAATTTGAGAGATACGCGCATCTTTTTTTACTTGAAAAATAATGGATGCCGCCCCAAGCAGTGCTCCAAACACCAGGGCAAATGCGCCGAGAATTCCGACGCTGATCAGTACATTTGCTAACATCGTATCCCCTCCTTAAAACTGAAAGCCGGAAAAGCCCATAAACGCCAATGCAATCAAGCCGGCAGTGACGAGGGCGATGGGGAAGCCCTCCATGTGCTTGGAGATTTTTGCCGTCATGGCGAGCTTTTCCCGTACGCCTGCAAACAGCACAATCGCAAGCGTAAATCCCAGCGCCGCGGCAATTCCGAACACAACCGAATACAGCAGATTATACCCTTCCTGGACGTTTAAAAGGGCAACCCCCAGGACGGCACAGTTCGTCGTAATCAGGGGAAGATAAATGCCAAGCGCGTTGTAGAGCGTCGGCAGCATTTTCTGCAATACCATTTCCACCAGCTGCACCAGGACGGCAATGACCAGAATAAATGCTACCGTGTTTAGATATTCCATGTCCAGCGGAACCAAAATATAGGTATAGAGCAGGTAGGTAAACAGCGAGGCCAGCGCCATGACAAACGTGACTGCCATGCCCATGCCGAGTGCGGTCTCCGTCTTTTTGGAAACGCCCAGGAACGGACAGATTCCCAGAAATTTTACCAAAACAAAATTTTCCACCAAAATAGCCGATAAGGAGATAACAATGATTTCTTTAAACATTTGCTTTTTTCTCCTTTCTCTTTTCCCCGATGTAGTGGATCAGGCCAATCAAGAGCCCCAGAACAATAAAGCCGCCGGGCGGGAGAATCATCATAACGGCCGGTACGCTCTCCGGCAGGATGGGAATGCCCAAAATGGAACCGGAACCTAAAATTTCCCGGATGGCTCCCAGGATGAGCAGGGCCAGGGTAAATCCGAGGCCGATTCCCAGACCGTCTCCAATCGAAGGAAGAATGGTATTTTTGGATGCAAAGCTCTCCGCTCTTGCCAAAATGATACAGTTTACCACGATCAGCGGAATGAAAATGCCCAGCGAAGCAGACAAATCCGGAAGATATGCCTGCAGCAGCAGGTCAATAACTGTAACAAAGCCTGCAATGATGACTACATAGGACGCAATGCGGATTTTGGATGGAATCAGCTTTCGAACCAGGGAAATGACGGCGTTGGAACACGTTAACACCACAGTCGCAGAAAGTCCCATGCCAATCGCATCTTTCACATTTGTCGTAACGGCAAGTGTAGAGCACATGCCCAATAGCTGAACAAAGGTCGGATTGTTTTTAAATATGCCTTCTTTCAGTGCTTTGAAAAATCCCATCGTCTATTTCCCCTCCCCGTTGATTGACTGAGCAGCTTCCAGTGCAGCGGAAACCGCATTGGTGACAGCGCGCGACGTGATGGTGGCGCCGCTGATTGCATCGATATCGCCGCCGTCTTTCGTTAGTTTTGCTTCGCTTTTTCCCACAAACTGTCCGCGGAAGCTTTCACCGCTTGCCTTTGCTCCCAGACCGGCGGTTTCCGAGGACGACAGAATGTCGATCGAGGTTACCTTGCCGTCGGCGCCTACGCCAACCATGACTTCAAGATCGCCGCCGTATCCGGTCGTTGTGACTAGGACGCACGAGCCGATATAAGCGCCGGAGGCGTCAAATGCCTGTTCTACCGTAAGGGTTTCTTCCTCTTTTACCTGCTGAAAGGAAGCCGCTTCCGGCATGACTTCTTTGAGCGAATTCTGGTAGGCAATTACCTTATTTTCTGCAATTTTGTCTTCGGTGAGACCATTCACAATTGCTAGAAGGCCTACGATGATAACGGTAATCAAAAAGAGGATCAAAGCCGGCCGGACAATTTCTTTAGAATTGTTTTTTAGTTCTGCTGTGAATGCTGTCATTTTGCACGCACCTCCCCGAATACTTTTGGAACCGTAGCCTTCTCAATGAGCGGCGCTGCAACATTCATCAGCAGGATGGAGTAGGAAACGCCTTCCGGATAACCGCCGAAGCGGCGGATGACAAAGGTTAAAATGCCGCAGCCAATTCCAAAAATCAGCTTGCCGCGCGGCGTGGACGGCGTAGTCGTATAATCTGTCGCCATAAAGAATGCGCCGAATAAGAGGCCGCCGGTCAGCAGGGAAAGAAGCGTATAGTTCCAATCGAACTGACTCTTTCCAAACAGAAAGGTTAAAAGGGCGAACGTCGCTAGATAGCAGACGGGGATTCGCCAGGAAATGACTTTTTTAATCAGTAAATATGCCGCGCCGGCTAAAATAAGCAGTGCGCTGGTCTCGCCAATGCAGCCGCCGGTGTTTCCGAAAAATGCGGAAACAATCGAGAGCCCCTCAACCGAGCCAAGCTTCAGCGTTGCCAGCGGGGTTGCCGTAGAAACCGTGTCGGCAGCGGGGAAAAACAGACTGATGTCGGCGAAGGGCTTGACAAAGGTGGTCATCGCACCTGCCCAGCTCGCCAGCATGAATGCCCGGCCCGCTAAAGCAGGGTTGACAAAGTTGCACCCCAAGCCGCCGAACAGCTGCTTGACGATGATAATAGCAAACAGGCAGCCGACGGCCAGCATCCAGATCGGAAGCGTGACTGGTACATTCAGCGCCAGCAGGATTCCGGTCACTACGGCGCTTAAATCACCGACGGTCTGCGGTTTTTTGGTTAGTTTGTTATAGACTGCTTCGGCCAGCACACAAAAGAGGACCGAGCAGAGGATCAGTACCGCGCTGCGGAATCCGAAAAAGTAAACGCCGCCAAAACAGGCCGGCAGCAGTGCGATAATGACGTCGAACATAATGGAGCTTGTCGTAACAGGGCTGACAATATGCGGCGACGCTGATACAGTAAGCTTTGTTTGTTTGCTCATAGTTAGTTTGTAAGCTGTTTTGCTTACTTTCCTCCTTCCTGCTGTTTTGCCTTTTGTGCTTTTTCCTGTGCTTGGATGGTCTGCTTTGCATCGCGGATGTACTGGGAAAGGTGCCGGCGCGCCGGGCAGATGTAAGAGCAGGTTCCGCAGGAAAAACAATCTAAGATGTGGTATTTTTTGCAGGTTTCGTAATCCCGTTCGCCGGCTGCCCTGCGCAGAATATTGGGCATTAAACGCATGGGACAGGCTTCCACACACCGCCCGCAGTTAATGCAGGGCGTCTCATTGAAAAACATGGCCTCCTTTTGGGTGAGCGCCAGAAGGGCCGAAGTGCCCTTCGTTACACAGACGTCTGTCGAAAACTGGCCGAAACCCATCATCGGTCCGCCGTTAATGATTTTCGACGGCGGAGAGACAAAGCCGCCCGCCGCGCGGAAAACTTCCTCAAAGCTCATGCCCAGCGGCACCATTAGGTTTTTCGCTTCTTTTACAGCGTCGCCGGCGACCGTTACAACCCGCTTGACCAGCGGCTTTCCGGTTTTCAGTGCATAGGAAATCTGCGTGACCGTATCAATGTTAGTTACGAGCACGCCGATGTCAGCCGGAAGCTTTCCAGGCGGAACCTTCCGCCCGCAGACCGCATAAATAATCTGCTTTTCCGATCCCTGCGGATATTTGGTTTTCAGCGGAACAATGTGGATTCCCTTGTATTGGGAGGAAACGCTCCGCAAAACGTCGATTGCGTCCCGTTTGTTGTTTTCAATTCCTATGTACACGTCGTTTAAATTCAACAGCCGCATAAGAGCGTGCGAACCATAGAGAACATCCTCGTTTTTTTCAATCATGACCCGGTGATCGCTGGTCAGATAGGGTTCGCACTCTGCTCCGTTGATAATGAGATAATCAATCGGACGTTCTTTTCCGGGCGAAAGCTTTACGTGTGTAGGAAAACCTGCGCCTCCCATGCCGACAATACCCGCCTCGCGGATCGCCTTGAGAATTTCTTCCTGTTTCATCCGGTCAACATGCGGATAAGGGGCAATCGACGGATCTGTAGTAAATTTATAATCATTTTCAATGATAATGGCGCTGGCCATTTGCCCCATGGGATTGAGCCGGTCCTCAACAGCGAGCACCGTCCCGGAAACGCTGCTGTGGAGCGGAACGGAAACATATGCTTCACTGTCGGCAATCTTCTGGCAATAGTTAACGTGGTCGCCGCGCTTCACGCAGGGAGTGAGCGGCGCGCCGATGTGCTGCTGCAGATAGAGCGTATGAACGTCGCAGCCGTCGGAGTATTCGATTGCCTTATGGCAGGTTGCCTCTTTCCGGTCGCTCAAATGCACACCGCCGCGAAATGTTTTTAACATGCGGACTTCACCTCTCAGTAAAATTTTATCGGTTTAAAAACAAGAGTTTCCCCGTCTTGTATCAGGTATAATGCTTGGGGCGGGAATTTTTCTTCGGTATTTGCTTTAGCTGCCAAACGCTCCGTTTTTTCATATTTTAAAAAATATCTATGCAAACGGATAAATTCACTGCAAAAGAATAAGACAGACCATAACAAATCGCAAATTTTTTTGATCCAAAGTCTACCTTATTTAAACATATGAAATTCCGGAACAGATTTATTTTAATATAGCACAAATGTGCCTCAAATGCAAATATGGTCATTATTTTCACAATATCCGCCATTTTTTTAACGATTCCGCATGTTTGCTTTTCATAGCTATGTTCGGCTAATTTTACAAAGGCAGAATAAAAGCAGGCCGTTCGGAAATCCTAAGCGTTAGAAGAATTTTACCGAAACTTTACAAAACAAACACTGCTTCTTTACAAAACCACATTATGATGAATCTGCAAAAAGAAAAAGATAGAAAAGAAACGAAAAAAGGGAGTAATGATTATGAAAAAGAAAAGTGCATTGATTTTATTGGCAATGATCACGGCATTCAGCTTTATCTTTGCCGGCTGTGACAACACAAACAACACCAGCGACAATGGTTCGAGCCCGTCTGCATCTCCGAGCGCATCTGCATCCAGCTCGCCGAGCGGTTCCTCCGACTTTGATCTGAGCAGTGAGATTACCGTTGTTTCCCGGGAAGAAGGTTCCGGAACCCGCGGCGCATTTGTTGAACTGTTTGGAATTGAAGAGGAAGATGCGGATGGAAATACAACAGACAAAACAACGGAAGAAGCTGAAATTCAGAGAAGCACCGGCGCAGCAATGACCAGTGTGGCGAACAATACCTATGCAATCGGCTACATTTCTCTTGGTTCCTTAAACGATACGGTCAAAGCGGTTAAAATTGACGGAGCAGAAGCTACCACAGAAAATATTAAATCCGGAACCTATAAGGTTTCCCGTCCGTTCAACATTGCAACCAAAGGGGAAGCAACCGGACTTGCAAAAGACTTTATCGACTTTATTCTCAGCAAAGAAGGCCAGGATGTCATTGCGGAAGAAAATTACATCACCGTCGACGACAATGCGGCTGCTTATGCAGGAGATAAGCCTTCCGGTAAAATCGCAGTGGGCGGTTCTTCTTCTGTAACACCTGTTATGGAAAAACTGAAAGAAGCTTATCTGGCAGTTAATCCGTCCGCAGAAATTGAAATTCAGCAGACCGATTCCACCTCTGGTATGCAGGGAGCAATTGACGGAACGCTCGACATCGGTATGGCATCCCGCGAACTGAAAGATACGGAACTCGAATCCTTAACTGGTATTCAGATTGCAATCGATGGTGTAGCTGTGATTGTAAACACAGAAAATGTCGCAGAGGATCTTACCTCGGCACAGGTAAAAGACATCTTCACCGGTACGGTTACACAGTGGGACGAAGTTATCGACTAAGCCCTTTCATTCTTCATATAAATTCAATGAATCAAACATGGCAGGCCAGAAAGGAAATATCCTTTTTGGTTTTTGCCATATACATAAAACTCCGTGTTCATTGGGCCGGACAAATGTTGCCTCAGCCCAACAGAATCCGCCCGGCAGCTTCGGGCAGGTCGGTGCTCCATCCGCCGTGGTCAGCATCGAAATAAGTCGAATTCGGCGGAGAATGGAGCGATATTGGAATGAAACAGCGGGTATTGGAGCTCGTTTTTAGAATTTTATTTTTGATTGCTGCGCTCGCTTCGATTCTTGCAGTCATATTAATTTGCATTTTCCTCTTTGCCAATGGTTTTCCGCCCATGGCAGAGATCGGTGTTTTTGATTTCTTATTTGGAATGGATTGGTCTCCAGTGGATGTTCCGCCATCCTTTGGAATCTTTCCTATGATTGTAGGAAGCTTATACGTTACGGCAGGCGCAATTATTATTGGTGTACCGATCGGCATTTTAACCGCAGTATTTATGGCTAAATTCTGTCCGAAGCGGCTGTACCGGCCGCTCAAACCGGCAGTGGAGCTGTTGGCTGGAATCCCGTCGATTGTATATGGATTTTTCGGCATGGTTGTACTGGTTCCGCTGGTACGGGAATTGTTCGACTCAAAAGGCGCCAGTATTTTAACGGCTTCTATCCTTTTGGGCATTATGATCCTCCCGACCATTATAGGAGTGAGCGAGTCGGCTATCCGCGCCGTACCGAACAGTTATTATGAAGGCGCTTTGGCATTGGGGGCCAGCCACGAACGAAGCGTGTTTTTTGTCATGCTCCCGGCGGCGAAATCGGGAATTATGGCAGGAATTGTATTGGGCATCGGCCGTGCTATCGGCGAGACTATGGCGGTTATGATGGTAGCAGGGAACCAGGCCCGGATGCCAGACAGCATATTAGAGGGCGTGCGAACGCTAACCGCCAACATTGTAATGGAGATGGGCTATGCCGCAGATCTGCACCGTGAGGCGCTGATTGCAACAGCGGTGGTTCTGTTTGTCTTTATCCTCATTATCAATCTGTGTTTTTCTCTCTTGAAAAGGAGGATGAAATAGTATGGAAAAGAAAAATACCATAGAAAGCAGCGAATTAGTGGATATAAATTCGATCCAGGCGATCAATCGCCGGAGTGTCCGACAGAGACTGCGCGAGTATAAAAAAAGCCCGTTATCGCTGGTGCTTTTCCTCTTCGTGATTTTGGCAGCAGTTGTGACCTTTGCTGTTTTATTGTTTTTAATCGGTTACATCTTGGTCAAGGGAATACCGAATCTTTCTCTGGATTTGTTTTCCTGGAATTATTCGACAGAAAACCAATCTATGATGCCGGCGCTGATTTCGACCATTTTTATGACACTTTTATCATTGATCATTGCAGTACCGCTTGGAATCGGTGCAGCCATTTACCTGGTTGAGTATGCAAGACGCGGCAATAAAATTGTAGGAGCCGTCCGAATGGCGGCGGAAACCCTGTCCGGTGTGCCGTCGATTGTTTACGGCCTGTTTGGAATGCTGTTTTTCGTGACAACCCTGCATTGGGGATATTCTCTGCTCGCAGGTGCGTTTACACTCGCCATTATGATATTGCCGCTGGTCATGCGGACTACGGAAGAAGCTCTGCTGGCTGTTCCGGATATGCTCCGCGAGGGCAGCTTCGGACTCGGCGCAGGCAAACTGAGAACGGTATTTAAAATTGTGCTTCCGTCCGCTGTACCGGGCATATTAGCAGGCGTGATCCTCGCTATCGGAAGAATTGTAGGCGAAACGGCGGCGCTGATTTATACCTCCGGAACGGTTGCTGCGGTGCCGAAGACGCCGATGTCGTCTGCGCGGACGCTGGCCGTGCATATGTACGCTCTGACCGATAACGGGCTATATATGGAACAGGCTTATGCGACAGCGGTTGTGCTGCTGATCGTTGTACTGGTCATCAACTTCCTGTCGGCGGTGCTTGCAAAGCGGGTTGCCGCGAAATCGATCGAAAGGTAGGGGGAGCAAATGGAAAAATTTAAAATAGAAAATTTAGATCTTTATTACGGCAATTTTCAGGCCTTGAAAAATATAAATTTGAATTTGGAAGCGAATAAAATTACTGCGTTTATCGGGCCGTCCGGCTGCGGAAAATCGACGCTGCTTAAAAGCCTCAATCGGATGAACGATCTGGTGGAAGGCTGTTCCATCACGGGAAACGTCCTGCTTGACGGCGAGGATATCTATGGAGATATGGATGTCAATCACCTTCGCAAACGTGTGGGCATGGTTTTCCAGAAGGCAAATCCGTTCCCGATGTCTATCTATGATAATATCGCGTTTGGACCGCGTACCCATGGGGTCCGCGGCAAAGCCCGGCTCAATGAGATTGTCGAAAAGTCTCTGCGCGACGCTGCGATCTGGGACGAGGTGAAAGACCGGCTGAAAAAAAGCGCGCTTGGCCTCTCCGGCGGACAGCAGCAGCGGCTTTGTATTGCCCGTGCATTGGCGGTCGATCCGGAAGTCATTCTGCTCGATGAGCCGACCAGTGCATTGGATCCGATTTCTACGAGCAAAATAGAGGATTTATTGCTGTCGTTAAAGAATAATTATACTATTATCATTGTAACGCACAACATGCAGCAGGCGGGCCGTGTTTCGGATAAAACAGCCTTTTTCCTGCTGGGCGAGGTTGTGGAATTTGACGATACGCTCAAGATTTTCAACAACCCTTCGGAGCGGCGTACAGAAGACTATATTACCGGAAGGTTTGGTTAAGATGCAGGGAAAAAAGGTTTTCGTTGTAGACGACGAGGAACATATTCGCGAGCTTCTGGACTATAATTTGAAAGAAAACGGGTTTGAAAGCGTCTGCTTTGAGGACGCGCTCGGCCTTTTATCACGTTTGAAAACAGAAGTACCGGATGCGATCATTCTGGATTTGATGCTGCCTGGAATGTCCGGAATTGACGCGTGCAAAATGATCCGCGGCGATGCAGATCTGAAAAACATACCCATTCTCATGCTGACGGCAAAAAATCAGGAGTTTGATAAAATTCTCGGCCTCGAGCTGGGGGCGGACGATTATGTAACAAAGCCCTTTTCCGTGAAAGAGCTCATTGCACGCCTTCGGGCTGTTATGCGGCGTTTTGATGCCGCGCATGAAATTGTAGAGCAGGCTGCTTGGCAGCAGAAGAACTCTTCAGATGAGGCAAAGACAGACGAGAATGAGGAGAAGGAAATACTCCGCGCTCAGGATATTACGGTGGATGTGGCAAAGCATATGGTGTTTCACGGAAAGGAAAGCTTGATCCTTACCTTGAAAGAATTTGAGCTTTTGCGGATTCTGATCATCAATGCGCCCAATGTGTTATCGCGGGATGTACTGCTCAACAAAGTATGGGGCTATGATTATTTCGGAGATACCCGAACGGTAGACGTACATATCAAAAACCTGCGCAAGGTGCTGGGGGATAAAAACGAGACCTATATATCCACCATCCGCGGCGTAGGTTACCGTTTTAATCTCTAGGAGCCGGCCATGAAACGAAAGATAACCTGGTATTTTTTAATTTTGATTTTGGGTACGGCAATTGCAGTGGGCGGCGCCTGCTGCATCATTACCGACCGGTACTATAAAAGTCAGATTCGGGAAGAAATGCTTTTGGAGCTTTCCATTATTGAGCAGGATCCCCTGCTGCGTGAGGGGGACTATGACCAGCTGGCGGAAAAATATGCGCCCATCTTGAATATCCGCATGACAGTAGTAGAGAAAAGCGGAACAGTCCTGTTTGACACATTGGAAGAGGTGGACGGGAATCACGCACAGCGTCCTGAAATTGTGGAAGCCTTTTTAGAAGGAACTGGATTTTCGGAGCGAAAAAGCGATAACGAAGATTCCCGCCAGTATTATGCCGCAAAAGATATTGGCAACGATTTGGTGCTGCGGATCAGCAAGCCTCAGCAAAACGCTGACCGGGCTTTAAGGAATATTCTGCTGGCCGTAGTGGGATGCTGTATTTTGTGTGCCGCTGCAGCTGTGCTGCTTTCGCTGCGCTTTTCCAAAAAAATTGTAGGGCCGCTTCAGAAGCTGAAAAATCATGTAGAAAAAAATATTGAAGCGCCCCGGATGACTATCATCGATTCTGCCGGATTTGACGATGAAATACTAGAGCTCGCCGTTGCATATAATAATCTGGCCGATAAAGTAAACGGACAGATGGATGAAATTGAAAAGCTCCAAAGTATGCGAAGTGATTTCGTTGCAAATGTTTCCCACGAACTCAAAACACCGCTTACTTCAATTCGGGGCTTTATCGAAACGCTGCGCGGCGGGGCGATGGAAAAGAAGGACGTAGCCGACCGTTTTTTGAAAATCATTGATATTGAGGCAGTGCGCCTTCAAAATTTGATTAATGATATTTTGGTTTTATCCAAAATTGAAAAAATGGAAGAGGATCCAACTGTAGCAGAGTTTTCTTTAAATGCGCTGGCAAAAGAGGTGCTGGATATGCTTACGCCGCTGGCAAAGGAGAAAAATATCCAGATGGAGCTGTCAGCTTCCGAGGAAATTAAGATGACCGCAGACGAATCAAAAATTCGCCAGCTGCTGGTCAATTTGGTCTCCAATGCCGTC
This sequence comes from uncultured Clostridia bacterium, assembly GCA_944393585.1. GTDB lineage: Bacteria > Bacillota > Clostridia > CALYAR01 > CALYAR01 > CALYAR01. The sequence goes on along the minus strand of CALYAR010000146.1, from coordinate 10,724 downwards.
CGCTACAACAAGGAGCACGGCAGCGTTACCGTCATCCTCAAACGGCTGCCAGAGGACAGGGTCCAGATTGTAGTAAACGATACCGGGATCGGGATGAACCGGGATGATTGCGAACGAATTTTTGAACGTTTTTATTGTGTAGATAAAGGCAGGAGCCAGAAGAACGGCGGTACCGGACTGGGGCTGTCCATTGTCAAGCACATCGCCAATCTGTATCACGGTGATGTGGGAGTGGAGAGTACCCCGGGAGAAGGAAGTACTTTTACCGTTACGCTTCATGTCTAAAATAATTTGAATCGAATGGAAAGGGAGTAGCTTTCATGACGAGAAATGCTTTTATTGCGAGTCTGAATGAATTAAACGACGCACTTTTAAAGATGGCGGTTTTAACCGAAAAGGCCTTGGCAGACTCCATCGATGCGATGGAACGAGACGACAAGGAGCTTGCACAGAAAATCTATGATAACGATGATGTGATTGACGACTTGGAACAGGAAATTGAGACAATGTGCATTAACATCATTGCCACACAGCAGCCATTAGCGGGGGATTTGCGCCTTGTAACAGCCGTAATGAAAATGATTACTGATCTGGAGCGGATTGCCGATCATGCGGCGGACATCAGCGAAGTCATTTTATCAATGAAGGTGGAAAAGGGCGTGTTTGATCTTTCGGGCTTGATTCAGATGGCGAATCGGGCCAAAGATATGGTCAAGGATTCCGTTAAGGCTTATGTGTCGAAAAACATAGAATTGGCTACGCAGGTTTGCGACCGTGACGAAGACGTCGACCGTCTGTTCTATGAAGAAGTTGATACGTTCCGCAAAATGATGGCGGAAAATCCTGCCTTAATTAGGCCGGCTACGGAATATATGTTCATCGCCAAGTATTTTGAACGGGTCGGCGATCACACGACCAACATTGCAGAATGGGCTATTTTCAATATCACCGGCAAGCACGTCCACATGCAGTAAAAAGGATAATATGAAAAACCGTCTGCTTATAGGCAGACGGTTTCATTTTTTACTTCAAAGCAGCAAGAATAAAAAAAACTGTCCGCCGGAATATGTCAAATACGGCAGACAGGTTTTTGCTGCATTTTAACTGTACAAAAACAATCCCTGCCCAAACGTGATGCAAATGCCTGAGACAGTTATTTTAATAGATCTAAAATGCCCACTTTTCCATAGGCGCTCTCCCAATCAGCGTTAAAGTCGTCGATGGCGTAATTCGTAAGCGGATGATAAATTAAATTGGACAAAAGGTCCGGACTGATTGTAACAGCATGGCCTCCGGCCAGGGCAATTTTGTGAACCTGTTCCGTCGTTTTAAAGCTGGCAGACAGGACTTTGGTTTTGATATCAAAATTCCGAAACAGCTGTACAATGTCTGCAACGACCTGAACGCCGTCGCTGGCAATGTTGTCCAGGCGGTTGACATAGGGCGCTACATAATCTGCCCCCGCTCTCGCTGCAATAAGTGCCTGCTGCTGTGTAAAAATGGCAGTGGCCGTGACGTTAATTCCCCTTTTTTTAATTTCCCGCATCGCTTTAATTCCGTCTTCTGAGGTTGGGATTTTTGCATAAAAATTCCCCCCGACATATTCTTTTAAAGCGACTGCTTCGCGGACCATTTGCTCTGCTGTATCACCCGTCGTCTGAATATGGAGCATTTTATCATCCCCGATCAAATGGCGGATCTCCAATATCAATTTGGCAAAGTCGGAGTGTTCCCGGGAAATAATCGTCGGATTGGTCGTTACTCCGTCGATTGGATAATATTCAAACGCATGGCGGATACTTTCCAAGTGTGCGGTATCCAAAATATACTGCATCATCATCACATTCCTTTGTTTTTATTTTTTATTCGATGAAAGGAGGATGAGTGCAACAAGTGTGAAAAAAATCGCAATTTGTTTTCAAATCTCATCCTATTTTATTTTAATCCATAGAGGTGTGAATTTCAAGCTATTTAAGTTAAATTTTTGTCAAGTTTCTGTAAAACGTCGCTTTACACAAAGCGAGGTCCGCTTTCCTGCATAATCTTGTGAAATCCTGAAAATAATAGGTTTATCAGCTCTTTGACAAAACTGCTGACAGGCAGTATCCATTGAAGCAATCCAATAAACTGAGCGGTATTGCGGCAAAGAAAATAATGCCTTGATTATTTCATCATTTATTCATGAAAAATAGATACAGGAGGGACGGCAATGAATCAGGATCAGGAACCCCAAAAGGTAGAAAACGATAAGAATGAAGATGAATCTCCATCTGATTCCGATCTGGTATCGGATTACGGACAGGCTGTCGTACAGAATAAACGCGGCAACATCCACTGCGTGACCATTGTAGGACAGATTGAAGGACATATGGTACTGGGCGGCCAGAACAAAACGACAAAGTACGAACATCTTCTGCCGCAGCTAGCCCTGCTCGAACAGGATGAAAAAACAGATGGAATCCTCTTTTTGCTCAACACTGTTGGAGGCGATGTAGAGGCGGGACTTGCAATCTCAGAAATGATTGCGGGAATGTCGAAGCCAACCGTTAGTATGGTACTGGGCGGAGGGCATAGCATTGGGGTGCCGCTGGCAGTGTCTGCCGACTACTCCTTTATCTCTCCGACTGCCACTATGACGGTTCACCCCATCCGAATGAACGGTCTTGTCATCGGCGTAATTCAGACATTTGAGTATTTCGACAAAATGCAGCGGAGGATTTCCCGCTTTGTTGAGGAAAATTCCAAAATGAAAGCGGAGGATTTTAAAAAATTAATGCTGAAAACCGGTGAAATGGCAAACGACGTCGGAACCATTCTGTTCGGCGAAGAAGCGGTAGAATGCGGATTGATTGATGCCTGCGGCGGCATTCATGACGCTTATGAAAAGCTCTATTCGCTCATCGAGAAAAAGAGGGAAAAAGAAAAATCAAAAAAGAATAAACCGTCCAAATCGAAAAAATAGGTTGTGACAGCCAGCTTATTATCTCCGAGCGCAGCGTGACTTCTCGGATAGACAGCGAAACTGCCGGATCAGCATCCGGCAGCTTTTTTCTGAAAAAGCGTATGAATGGTTTTCCAAACACCAATACAAAGAGCAAAAAGCAATTAGCTTTTTGCTCTTTGTATTATGGCCGGTAGAAAAGCATCCTTTCTAAATCAGTTTGTTTCTTGCGTGAGGCCATGCGCCTCATGATTAAATAGTTTACGCCCGCCCTTTTACCATATTAAGAGAAATAATGAATTGTATTTTCATTGGTAGGCCGTCTGAGCAAATAGCACATTGCTGCTTGTGCGGCACTATAATTTATACATTGGCAGTAAGTATGAGTTTATTTTAAAAATCCGCGGACAATTTCCGCTTCGGCATCCTTTTGGGAAAGTCCCAATGTCATTAGTTTGGTAATTTGTTCACCGGCGATTTTACCAATTGCGGCCTCGTGGATTAAGGAAGCGTCGACATGGTTGGCCGTGATTTCCGGCACAGCTTTGACACACGCTTGATCCATGATAATCGCATCGCATTCGGAGTGCCCGGCGCAGGCGTTATTGCCGTCAATTTTGGAATAAAACGCCTGAAAGGAATCCCCCTTTGCCACAGAGCGGGAAATGAGATTTGCGCTGCAGTCGACGCCGTTCAAATTCACTTCAAATTCCGTAGTAGCATGTTGTTTTCCGCTGGTCATAATCTTTTCGCGGATTACAAGCTGGGCACGGTCTTTTAGATCCCCTTTGGTAACCCGCTTTGTAGAGTCAACTCCTTCAATTTGCACGGTTTCCATTTCAAGATAACTGTCCTCGTCCAAATGCACTACCGTCACTGGATTGAGAACCCGTTCTCCGCTGCCGTTTCCTTCACCGTAATGTTTTTCCACATACCGCACTTTTGCCCCTTTTCCCACGTAAAACGTGTGGATTCCGTCGTGCTGGGATAAGTGCGTCCCGTCATTATGGATGCCGCAGCCGGCTACAATGTCGACATCGGCGTCTTCGCCGATGAAAAAGTCATTGTAAACGATGTCGGCAAAGCCGCTTTCGTCCACGACAACGGGAATATGGACAAATTCGCCTTTGGTTCCGGGCTTGACATAAATTTCAATTCCCATCCCTTTTTCTTTCGGCCGGATCTCAATGTTGCGGCTGCTTTGCCGGCCGATGCTTTTGCCGTCTACGCGAATATTATACGCGCCTTTTGGGGTATCGGAAATGTCTGCAATGGTATGAAGTATTTTTTTTACGATGGAAGGGCTTTTAGCAGGCCGTTCCTCGTTCACTAAGCTTTTCATCGTTTATTCCCTCCGCTCTGAAAAATTTACAAGCACTTGAGTTGGATAATAATTTGGGCAGGATTTCTTCCTTTGTCCCGCTCTCGGCAATTTCACCGTCTGAGATGATTACGATCTGATCCGCGATCTCCAAAATTCGTTCCTGATGCGAAATTATCACAACAGCGCCGTGCTTTTCGTCCCGGATCTGTTCAAACACCCGGATCAGATTTTGGAAGCTCCAAAGATCGATTCCTGCCTCCGGTTCATCAAAAAGCGAAAGCTCAACGCCTCTTGCCCGCAGCATGGCGATTTCAATTCGCTTGAGTTCTCCGCCGGAAAGGCTCGCATTAATTTCACGGTCGATATAGTCTGCCGCACAGAGCCCTACTTCGGAAAGATATGTGCACAGCTCTTCCGTATTCATCTCTTTTCTGGTTGCAAGGTACAGCAGGTCTTTCACCGTAAGCCCTTTAAACCGGACCGGCTGCTGAAAAGCAAAACCAATCCCCAGCTGGGCCCGCTCGTTGATATCCAGGTTTGTAATATCTTTCCCATGAAACAGGATTTTCCCTTCGGTGGGCTTTTCGATGCCCATGATGATTTTAGCCAGGGTGGATTTTCCTCCGCCGTTCGGACCTGTTATCACGACAAAGCTATCCTGATCTACTGTTAGATTAATATTTTTTAAAATCCCCTTTTCTTTTCGTTCTTCCTCAGTGGTAACGGAAAACGAAATATTTTTTAATTCCAGCATGATTCTTCCGTCCCTTCTTTTTCTGTTGTTTGAAAACAAGTATTCCCCTTTTGGTCACATTCGCAAAGAAATGAACAAATCGGCATATACTGTGTCATCCTCTTCATAAATTCCAAAATGGTATTTTTATCTCTTTCACTCAGAGAAGAGAGATAGCTGCACATTTCACCGGCCGCATTTTTGTTGCATTCAGCATGTTCCCTGCAAACCCGCTGACCCTCCTGCGTCAAACGGAAATACTTTTCCTTTTTATTCTTAGGATCTTGATATTGTTCAATGAACCCCTTGTTTAACAGCTTTCCGCTCATTTGCGTTACGGCGCTTTTGGTAACGCCGGACTTTTCTGAAAGCATGCTGACATTTGCAGTTGGATTTTCATCGATTTTTTTTAAAAGGTCGATTTCAGCATGATATAATGTTTGGCCGCCGCAATAAGTCCGAGGTGCTTTTTGCACAGCAGTGACTGCGGCCAACATTTCAAAAAATTGTCGGGCAAATTCACATTGCATGTTGCAGACCTCATTTCTTTTGGATTTGTCTATATTATAAATCTGCTTGGCTGCTATGTCAAGTATTGTTTAGCAGCTAAATAAAATTTTAAATGCTGAGAATGGATAAATTAAAAAATATCTTCTTGGGGTAAGATATCGGGAATAAAAATTTCTAATAAATAGGCAGGTGAAATGACATTCGTGTAAAAATCGTGTAAGAAAACAAAAAAGCCGCCCCTATGGCGGTTTTTCGTATTTGGTGGAGGCGGCGGGAGTCGAACCCGCGTCCTGAAACAAGTCCGTACGAACTTCTCCGGGTGCAGTTTGTGATCAGGATTCCCTCGCGGCGGAGTTCACAAACAACCTCCGCCGTCCGGTAGCTTCATTTGTCATGCCATGCGCAAAGCTTTGCATGGTCACGTGCACTGCTGTTTTGACACCCAAATCCGGCTCGCAGTCCTTCCGGACAGGATGAGCGCCTAATTAGGCAGCTACTGCTACTCTATTATTGTTAGCTTTTATTTTTAATTGGGAAGTTTCAGAGTTACCCAGCTCTACCCGCTATTCGTAGTTCATCATCCCAGTCGAAACCATTGCGCCCCCAGATGATAGAGTATATTTTAGTATAACAGAAATAGGAAAAATGTCAAGATGCCCAATTCTGGATGCAGTTCCAAAAAAGAAAATTTACAAATTTTATCTTGTGCTTTCATGCTTAATTTGATAAGATGAAATTAGCTGGAGCATTTTGTTTTGGCTGTTAGGAAGGATGTGCAAAATGGGGAATCTGGAAAAAAAAGAACATATCACATCGATTGGCGGACAGGCAGTTATCGAAGGTGTGATGATGCGCGGGCCGTTTAAAACGGCTATTGCCGTTCGCCAGCAGGATGATGAAATTTTGGTTGATATAAAGGATACGTCGTCTTTTGTAAAACGGCATAAACTGGATAAAATTCCAGTCGTACGCGGCGTGTTCGCTTTTATAGACAGTATGGTGACCGGCGTGAAATCGCTTATGTTTTCGGCTGAAGCGGCGGGGTTAGAAGAGGAAGAAGGCGAAGAGCCCTCTCGTTTTGAGAAATTTTTGGAAAAGGTATGCGGCGATAAGCTGAAAACCTATTTAATCTATTTTTCGGTAGTTGTAGCGCTTGCTCTGGGAATTGGAATGTTCATTCTGCTTCCCACCGCCTTATCCGGGCTGATACGCGAGATATTTTCCAACCGTACTTTCATTCAGTTTCCCGCTGGGTTTGCAGCGACGAGTTCTGCTTTTGTGGACAATGCAATTTTTGCGAATCTGTTTGAAGGAATTTTGCGGATGATTATATTTTTGACTTATCTTTTTCTGGTTTCCAGAATGGATGAGATCAAAACCGTATTTTGCTATCACGGAGCAGAACATAAAACGATTTTTTGCTATGAAGCAGGGCTTCCATTGACCGTGGAGAATGTAAAAAAGCAGTCGCGGTTTCATCCGCGCTGCGGAACCAGTTTTCTTTTGATTGTTATGGTAGTGAGTATTATTCTGTTCTCTTTTATTACCTGGTCAAATGTATGGATACGGATGGGACTGCGCCTGTTGCTTTTGCCCGTTGTTGCTGGAATTTCATATGAGTTTATCAAGTTGGCCGGCAGAAGCAAAAATAAATGCGTTGCTTTGCTCACCAAACCGGGACTTTGGATGCAGAGGCTTACAACCAATGAACCCAATGAGAAGCAAATAGAAGTGGCGATTGCATCAATGAACGCCGTAATTCCTGAAAACAGAGAGGACGACAAATGGTAATGCGTAAGCTGTTTGCCGACTGCTGCACTCAACTGCGGGAGGCAGGAATACCCGATGCTCCGACAGATGTGAGGATACTAATCGATTTTGTGATGGGAAAAGGCGCGCTGTTTGCCGCCCGATACCCGCAGTATGAACCGAATTTGGAAGAATACGGCCGTTTGACGAAGCTGATACAGCAGCGTGCTGCTCATGTTCCAGTTGCATATTTGCTGGGGGAAAAAGAGTTTATGGGGCTATCCTTTGTGGTGAATCCTCATGTGCTGATTCCCCGCGGCGATACAGAATGCTTGGTGGAAGCGGCGCTGGACTGCCTGAAACAAGATTTTGAGAACCAGGCCGCCCGCGTATTGGACATTGGTACCGGATCGGGGGCGATTGCCGTCAGCATGGCAAAGTATTGGGAACAAGCGGTTGTATCAGGAATAGACATATCCGACGCGGCTTTGCAGACGGCGGAAAAAAATGCGCAGCGCTGCCAGGTTGCACAACGCTGCCGATTCTGGAACTGCGATATCATGAAGGAGATTCCGGAGGGAAGCTATGATATGGTTTTATCCAATCCCCCCTATATTCCGCCGGATGTTTTGGCCGGGCTGGAACCAGATGTGCGGGACTATGAGCCGCGGGGAGCTTTAACCGATGAAAAGGACGGCCTGGATTTTTACCGCCGGATCAGTCTGATTACACCAAAGTTTTTAAAAAAGAGGGGAGTGCTTTTTCTCGAAATCGGATGCGAACAGGAGCGGGCAGTTGTTGAAATTCTGAAAAACGACGGATGGAACGAAATCAGCGTCCGGCATGATCTGGCCGGACGTCCGCGAGTTGTTTCTGCTCGCAGATCATAAATTTTTGCAGCGCAATGCAACGTGCATTGCGCTGCTATTCGTTTGTTCCAGCCTTTTGATCAGATTTTGGCGCTGATTGATTTACTTTGTATTCCGGCGAAGCTTTTAAAGCAGCAAAAATCCGCATTTTGACACCGGTTCAAAACGGTTCTGCAAGCAGATTTTTTTGAAATTATGCAAAAAGCATGTTGTATTTTAATCGAATCATTTTTTAATCAATATCGACAGACATCGTAACAAAAATATAATATTTTTTCCTATTGACAACTCTATACTAAAGTGTTAGTATGAAATTGATCGATACGAATGCATTAGTATGAGGTGACAATATGAAACAATTACCCGAAATAACCGACCGCGAGCTGGAAATTATGGAGGTGATCTGGCACAGCGGTGCGATCAGCGCGCAGGAGATTGCCGCGTACTTTTTACAAAAGGAAAACGGCGGCTACAGTAAAAATACGACCTATACCTTTTTAAAGCGGCTGATAGCAAAAGGAGTGTTAAAACGGAAGGAACCCGGCTTCCTCTGCATTCCGGCCTGCCGCCGCGAAGAGGTGCAGGCGGCAAAGACCGAGACATTTTTACAGCGGGTATACCATGGGTCTTTTCGGGCCTTGTTTTCCCAATTTGCGCAGGGGAGAAATTTGACGCCGGAAGACATCAAACAGCTTCGGGATATCTTAGATGAGGCAGAAAAGCAGAGCAAAAGGCAATGACGATGCAGGGGGAAACAAAAGATGAGTGGAATTTTTTTGGAGATTGTAAGAATCAGTTTCTGTGCTGCTATGATTACAGCGGTGATCTGGATTGTCCGCACAGCGGCAGGAGTTCGCCTGTCGGCGCGGTTTCGATGCGCTGCCTGGATGATTCTGGTTCTCCGGCTTCTGCTTCCGTTTGAAATTCCGAGCCCAGTCAGCCTGTTTTCCTATGTGTCCCAGCCGGCAGAAGAGACGGTTCAAAGTACATTTTCCCTCCCGTCTGAAGCAGGCACCGATGCTGAATTTCCGAATGCGGAAGCAAAGGATTCTGATTCGATTTCTGTGCCGGAACCGGAAGCTGCCAATCCGCAGTGGTCCTGGCAGCTGTTTTTTACCTGGTTTTGGGTTGCAGGAATTGGGATCATGCTTTTGTTTTTTATCTTGACCTACTGTGTTACGGCTTTTCGGCTTCGCCGTCCGGCAAGCGGAGAATTCCCGGAAGCAAAGCAGTGCTTTGCCGAGAACAGGGAAAAGTACCTTTCGAAGGGAAGGGTGCGTTTGTGGCCGACAGACGCCTATTCCTCGCCCTTTTTGTTCGGAGTTTTCCGTCCTAAGATCGTATTGCCGCGCGGTATGGCAGAACGTGCTAACGAAGCGGAATTGACGGCTGTCATCGCTCACGAGCTGGTACATATCAAAAAGAAACACGCAGTATGCAATATCATTTTGTATCTTTTAAAAGCGGTTTATTGGTTTAATCCTGCCGTATGGCTTGCATTTTTTCTGTTGAAACAGGACATGGAAATGCTTTGCGACGAAGGCGTAGTAAAAAACTGCTCACAGGCGGAAAAGCGCGGATATGCAGAAGCAGTGGTAAATACAGCAGCCGGCATACAGGTTTTACCCCCAGGAGCGGCGTTATTTGCAGAAAAACGATTTTTAAAAGAAAGGATTCGAAACATTATGAGACAAAAAAGCACCAAATTGTATTCTTCCATTGCGGGCGGGGTTCTGCTTCTGTTTTTGTCCTTTATCCTGCTCACAACAGGAAAACCCCTGCCAATCGAACTAGCACCCCAAAATTTGCAGCAAATGCAGGAAAATCAGACAAATTATGTCGGCGACAATGCGAAAGTCGGGGCTTTGATCTCGCTGCTTGACGACGATTACAGCGGATTTTACGATATGGACCATTTTGAACTCCATACAGCGGAAGAACCCTACGGCTTGACGGTCTATTATGTATGGAAAGACGGTATGATCGGGCATATTCCTTTCCGCAGCAGCGATTCAGAGAATAATGCGCTTCTGCTGATGTGCTTCATCCAAAATGCCGACCGGATTGAATTTGTCATGGCGCCTTCCAAAGAGGATATTACCAGTCAAAATGAAGATATGTTAAACCGGAAGATTTATACCAGAGAAGAAATGACACAGAAATTCGGCGATTTGGATCAGTTAGCCGCGGATCTCAGCCAGCTTACAAAAGTGCTCAAGGCCAATCACAAGGTGGATGAAGAGTTTGCTCACTTTAACCGCTGCCGCTGGGGCGTGGATCAGGAGTATGTCATCTACCGCAACGGGGATCCCAATGAAATTGTGACCAATGATGATGGCTCTACCGTACTGATTTACAATAATCTTGGAGAAGTGACTCAAACCGGGGAAGACGGCACAGTACAAGTGATTCCCGGGTACAACGTAAGCTTTTACCTGAATTCCCCCGAAGCGATCGAACATGGGCTGTCCGGTGTTTACCGCTTTGACGCGAACGGCGGAAGCGAGCTGCTCTTTAACATTGGACTGGAGGACAATGCTTCCCGTGAAGAAGTCATAGAAAAACTGGGTGATCCGACTGCACAGCAAACCATCGACG
>CALYAR010000145.1 GCA_944393585.1 uncultured Clostridia bacterium | reverse complement strand
TGCGGAGGGCGGTGTGAAAATATTTGCTCTCTGATTTGTTCATATCCCGCCGCCCTCCTTCCGCTTATTCGGCTTCCTCACTGATTTCTTTTGCTAGCTGGACAATTTCAAAGGCATACTTGTGCTTACCGTTTTCCAGCAGTTTCCGGTAGATGGGATAATTGACCCCTACACCCACAAGGCCGAGAACGCCGACGATTACGCCAATGACTAACATGGTCTGGCTTCCATCGCCAAGTACCCCCATAGAAAAGCACATCCCCACGCCCAGCACAAGAGCCATCAGCGTCCCGAAGGTATAGGCAAAAATATTCGCCGCGCTTTTGGCCTTGCGATCCAGCTTTTTTAAGGCCACTACTTTGGAGGCGTTTTTCGGTGCGTAATCATTGGCGATGGATTCGGCAAAAATTTTATCCGTGTTCATATTCATTCTCCTTTGGTCGAGATTGATTTCAGCTTTTGCTGACAGGATAAGCATATCCCTTTTCCCAAAGAAACGGAACAACACATTGGAAGATTTGTGTTGATTTCTGCGGCTCAAGCAGAAAAAATCCACTAATTATAAGCCTCCTTTCCGCTGCCACCTTTGGTTTTAGAGGGATCACATGTATCACAATTAGGGCCATTTACCAGAGTAAATCGCCCTAATGTATCGGCGGCCAAAAAAGAAGGAAAACATTTCAATGATATTCCACAGCAATGGCAGATAGAGGATGTATAAGAAAGACTAACCGCCCCGAACTCGAATCAAGCTGACAGCAGATATGGAAAGAGAAAGCAAACCTGCCGGCAGCATTCACGTTGCATGGATGGCGGCGGCTCCTTTGCCATGATACCCGGTGTTGACAGTTTTCGAAAGATCGAAGAAATACCACCGAAAAATGAACCCCACATAAAAAGAAAAAAACATGATTACAGCAGATAGTGAAATGACCCCTCTATGCTCCTACTTTTTCCTCTTAAAACATTAGACAACATGCTGACAACAAGCAAAACGATTCTCGCTCAAAAAACAAACCCATTCTCGCGTCTTTAGGCGTTACCCTTTCCCAAAATCATCTTTTATAAACTTATCAATGAAATATTCTCTTCACACAATGAAATTGCTCTGTATACCGTATCAATTGCAAGCGGCATAGGGACATTTCTAACGTTGAAGATTGGAATAAAGTTTTCCAAAGACCAGACATATGTAAATGTTATCTTATCCGATGACAAGGAATCCATCACTGCCTTACTGGAGTTTTTATGCGAAAATAGGATAACAAATCTGGCAACAGACGGTTATACACGTGATTGGCAAAAAACAGTTGCCGTTACCGCCTATGCGGCAACGAAAGAGCAGAGCCGTTTGATTGATAGATATCTGTTAAGCTGCAGCACAAAGTTTAAAAGACTGATTTAAAAACAGTGAAAGAACTTATCGAACTTAGGCAAGAACCTCGTGCTGTTTATGCCCGGGGATTTCATTTTCTGGACAAAGACAAACTCTCACTGCGGATGCTGGAACGAGATCCAGCATGTCGGCATTTATATAGAAAACGGACGCTGCAAGCAGTGGGGAAGGCTGGGTTGTCATGAGAGAAATCTGAGAAAGGAGCAATTGCGATCTGTTTATGTATGCAAGACAAAAATAATGGAGGAAATATGAGAAATATAACAAGCATGGCAGTTATTGCCACCCTTTCTTGCATTGCCATAATTCTTGGCATATTTGCGCTCAGTGAAAAGTATAATACCGAAAATCAGTCCATTGATATTCTTCCCGTTACGACACCAAAGCCAGCGGTAACAGATACTATATCTTAGACGCCTATTCTAACACCGCAGAGTTCTCAATCATGGATACTGCCCGGAAACACTACTTCCTCGATAGCACTACCAGACGAAGATGGCGACTTTTTTACCCTTACCATTGAAGGGAAAACGTATCTGCCACATATGGCGTCGATGAAGATATTTTAGATCCCCTCGGAGTGGCTTCCAATTTCTTCCCTGCCCGGACAAGACGGAATGTGTGTGATGCATGGACACAGAAACCGGACGCATTTGTGGGTGCTGGAAAAGGTAGAGCTGCCAATACTATCACTGTAACCATGCATGACAAAACGGTCTATACCTATACCATTAGTGACATCAAAATTTATAAAAATACGGCAGCTTTCAAGCTTCACTAACGGAGGGAAAGTCTTTACTTACGCAACTGTTATCCATTTCAATATAGCGGAAATGCGCTAGGAAAAATCCTTATAATTGCACAAATATCCCCCACTACTAGACACAATGTTCGCAAAATATGTAAAATTACGAAAATGGCTAAAATAAGCCTGCAACTATATATTATTCTACACTAAATAAAATACTACGTCAATAAGAATTTAGGTAGAGGATAGATAACGCTGCGTATTTAGGCGTTTTTTAACAACCTTTTTAGCCGTCAAATAAGCCGTCAGAAAGGAGACATAAGCAAATGTCAAGAAAAGGAGAAAATATTTATCTCAGAAAAGATGGGAGATGGGAAGGTCGGTATATCAAAGGCCGAAAACCCGATGGAAAACCCAAATTTGGTTCTATTTATGGAAAAAGTTACAGCGATGTAAAAATAAGGCTTGTACATATTAAATCAGAACTCTACCAAGATGATACGTCACTTGTCATTTATGGTAATGGAACGCTTCATGACTGGTTGGAATATTGGCTGGAAGCAATTGTAAGGCAAAATATTAAAGATAGCACATACTTCAGCTATCGGAGAATACTCGAAACACACATTTACCCTTATCTTGGTGAAAAGAATATTCAAAAGCTTTCATGCGAGAATATTCAACAAACTGTTGATGTACTCATGAAAGGTATATCAGCTGGAACACTCAACAACGTGTGCAGACTTTTAAAGTCTGCGCTTTGCACTGCTTTTGAAAGAGGCGTAATAAAAATGAATCCATATCACTCTATAAAAAAACCTAAAGTTCATAGAGCTCGCCCTCGTGTTCTGACTCGTAATGAACAGGAAATTTTAGAGCGTATGCTGCGCCAGGAAAATAGTTTTGAATATCTACTCTGTCTTTATACAGGCCTTCGCGTTGGGGAACTTTCTGCACTTCGATGGGAGGATGTGGATCTTGAAAACAATATACTCC
>CALYAR010000144.1 GCA_944393585.1 uncultured Clostridia bacterium | reverse complement strand
GACTCTCCTTAACTGCGTTATGTTCCGCAACCAGACCAAGATGCTCCCACAGATTATGTTCCGTGCAGGAGCCGATTTCATGAAAGGCTTGTCTTAGTTTCTTCTCCTCTGCTGCCAATAACGTATTGCTTCTACGCTCACGCTTTTGCTGCTCTCTTGAGCCTCCCCGGTGTACAATTCTTTCTGTTGCGACATCATAGATATCCAATTCACGAGTGGGAACAGTAAAAAGATTTCGTTTAAAAAGATTTGCTTCAACAAGTTTCCTTTCATCATAAGCGATTCTGTCGTAATCTGTAATCTTAAAACCCGGTACTCTACTCCAAAGAGCCAAGTAGTGATTCAAATACAAAATAGGACAGGGGTCATACTGTATGCCCGATAAATCAGACACTACTTGTACAACACTATTCTTCTCTTTATTCAGCAAACATTGCCCAGATAGAATTAATGTTCTTGCTTCATTTATGGTTATTAGCATACGACGTAATCGGCACCTACTCTCATCATAAAAGTGTTTTTCATTCTCTCGTATCTGTTCCCACACGTCTCCCATCGGTCAGGGGTGAAACGACACGCCGAAAGGCGACGCAGTTTACATAAAATCCAGACCGACGGAAAGACGATATGGGTCATGCGGCAGTTTGTCCATCGGAACGCTCACCTCGCCCGTAGTGGCGTTTCCCCTGTAGGAGTGCCCACGGCACTTTATCGCAAGGATCAGAGTGGGTCATATACTTAGGATAATTGGGTGAAATACTTCCAATTTCCATGTACTTTTGACTAAAAATATACCATAAACATATGAATATTTCAACCGCTGAAAATGTGATGACAAGTTTAGGCGTTTGGCGAGATTTTTTAGACAGCTTCCCGGTGCCGTTTTCCCGATTTCATGGGCTTTTTCGAATTTTTAGAAGGCCGTCGAGGCTTTCTTTTTATCTGCTCTCTGCTATTCCGTACTGTTTCAAATAATTCTCCATCTTCTCCCGGGTGGGTCCGTCAATGATCAATTTTCCATCTACCGGCTCTACAGACAGTACTTCGATAATATCGCGCACATTTACGATGGAATAGACGGGAAAACCAAATTCTTCTCTGATTTCCTGTACCGCGCTTTTTTCGCCCTGGCCTTTCTCCATCCGGTCCGCGGAAATGATTAAAGCTTCCACCGTTACATCCGCACACTGCTTTAAAATCGGTATGGATTCACGCATGGCCGTGCCTGCCGTCACAACATCTTCCACGATCACCACACGGTCGCCGTCCTGCAGCCGGTAACCTACCATGGTTCCGCCTTCTCCATGATCCTTGGCTTCCTTCCGGTTAAAGCAGTAATTGACGTCGATTCCATGCTTTTCGTACAGGGCAACCGCCGCCGACACTGCGAGCGGAATCCCCTTATAGGCCGGACCATACAACGCATCCGGCGCTTTGGCAACATGCTCGGTTAAGCATTTGGCGTAAAATTCGCCCAATTTAGCCAGCTGCGCTCCCGTCTTATAATTCCCGGTATTAATAAAATACGGTGTTTTTCTGCCGCTCTTTGCCGTAAAGTCTCCAAATGTTAAAACACCGGACTGCACCATAAAATGAATAAATTCTCTTTTATACTGTTCCATTCTACCTCTCCTGTCTGTTAAATGCAAATTTTTACTGCACTCAATATTATCCATTATACCCGAAGGAGAAACCGTCCGCAAGCACTATCTGCTCACTGTGACGATAAAGCCGTCGCTGTTGTTGCCGGAGAGTTCAAAATTGCCGGTTTGCGGCACGGGAATCTGTGTCGTATCTTCCTGCGCCGAAACATAATAAATCTGATATTCTTCCCCGCTGTCTGTCGTATAGGAGAGAGGCTTTTCATAGGAAAACCCTTTCAGATAATCCATATATTCCTCCATGCAATAGTCCTTTTCCTGCATAATCAGGCTATGCGGCAATCCAACATACCGAAAATGCCAGGGTTCATTCGAAACACCGGTTATGTCCGACTTCGCTTCGTCGTAGCGTACCACAAAGCCATAGTAGTGGGCATTGTCGTTGATCCAGGAGTAAATTCCCGTTCCATCATAAGGATAGGTAACACCTGTGCTGACGTCATAAACGCTTAAATCAATGGCCAGTCCGGTATGATGCTCGCTGTAACCCGGACGTGTGACCCAGGTTAAGGCCTCTTTTTCCCCCACCTCGTCTACTTTGCGTTCAAACAGGCGCTGCTGATGTTCATAACTTCGGTAGGCACTGGCAATAAGCAAATCGCTTCCCCCTTTGGCCTCATAAAAATCATCCGTCATTTCATTGAGCCGGTCTATGACAATCTGATTGAGATACATCTCCGAGTCGCTGACTTCATAATATTCTGTCTTCTGGTCGTATAAATTTCCCATTGCATCCAAATTATCCGGGAAATGGTATTCCAGATCCGAATTCACTAAAATGAGCATACCTTCATAGATTTGAGAATGATCTGCTGTTTCGAACTTCGCATCATTGAAAATAGAAGCAGACGGTTCCGGCGTATTTTGAGCAAAAGTTCCGGTTTGACCGGGCTCCTGCATACCATCCGCACTGACGGGATTGGTTTTTCCCTGATTTCTTAAATAGAGTGCTCCCGCCGCCACACAGACCAAAAGTACTAGCAACAATACCATGATTTTACCCTGCTGTTTTGTTTTTCTCCTTCTGCGCCGTCTTGGTGCCAACGGAACCATCTCCTTTCTTCTGTCAAGAACGTTGTTAGTTTACCATTGCAAACCAGCTGTGTCAATGAATAAATTCTTAATTTTTCTCAGACGGGAAAATGGAAACAGCTTTTCCGTAACTGACAGCCGCACAATATAGAATACGATTCTCTACTTTAGTTTATAGAAATGTCTTCATCAATTTGACAAATTAATTACTCCCTGCACAGTTTAACAAAACAATATAATAAAAAATCCTATAACAAGTCATACTTCTTCTGCGCAGTCTCTCACTTTACCCCTCCACTGTTTTTCTGCAAAAACGATTCCGTCTTTATCAATCAGAGATTCTTGAAAACATGATTTCCCGTTGAGATAGGGGTTGTTTTTTTGCACGAAATCTGCTAATTTCAATAAAGATGGTTAAATTTCAAACAATCGAAAGTGGAAATTAGTCAAAAGATGTGCTACAATGTGTAAGATTCAAATTGATCAAAGGAGGAAAAGCCTATGAAAGCAGTCATTTCCGTCATTGGAAAAGACCGGGTCGGTATTATCGCGAAAGTCAGTGGAATCCTTTCGGAATCCAACGTCAACATTTTAGATATTTCCCAGACAATTATGCAGGACATTTTTACAATGGTGTTGATTTCGGATATCTCTTCTTCCAGCATTGATTTTACCGAGCTGAAGAAGAAGCTGACACAGGCTGGCGATGAACTGGGTGTATCCATCAGTGTTCAGCATGAGGATTTGTTCAATTCCATGCACCGGATTTAAAAAGGGGGGAAGACTATGCTCAGCCAACTGGAAATTCTGGAAACACTGAAGATGTTCCGTGAAGAACATCTTGACATTCGTACGATTACAATGGGAATATCCCTGCGCGATTGTGCAGATAGTAATATAGATGAGGCCTGCCGCAAGGTCTACGATAAAATTACAAGGTGCGCAGAGCACCTGGTAAAAATTGGAGAAGAAATTGAAACCGAATACGGCGTTCCCATTATCAATAAACGCATTTCTGTTACGCCTATTTCCCACCTTTGCGACGCTGCAAAAGAGGGGGATCCTGTCTTATTCGCTTTGACGCTTGACCGGGCAGCAATGGCTACAGGCGTCAATTTTATTGGCGGCTATTCGGCTTTGGTGCAAAAAGGCTACACAATGGGAGAGAAGCGGCTGATCGAATCCATTCCGGAGGCTCTGTCCCGCACAAAATTAGTCTGCTCCAGCGTGAATATTGGAAGCACGCGTTCCGGCATTAATATGGATGCCGTGGGCCAAATGGGAACAATTATTAAAACGGCTGCAGAAAAAACAGCGGATACAGGAGGCTTCGCCTGCGCAAAACTGGTCGTATTCTGCAACGCGGTGGAAGATAACCCCTTTATGGCCGGCGCTTTTTTAGGGGAAGGGGAAGGAGAAACCGTTATTAATGTAGGAATCAGCGGCCCAGGCGTTGTGAAGACCGCGCTCGAACGGCTTGGGAAAGACGCAGATTTGGGTGAAGTTGCGGAAACTGTCAAGCGAACGGCGTTTAAAATAACGCGCGTCGGCCAGCTGGTAGCTCAGGAAGCTTCCAAACGGCTTCATGTACCCTTTGGGATTGTGGATTTGTCCCTGGCTCCCACTCCCGCAATCGGTGACAGTGTAGCGTATATTTTGGAAGAGATGGGTCTGGAGGTCTGCGGAACGCATGGTACCACTGCGGCTTTGGCCCTATTAAATGACGCAGTGAAAAAGGGCGGTGTGATGGCCTCTTCGTATGTCGGCGGGCTGTCCGGAGCATTTATTCCCGTCAGCGAGGACGCCGGTATGATCCATGCGGCAGAGTGCGGCGCTTTATCATTGGATAAGCTTGAGGCAATGACTGCTGTCTGTTCGGTCGGGCTTGACATGATTGTTGTTCCGGGGGATACGTCTGCATCTACAATTTCCGCCATCATTGCAGATGAGGCGGCAATCGGCATGGTGAACAACAAAACGACCGCCGTCCGAATCATTCCGGCGCCGGGCAGAAAAGTCGGCGAAGTTGTGGAATTCGGCGGCCTGCTTGGTACCGGTCCTGTCATGCCTGTCAGTGAATTCCAAAGCGACGGTTTTATCCATCGGGGCGGACGGATTCCGGCACCGCTGCACAGCTTGAAGAATTAGTGGTTTAGTTTTAGAAAGAAGCGTATGGTAAATGGAAGATATTATTAAAAGAATTATAAATATTGAAGAAAAAGCTCAGAAAATTATAGAAGATACTGCTCAGGAAGAAAAAAATTTTGAAAAGAACCTGCAGGAAAAAATTGATCACCTGCACCAGGATATTCTTACGCGGGCAGATGCAAAAATTGAATCCCTGAATTCCCAGGAGGATTCCGGCGATGCCCAAGCAGAAAGCAAACTGCGCGCACTGGCGGAAAAATCAGCTGCCCATATGCGCGGGATCTATGAACAAAAAAAAGATGAATGGGTCGAGACCATATTTCAAGGGATTGTTGGAAGGTGAACCAAAATGCTTAGTCAAGTGTTGCAGTACGGAGCACTGAAAACCAAAATTTCGGCACTCAAGGCAAAGCAGCTGACTCGTTCCGATTACGAAGCCATGCTGGCATTCAATGACGTGACGCAGGTCGTCCGCTATTTAAAGAATAATACCCAATATGCTGCTGTGCTTGCTCCCTACAATGAAAACGAAGTACATCGGGCTGATTTGGAAGCGGCACTCAACAGCTACCAGTTCCTGCTATACAAAAAGCTTTATGTGTTTACAAAGGGCGACACGCGGGTTTTTTTCCGTTATACCTTTCTGCTGCATGAAATCGAGATTATGAAACGTATTCTGCGCTCGCTCGAAACGCGCGACAGTCAATTTGGAATTGATCGGATCAGCCGTTTTTTTCTGGAGCACAGCGGTGTGAACTTTGAGCGGCTTCTGTCGGCAAACAACATACAGGAATACATTGCAAATCTGAAAGGAACGAAGTATTATGAGCTGCTATCTCCTTTTTTAATGAATACGGAACATGTAAATTTGTTTAGCGTGGAAATGACGCTGGATTTATATTATTTTAAAACAGTGTCCAAACAAATTGAGAAATATCTCAAGCGGCAGGATCGTAAAGCGGTCGGTATTTCCTTCGGCAGTGAAGTGGATATGCTGAATTTAATTTGGATTTACCGGTGTAAAAAGTACTACGATTCTCCGGAAGAAATGATTTTCACATATATCCTTCCCTATCACTACCGGCTGCGGCCCGATATCTTAAAACAGTTGGTTAAAACAGCTTCTGTGGAGGAATATATCAGAATGACAACAGAAAAAACCCCTTATGGCAAGCTGTTTTCTGATTTGGACGAACACTTTATTGAAGAAAACTATCAAAGTGCGGCACATGAATTGGAAAAATATCTGGAACGAAAATTTCCTTATTCCATTGCCGCGCTTACAACATATATCCATTCTATGGAAACGGAAAAAGAAAATTTAATTACGCTCGCGGAAGGAATCCGGTACCATATAGACCCGGAGGAAATCCGGCGGCACATTCAAGTATAAAGGTGGTGTTCATATGGCTGTTTTAAAAATGAAACTGGTCAATATTGTAGGACTTGTTTCCGATTTTGACCGGGTGATCAACCAATACATCTTGGACAAAGAAATCAATCTGGAAAATGCGATTGAAGTCTTAAATAATGTCCGCGGCTTATATCCCTGTATCAGCGAAAACAGCTACCAAGCTGATAAGGCAAGCTTCGAAAGTTTTTTTGATCTGATCGGGGCAAAACGGCCGGAAATTGACTATGCTGCGAAACATTATGACGAAGAGGACATCCAGAAAATGATAAAGACCATTTCGGAAAAGGTTTCGAAAAGCAAGGAGGACATTCAGAAAATCGATCAGACTATTCAGGAAAATTCTACTTTGCTGGAGAGTCTGGAATATGTAAAGGATGTAAACGTTCCCTTAGGCAAGCTTTTTTCCTTTCAATTTATGAAGTTCCGGTTTGGCAAGCTTCCAAAGGTAGGCTATAAAACGCTGGAAACCTATTTGGGAGATTTGGAGGCGTTTTTTATCATTACGCATGAAGAGCGCGACTATGTTTGGGGAATGTATTTTACGCCGGCAGACTCTGAGGAAAAGGTCGATGCACTGTTTTCGTCTTTATACTTTCAGAGAGTACGTCTGTCCGGTCAGCTGGTCGATACGCCGGCGGCGGAATATGCCAAAATTACGGAAGCACAGCAAAAGCTGAAGCAGCGCCGGATTGAAATAGAGCTTTCCGTACGCAATGCGATCAGCGCAGAATATCCCACCATCTGCGGCATGTATCAGTCTATTTTGAAAAAAGCCTTCCTCGAAAAGCTGAAAGGCTACTGTGCGCACACAAAGGAATCTTTTTATGTAGTAGGCTGGATGGCAGAAGGCGAAATCAACAAGTTAAAGAAACAAACGGAAAAAGAAGATAACGTCATGGTGGTCATCGAGGAGCCTGAAGACGTTATAAATGCGAAACCGCCTACCAAAATGCGCAACTGGGCAATTTTCAAACCATTTGAAACACTGGTCCGAATGTACGGCCTGCCCGCTTACAATGAGGTTGATCCGACGGCGTTTTTGGCCGTTACTTACTTTTTAATGTTCGGCATCATGTTCGGCGACGTCGGCCAAGGATTGGTATTGGTGCTGGCGGGACTGTTGTTCTATAAATGGAAAAAGGTCAAGCTGGGGGCAGTGGCATCCATCATAGGGGTCTCCTCTGTATGCTTTGGATTTGTCTACGGCAGCTTTTTTGGAAACGAAGAGCTTCTGCCGTTTCATCTGATAAAGCCAATGGAAAGCATCAACGAAATGCTGATGTATTCTGTTGTATTCGGCGTTGTGCTGATTCTGGCAGCTATGGTGATTAATATCATCAACGGAATCAAAAATCACGACAAGGGAAAGATTTTCACCGGTCAAAATTCCATTGTCGGCATGATTTTTTATGTAACCGTTCTGCTGATTGTAATGAAAATGTTAACCGGAACAGGTTTATCCGCATCGCCTGTTGTTATAATCCTGTTCATTGCAGCGCCCCTGATTGTCATTTTGCTGCAGGAGCCTCTTGCGAAGCTTTTGGCGCATTACAAAGACTGGAGGCCAAAACAGCCGGGCATGTTCCTGCTGGAATCGTTTTTCGAGCTGTTTGAAGTCGTTCTAAGCTTTGTCACCAATACACTTTCTTTCCTGCGTGTAGGCGCTTTTGCGATGAATCATGCAGGCATGATGATGGTGGTCTATCTGCTTGGCGATATGATTGGCGGAGGCGGAAGCATACCCGTTCTGGTAATCGGAAACATCTTCGTTATGTGTATGGAAGGCTTTATTGTAGCAATCCAAATACTAAGGCTTGAATTTTATGAAATGTTCAGCCGTTTCTACAGCGGCGACGGAATTGAATTCCGTTCGATTAAGACAAAATTAAACGATTGATTATTGGAGGAATAAACTATGATTCAACTCATTACAATTTTACTGATTTTAAGCATCGTACTCCCCATTGGGGCGTATGTCATCATGAGAAACCGCAATACCCGGATTTTTACCGGCAAGAAAATGCTCACGACAAATATCATCGCATTCTTTGGCGTACTTGTTGTTTCCGCCGCTCTGATGCTGACCGGAAATGTAGGAGTTGCCGCAGAAGGTGCTGCGGATGCGTCAATGAATGTTGGTCTTGGTTATATTGCTGCTGCGCTTGTTACCGGTTTTTCCACCATCGGCGCCGGTATCGCCGTTGCCTCTGCCGCCTCTGCTGCGCTCGGTGCATTGAGTGAAGATCCTAAGATTATGGGTAAAGCACTGATCTTCGTTGCCTTGGCAGAAGGTGTCGCGCTCTATGGACTTTTGGTATCGTTCATGATCTTGAGCAGATTGGGTTGATTTTATGAGAATGTTTTTAATCAGCGACAATGTCGATACGGAGAAAGGAATGCGATTGGGCGGCGTAAAAGGATGTGTCGTGCATGAAAAGGAGGAGTTTCAGTCCGTTTTAGAGGCTGCTCTTGCAGACAAAGAAAATGCAATCGTGGCAATTACGGAAAAGCTCTTCAATTTGATGCCCGATTATATCATGGAACGTAAGCTGCGCGAAAGTCTGCCGCTGATTGTAAAAATTCCGGACCGGCACGGCCGCAAGGAAACCTCAGAAGATATGATGCGCTATATCTCCGAGGCAATGGGCATTAAATTTTAGGTGGTGAAACAATGATCAGCGTAGAAGATAAGTTAAATCATTTTTCCTCCAATGTACTTCGCAAAGCAAGTATGCAGCGTGAAGAGATGCTGCAGAAAATGGGGGAAAAAGAAAAAGGCATATTAGAAAAAAAAGAGTTGGAATTTCTGCAGGAGGCATATGAGCGGATTCAGGACAGCGTATCTTCCATTCAAAAAGAACATATGGAACAGCGGGCCCGTCTGCAAAACGAATGCAAAACCGCTCTGTTAAAGGAACGGCAGGAAATTTTTGATTCTGTTTTTTCCGAGGTGGAAAAAAAACTGGCTGATTTTCAGAAAAGCGGCGAATATTACGGCTGGCTCAAAAAGAAGGCTGAGCTCTCCAATCGCGACGCTCTGGAAGGCGATAAGGTATGTTACCTCGACCAGCGGGATGAACAATATCAGAAAAAGCTGGAACAGGACATAAACTGCAAAGTAGAAATATCCGGCGAGGATTTCATCGGCGGATGTATTGTCAAGAACCGGACACTGAATGTCGTTGCTGACAATTCCATCCGCACTCTATTGGAGGAACAGAAGCAGGAATTTGTCCGGATGAGCGGACTCAATATCAATCTTTTATCAGAGAAAAGCGGTGAATAAAGATGGCAGAAAAAATTCATGGCAAAATCTGCGCGATCAGCGGACCAGTTATTGAAGTCGTAGGCAGCGATCGGATGCAGATGCAGGATATGGTCATGGTCGGCAAAGAACAGCTCGTTGGGGAAGTCATTGCACTTCGGAACGAACGGACCGTCGTACAGGTTTACGAATCCACAACCGGCCTTAAAACCGGCGAAGAGGTGGTCTCGTCGGGAACACCGATGTCTGTTGTATTAGGACCCGGTCTGATCGGAAATATCTTTGACGGAATTGAACGCCCTTTGCGGGTGATTAAAGATAAGACAGGAAATTTTATCGGCCGCGGAACGCAGGTCGAAATTCTCGACTCTAAACGCAAATGGGATACACACATTTTAGTACAAGCGGGGAGCTTGGTCTCCGGCGGCGATATTGTAGCAGAGATCCAGGAAACTCCTTTTATTGTGAATAAAGTGATGGTTCCTCCCGGAATCAGCGGCACTGTGGAGCATGCGGTTTCCGACGGGAGCTATCAAAACAGCGACGTTCTCTCCGTAATTCGAGACGAACATGGCAAAACACACGATATTACGATGTGCCAGAGCTGGCCGATTCGGACCGGGCGTCCCTACCATAAACGGCTGACGATTGACCGTCCCTTGATCACAGGCCAGCGGATCATTGACAGTGTACTCCCCATTGCAAAGGGCGGTGCTGCTGCAATTCCAGGCGGGTTCGGCACTGGAAAAACCATGACGCAGCACCAGCTTGCAAAATGGTGCGATGCTGATTTGATCGTCTACATTGGCTGCGGAGAGCGCGGCAATGAAATGACACAGGTTTTGGATGACTTCTCTAAATTGATCGATCCGCGGACAAAGCGTCCCTTGATGGACCGGACGATTCTGATCGCCAACACCTCCAATATGCCGGTTGCGGCGCGCGAGGCGAGTATTTATACAGGAATCTCGATTGCAGAATACTACCGTGATATGGGGTATCACGTTGCTATTATGGCCGACTCTACCTCCCGCTGGGCAGAAGCCCTGCGTGAAATATCCGGACGCTTGGAGGAAATGCCGGCCGAAGAAGGCTTTCCGGCCTATCTCTCCTCCCGTCTGTCCGCGTTTTATGAACGAGCAGGCTATGTGGAAAATCTGAACGGCAGCGAAGGTTCCGTCACGATTATCGGCGCGGTCTCTCCGCAGGGCTCCGACTTTTCCGAGCCTGTTACGCAAAATACAAAACGTTTTGTCCGCTGCTTTTGGGCGCTGGACAAAAGCCTGGCTTATGCGCGCCATTATCCGGCGATTAACTGGCTGCAGAGCTACAGCGATTATCTGGACGATCTGGCGCCGTGGTATTCCAAAAATGTAAGCCGCGGCTTCATCCGTGCACGCGCTAAGCTGATGAACATCCTGCAGGTAGAAAGCAAGCTCAATGATATTGTTAAGCTCATTGGCTCTGACGTTTTGCCGGACGAGCAAAAGCTGACGCTGGACGTTGCCAAGGTAATCCGGCAGGGATTTTTGCAGCAAAACGCATTTCATGAAAACGATACGTATGTTCCAATGCGCAAACAATACCAAATGATGGACGTAATTCTGCATCTAGCCGACCGGACGCGTGAAGCTGTATCCAAAGGCGTGGTCTGCTCTGCACTTCGCGCCACGGGTATTTTTGAAAAAGTCATCCGTATGAAATACGATATCGGCAATGAAGAAACGGATGCATTTGACCGGCTGAAAGAAGAAATCGATACAATTTGCAGTGATTTAACTGCTAAAATATCATAAGGGGGAGTTATCATGGCGATTGAATATTTAGGACTCAAGCAAATCGACGGCCCGCTTATGGTATTGGAGGGCGCAAAAGACTTATCCTACGAGGAAATGGTAGAAGTTACCCTGTCCAATGGCGAAAAGCGGCGCGGGCGTGTTGTCAAAATGGATGAAAATGCTGCGGTGATCCAGGTATTTGAAGGAACGAGCGGCATGTCGCTGACCAACACGCGCACGGCACCGCAGGGCAAGCCGATGGAAATCGGCGTTTCCCGGGAAATTTTGGGCCGTACGCTAAACGGAATCGGCCGGCCGATTGATGGACTGGGCGACGTATATCCGGAAAAAATGGTAGATGTCAATGGTCTGCCGATTAATCCCGTGGCACGGCAGTATCCGAAGAACTACATTCAAACTGGAATCTCGGCCATTGACGGTATGATGACGCTGATTCGCGGGCAAAAGCTTCCTATATTCTCCGGAGACGGTATGCCGCATGATGCGCTGGCTGCTCAGATTGTGCGCCAAGCAAAAATTGCAGATGAAGAAAACTCCGATTTTGCGATTGTATTCGGCGCCATGGGCGTAAAGCACGACGTTGCCGACTTCTTTAAGCGTTCCTTCCAGGAAAGCGGCGTTTCGGAACGAGTGGTTATGTTTTTAAACCTGGCAAACGATCCTGTCGTCGAGCGTTTTATCACACCGCGCTGTGCACTGTCAGTGGCAGAGTATCTGGCATTTGAACACAACATGAACATTCTGGTTATCTTAACTGATATGACCGCCTATGCAGAAGCCCTGCGTGAAATATCCTCTTCCAATGGAGAAATTCCAAGCAGAAAGGGCTTCCCCGGCTACTTATACAGTGATCTGGCTTCTTTGTTTGAGCGTGCCGGAATTGTAGACGGTTCAACCGGATCGGTTACTCAAATTCCGATCCTCTCGATGCCCAACGATGACATTACTCACCCCATTCCTGACTTAACGGGTTATATTACAGAGGGACAGATTGTTCTCGACCGGGAATTAAACCTCACATCCATCTACCCGCCGATTGGTGTTCTTCCTTCTCTTTCGCGTTTGATGAAGGACGGCATCGGAAAGGGTTATACGCGGGAAGATCATCCCGATCTTGCTAACCAGCTCTTTGCTTCCTATGCAAAGGTAAGTGAAGTCAAGGCGCTTGCTTCTGTTATTGGTGAAGATGAACTCTCCGAGCTTGACCAGCTTTATATGGAATTTGGCCGTGAATTTGAATCAAAGTTTATTAACCAGGCCAAAAATGAAAGCCGAAGCATTGAAAAGACTCTGGAAATTGGCTGGAATGTGCTGGGAATCCTGCCAAAGGAGGAATTGGACCGCGTCGACAATGATATTTTGGAACGTTATTACAAACCACGCAGAGGTGAGCAATAATGGAAAACACCCTTTTTCCAACAAAAGGTAATTTGATCATTGCCAAGAGCACTTTGGCATTGTCGCGGCAGGGGTATGACCTGCTGGACAAAAAGCGAAATATTCTCATGCGCGAGATGATGGCTCGGATTGATGAAACCAAAGAGCTGCAAAATGAAATTGATCGAACGTTTGCCGACGCCTATAAATCGCTTGAGAGGCTCAATGTTGTATTTGGAATTGAACGAGTGGATGAAATCAGCCATGCAATCGCGGAAGAGGACAGCATTGATGTCAATTTCACCAGTGTCATGGGTGTAGAACTGCCCAAGGTCAGCTACGAAAAAAAGCCTGTCCTTCCGCAGTTTGGATTTTACCGGACCAAATCATCCCTGGACAATGCTTATCTTAAGTTCAGCAGGGTAAAGGATCTGACGATCAAACTGGCAGAAGTGGAAAACTCTGTTTATCGTTTGGCCGTCAACATCAAAAAAACGCAGAAACGTGCCAATGCCCTCAAAAATGTAACTATTCCGCGTTATGAAGCGATTGTGCATCACATTCAAAATGTTCTGGAAGAAAAGGAACGCGAAGAATTTACGCGGCTTAAAGTAATCAAACGAAATAAGTCTTAACAATATAAAAACAGCCGGCTTTTGACAAGCCGGCTGTTTTTTTGATTAAAAAGAAGAACATCATTGTAAAAAATGCAAAGCATTTAAAATCAAAACATTATATACTTAGGGCATAGGGTTAATTTTATCATTAAAATAGAAAGAGGGATAGATATGTCTGAAAAACTAGCGATGAATGGCGGTACCCCTGTCCGGAATAAACCGCTGCCCTTACCGTACTGCGGTGCCAGTGTTTACGGTCAGGAAGAAATTGATGCAGTAACAGAAGTAATCAATGCAAAATCTCCCTTCCGCTACTATGGATTCAACGTATTGGGAAAAGTAAAACAGTTTGAAGCTGCACTGTGTGAAAAATTTCATGTTGCTCACGCATTGGGCGTTACTTCCGGAACTGCTTCGATCATCACAGCGTTAAAAGCGGCCGGAATCCAGCCGGGCGATAAGGTCATTGTACCTGCCATCACGTTCATTGCCTCTGCAGGTGCTGTTGTATCTGCCGGCGCCGTACCCGTTTTCGCCGAATGCGATGACAGCTTTAACCTAGATCCTTCCAAGCTGGAAGATGTCATTGACAAAAATACGAAGGCCATTTTAACTGTGCCGATTCTGGGCAATTCCTGTGATATGGATCCTATTATGGCCGTTGCCAAAAAACACGGCTTAATGGTAATTGAAGATGTCGCCCAGTCGATGGGTTCCAAATACAAAGGTCAATACTCCGGAACGTTCGGAGACGTCGGCGCGTTCAGCCTCCAGATGAACAAAATCTTAACTACCGGAGACGGCGGCGTTGTGGTTTCCAACAACCCCAAATGCTATGAGCGCGCTGTTCGTTTCCACGATCAGGGTATGTTCCGTGAGCGGGAAGGCTTCCTCAATATGTCCGGCGAAGATGAAATCTTTATCGCCCAAAACTTCCGTATGAGCGAAATTACAGGTGCCATAGCTCTGGCCCAGTTCGGCAAGCTGGATCAGATCATCAGCAAAATGAGAAAAATCAACCATATGATCAAAGACGGCATTAAAGACATCGACGGGCTCACCTTCCGGCGGATTGTCGATGAAGAAGGTGAAGCGGGCAATGCCATTATCGCTATGCTCCCAACCGAAGAACTCTCCATTAAATTCAGCAAGGCTATGGCGGCAGAAAACGTCGGCGTAGGCAGGCTGTATGGCGGACGCGCTGTGTATGAACTGCCGCAGATCATGAATCAGATGACCGTAGACAGCAATCATTTCCCGTTCAATCAGTTAGATGAAAAAGTGGAATATGCTCCGGGCATGTGCCCCAATGCAGAAGGCTACTGCAAGCGCAATCTCCAGCTCGGCATTACCCCAGCTTTCACCGAAGAGGACGCCGAGGACGTTATCAAAGCATTCCACAAGGTTGCAAAAGCGCTTTTATAAGATTTATCTGTTGCAAAAAGGCGGCTTTGCCCTACAGCAAAGCCGCCTTTTTACTCACTTCAAAACGTCAGCCTCATTTGATACCAGACCGCTCCTCCGTGAACCGATTTTGAAACACCTTCCGTTTGAAATCCTAATTTTCCATAATACGGAACAAGGGATTCCTTGCAGGTCAATACCAGACCTTTTCGATTCTGGCGTTTTGCGTCGTCAATGACCCGCTTTATGATTTTTGCCGCGCAGCCCTGTCTCCGATAGCCGGGTATGGTATTCACCCCGAAAATCATCTGCCATGCGCCGCTTTCGTTGTGCATTTCGGCGTTCTGATACATTTCATCACTTAAATCGGGAAGATCCGTCGTCATCCCGTTGACGAATCCAACCAGCGTATTGTCATCCCATAAAAGCCAAAAATGGTTTGGATAGACCATTAACCGATTTTGAAACGTCTGCTTTGATGCAGCCTCTGCGGCGGGAAAGCACTCTGCTTCTACTGCAGCAATTTTGTCCAAATCCGCCATCGCTGCCATTTTAATTACCAATGTCTTTTCCTCCTGTATTTCGATTAAATAATGCCTATAAGCAAAGATCGGCACTCCAATATCATCATTGTAAGTTTTTCTATTCTGGCACAGCCTTTCCGCTTACTCAAGGGAAATGAAATTTTTTTGTTTGCCCTAATTGGTTATCATAAAATTTCGCTAAATGTCTTGAGACAGACTGCTGCATATGATAGAATCAAAACAGCGGAACGAAGAGTTGGAAAGGGATGGAACACTATTGAAAAACATAGTCATAAGTGCTGATGGGGATAGAATGGTTTATTCTGTCCCAAATATCGTGGCCGATCATCTGGAAGAATATTGCCTGGAGTTTTGTGATATCTGGCTTCACACAAGCCCTCATGCAAAGAAATATCGAATACACGGAGGCCTCTGTTACTGTGAGACCGACTTCATTGATTATTTAAACACATGGATATTCCCCCAAGAACAATCTTTTCTTGTGGAAAATTTAGGATGGATTGAATTGGATGGCTCTCTTCCCGAAGAGTACCGGGATTGTCCCACATTCAATTTTTAACTTTAAAATTTGCTTCCATACTCTTCATTCCACATGAGTGCGGCTTGCCAAAATCCCCGAGATGTATGATCCGGTTGATTTCAAATTCTATCTTAGACAGTGCATGTGTGCTAATACTAAATTTGCCTCTCGGCGGGTACCAGTTTTTCGGCAGATTCTAATACCCCATCATACTTACTGCACTTTCGTGCTTTCTCCGAGTTTTACCAGCTTTAATTCCAGCGGTGCAAGGTTCAGAACAAAATTCTGTCCTAAGCCCGTTAGGTGAACCTGCTGAGCAACATTGTAATCGGTATTGAGCAGGCAGACGGTCTTTTCGCCATTCTCTTCATACACCGAATAGGCAACACGGTCCGAAGCAAACACCTGCAAGTCACAGCTGCGCCGGCTTCCCGCCAAAAGCGAGCGGATCAGCGTGCTATAAAGCGGCCAGACTGACGGCGTTCCCGGATAGTCCAGATTCAAAGAGAGCATGACCGTACCGCCGCCCAGGCGGTTTTGCAGAACAGCAGGGGATTTGTCGGAATCCTGGCTCTGGAAAAACGTATCGGTAAATACGGCAAGTGTTTCCGCTCCAGCCAGTTTGGTATCTGCAATGCGGTAATATCCTCCGGCACAGATGGGATCACAATCTAAATTCCCGGTTTTCGGCAAGATAACACCCGGCATGGTACTTTCTGCACAGAATTTGACCCCGCTGTTGATCGTGCTGCCCAAACAGGAAAGCGAACATCCCAAAAGTTCCTCGAGCCTGCCGTCCAGGAAAAGCTTTTCCTTCTGCGGACGGGACGCGTCCGCCATACAGTGCGAAGCTGACAGTAAAAGGTTTCCTCCTCTTTTGACATAGGAGATCAAATTTTGATAGATTTCCTCTGTCATAACGTGATAACCCAAGAAAATCAAATAATCATACTGGCACATTTTCTCTGCCGGTGCAGAAGATGGAATGATATCGAATTGGCCATAAGCAGGAAGCCCGCTGTAATCTGCATCTCCAAAATTTTCAGGCGTGCTCCAATGCTGCTGACGCAGGATTTCCGGCAGCCGTCTCCACCCCTCTTCTGCATCCGAAAATCCCCACGCTTCCCGGTCATACTGATTCCAGACTGTACTCCCTCCCCATCCTGTATATCCATCGGTATTGCCCTGCACAAAGGCAACTCTAACCAACGGGCCGCCGGCTGGACGGGGATTACACCGCAGCCAGTCTGAAAATTCA
Organism: uncultured Clostridia bacterium; assembly: GCA_944393585.1. GTDB lineage: Bacteria > Bacillota > Clostridia > CALYAR01 > CALYAR01 > CALYAR01. The sequence goes on along the minus strand of CALYAR010000144.1, from coordinate 1,338 downwards.
GTCCAAGTTAAGCGGTATGCGGCACAATTTGCATCATCGGGCTCGTAATGATAGCCATAGGAATAAATTCCGCAGTCGCCGCTTTCCGAATAGATATAATTTGCCCCGGCAAGATAAGCATAGCAGTAGGCCAATTTCATTCGCTTGTATTTCAACGGATCATCCTGGCGCAGTCCTCCGTACCATTCATGAGCAATGTGGCTTCCCCATATGGTTTTGCCATAAGCGCGGCTTGCTCCGCGGGCAAAAGAGAGCATCTGTTCCGGATTCCCGCACATCGTTTCCATAAAGACCGCATCAACTCCAGCTTCAAAATTGTACGGCGACAAAGCTGTAGCTTCCACTGCCAGTATGGATTCCACGCCAAGCGCCCGCTCCTCCCGGCAGATCTGGCCGACATAATTTACATATTGACTGCAAGCCGCTGCCATGTCGGGCAGATTTTGTTCGGGAAGCCGGTTCTGAAGAAGCGGCGATTTTGTAAAATACCCTTTTGGCCAGGAAGCATTTCCTCCGGTTTCGCCAATCATATCGCCGATGAAATAATCTCCGGCAATGTCACGGATCCGCTTTAAAATTTTCGGTGACAGGTGACCGTTCTTTCCCATTTCCTTCCGCTTCTGAAGGGTATAAAGAAAGGCAAAGTCAATCTCATGGGCGCGAAAGAATTCCGCCCATTCGTAAAACAATGCTTCAGGGATATCATCCGGTTTGGTATAAATCAATACAAATTCCAGCCGATCCAAATCATAGTGGGTTTGAATAAAGCCGAGATAATCCCGATGCGCCAAAGAATGGTCTCCTATTTCGACGCCCAGCCGAACACTTTTTTGCTGCCTCATATCCGATTTCTCCTCACTTTTTATTGTTTTATTTTATGAAATTCAGCAATACTGCTTCCTTTCAGTTCCTTGCGCTCGATACTTGCTTTTTATTTTTTCAGGCTTTACCATTTTAAATCATGAAATAAGATTATAATTGAAAAACGCCGCAGACGCTCTGTTACTTAAAAGCTGGTATTTATTATACCATAAATTCCCTCGTTAGGGGAAGTAAATCGCTATAAAATATTGGGACTAATATTTTCATTCCACATTTCTCAACCGTGTATTCCATCCTGCAAATAAAACCCACCCAGTTTCATTTCTGGGTGGGTTGCAAGGTATGTTTGATTCAAAAAATATTACCGAAGGATAGCCGCTGTTTATTTTTCCGTCAAATAACCTTCCCGGTACAGCAGCTCCGCAATCAGTACTGCCCCTCCTGCTGCTCCTCTCAGCGTGTTGTGCGATAACCCTACAAATTTGTAATCGTAGAATACATCTTCTCTCAGCCGTC
>CALYAR010000143.1 GCA_944393585.1 uncultured Clostridia bacterium | reverse complement strand
TAGAAGCGGAGGCACTGATTGTCTGGAAACGATATCAGATCTTCTCGAAGGCGGCAGAAAAATTTTTGGAGACGTTCCAGAAGCTGTTTTTATAATGTGGATTTATTCTTTATTTTGTTCAGCAAATACGCCATTGTCCGCAGACTCGTCTCAGCGTTTGGCAGCAGGCGTATTTTTTGATCGATAAGCGGCTTTGTGAAATAAAATTGCCTGCTGACAGCTAGAGGATGCTGAGCAAACGCATTTTTTGCAGTGATGGGCAGATATGTGATTGGCCGTCTGCACGGAGCGAACGAAATATTTTAAAAAGTCCCGCAAATGGATTTGCATTTGCAGGACTTTTTGGTTTAGTGCTTTCTTTTTTCGTTCTTTCTTTCGTATCAGCTTACAATGTTGGATTTCCGGAAGTAATCGCTGGGGTTTACGCCTTCTCCGTTAAACAGGAGCTCAAAGTGCAGGTGAGCGGCTTCCCCGATTTCCGTGATGGCGGTTTTCCCGACTCCGCCGATAATATCACCGGCGGCAACGCTGTCGCCTTCCTTCACGATTTCACCATTTTCCAGCAAATTCGCGTAAAGCGACTGGAAGCCATTTTGGTGATTGATTAAAATGCAGCAGCCCAATTCACGGTCGGTATAAACTTTTTCCACTATACCGTCGGCAACGGTTTTGACCTGTGCATTGAGCTGTCCTTCTAAGTCAATTCCGCTGTGCACCCGCCAGTCATCGAGTGTTTTGTTTTTGACCAGTTTGTCTCCTGTGTAGTCATTTAAAATTTGGCCGTCAACCGGGTATGGAAGCGATTCTTTTTCAAATTCGGGTTTATTGTTTTTAATCTTTTCGTCACTGGATGCAGAAACAGGGGTTCCTTCCGTCTCCTCTTCTTCCGACGCTGGAGAAGAGGACGGCGTGGGTTCTGGAGTGTCTTCCGGTTCAATGGTCGGCTGTACCTGTGGAGCAGGAGACGGCTGCGAGGCAATTTGCTGCTCTTCCTCCCCGCTGTCCGGAGGGTAAACAAAAACATTTTCGTTTTCTTTTTGATTGTTTTCCGCAGCCTGGTTCTGTTCTTCCAGTTTCTGAGTAGATGTGTTCCACTTTGCATAAAATCCAACGCCGATTAAAACCACGGCCAGGCAGAGAATGCTGATATAAAATCCTTTTTCCTTCCAAAATCCGCCCTTTGAGGCTTGATTCTTTTTATCCATGATGAAACTCCCTTCGCCAAATATTTCTTTAACCGTAGGATTGCCGTTTGGGCGGCATTCTATACATTTCCATTAGAAGATTTCATTGGTTTGAAAAAAGGAATCTTCCAGCGCATTTGTTTGTATTTTTTCTTTTCCTGACAATGTCTTGCTATATATCTTTTCCCTGTTTATAATGAAATAGAGTATTGCACATAATTTCCATCTGAAAAATTAAAGGATATTAAAAATGTCTGAGCGAAAGGAGTAGCACGATGAAACTGACACTTTATGAATTCCGGAACAAAGTTAAGGCCTGCTGGCTCGGGAAAAATGCAGGCGGTACATTGGGAGCGCCGTTTGAGTGCAGGCGCGGCGTATTTGACGTATCCTTTTACACACAGGATTTGCAGGGCGAACCGTTGCCCAATGACGATCTCGATTTGCAGATTATCTGGCTGAACGCGGTTGAGAAATATGGGAGATTTGTCAGCAGTTCGATTTTAGGAGAATATTGGCACAGCTATGTCGTGCCGAACTGGGGAGAGTATGGAGCGGGAAAAAACAACATGCGCGCGGGGATTCTGCCGCCGCTGTCCGGATATGTCAACAACGAATTTCGTGACAGCAATGGCAGCTTTATCCTTTCGGAGATCTGGGCCTGCCTTGCGCCGGGACATCCGGAAATTGCGGTGCGCTATGCCTATGAAGACGCAGTGGTAGATCACTGCGGCGAAGGGCTCTATGCCGAGATTTTCTGCGCAGCTTTGGAGAGCGCGGCTTTTGCGGAAAGGGACAAATTCCAATTAATTAACATTGCGCGTTCTTATCTGCCGCCGGACTGCGGTATTCAGAAGGCGATAGACTGCGTGATGGAAAGCTATCGGAGCGGCAGCACCTGGCAGGAAGCCAGGGTAAAGCTGTTAAACTGCGTACCGGCTTCGTTCGGCTGTCTTGCCACATTGCCTGAGGAAATGGAACCTAACGTCCCAATCGGGCCAATGGGATACGATGCGCCGAGCAACATTGGAATTATGCTGATCGGATGGCTGTATGGAGAAGATGATTTTGGAAAATCGCTGTGCATTGCGGTAAACTGCGGCGAAGATGCGGACTGCACAGCGGGAACATTGGGGGCGGTGCTCGGTATTATCGGCGGCCTGGAAGCTTTGCCGGATGAATGGATAAAACCGCTCGGCGGAGCGATTAAGACCTTCTGTTTAAACCTTTGTGACGGCAGCATCCGCATTCCGAAAACGGTAGAAGAAATGACCGAACGTGTTTTGCGTGTGGTTCCGTCCTTTTTGCCCAGTGAGATTTGTGATACAATCGGGGAACAGGCCGGTTATACCATTGAAATGAACGAGGGCGATCGGTTGTTTTGCCGTCCGGAGCGGATCAATGCCTTTGCCCAAAGAGATTTTTTTGATTTGCTCCGTCAAAGCCCTTTCTGCGTCAAAGCGGATCATGTCATTTTTAATACGGTGCTCGACTATACCGAAGAGCCTTACATTGAGGAAAGCGTTCCGAAAAAATTCATCCTCACGATCGAAAATCAAATTAAAATGCAGCAGTGGCTGCAAATCAAATGGTATTTGCCGGAAGGGTTTACAGTGAGCCCGGGCAATCCGGTCGGCGTATCTTTGGAACAGTATCACTGCAATATTGGAAAAACAAAGCTGGAATTTGAAGTGACGGGGTATCAGCTGAATCAGCCGCGGTATGATTTCGTCATTGAAATTGTTTCCGCCGGCCGTCACACCAAGGGGTTGGTTCCGGTGACTTTGGTTCATAATCCGCTTGCGTGCGGCAAAAGAAGGGAAAGCTGCAAAGAACAAAAAATAGCCGAATGAAACTGTATCTGCGGGCACAGGAATCGGAGAATATGTTTGGTTATTCCGCTTCGTATGCTTTGGCAAACCGGCTTTGTAATAAAAACCCGAAAAGAATCCTTTAGGATTCTTTTCGGATCGGATCACAGATTTATTTGTCAGATGACGCTGATCACCCAATAGATGATACCGCAGACGACGGAAGAGATGGTACCGAATACCAAAACAGGGCCTGCGATGACAAACATTTTTGCGGCGACTCCCAGGATATAGCCCTCGCTTTTGTATTCCATTGCGATGGAAACAATCGAGTTGGCAAATCCGGTGATGGGGATAATGGTGCCTGCCCCCGCATACTTGGCAATGTTGTCATATAGGTTAAATCCGGTGAGAATAGCACCGATTGCTACCATTGTGATCGAAGTAAAAGAAGCAACCGCTTTGTCGCTGCAGCCCAGATACATATAAAGATTGCGGAATCCTTCCCCTATGGTACAGATCAGGCCGCCGATCAGGAAGGCCCACAAAATATTTTTACCCAGCGGCGAATCGGGAGAAATACGCTTTACATATTGGTCATATTCGTTTGGGGTTAATTTCTGCATTGTTTCACCTCCTTTGGATTACCTGCCTCAAAATAGGATACGGACTTAATCAGGTATAAGGATATTGTTTTCATTTTTTTGAAAATTATGCCCGAATGTACGATTTCAGAGATCTCTGCCGCAGAGCCTGTTTTGCTGAACGGATGCTGGAGAAAATTTTTCTGCACCTTTGGGAATTGGCATTGCAAATTTGAAGAAAGGGCAAACATTCCGCACTCCTTCCGCTTTATTTGTTTCATGCTGTTTTTGTAATGGATTATTTTAAACATAGTATTCGGCAAATAAAAAATTCCATGCGCATTTCAAAAATTTTTATTTTCTGCTACAATCTTAAAAGAGAGCAGTGAAGCTTGTACGAAAAACAGACAGCGGGGACGGAAAACGTCCTTTTCATACGTTTTTGAAAAAGATCGTTCAGACCGGCTTTGAGAAGGAAAGGACGTCTAGGTTTCCATGCAGAAACCCCTGCCGGATTTGGCTTGGGAACAATGGGAGTGTGTATATTCATTCAATACCTGTCGGTTTTTCAGTAACGGAATGGGATTTTTTACACAATACAAATAATGCTGGAAGGGGACTTTGTATCATGAATATTTTAGTGATAGGCGGAACTCGATTTATGGGAAAACATCTGGTAAAGAACCTGCTTATGGATGGACATAATATCACAATTGCGAACAGAGGCCGGTCAAAAGATGAATTTGGAAACAAAGTCAGCAGAATCCTGTTTGAGAGAACGGATGAGAGAAGTATCAAAGAGGCGTTGTCTTCGCAGCAATTTGATCTCATTTTTGACAGTTTAGCATACTGTTCCAATGACATCAAAATCCTTCTCGATCATGTCTCGTGCGATCGATATGTGACAATCTCAACAACAGCCGTATATCGGAAACATATCGATACAAAAGAATGCGAATTTAATCCGCTGGCGGAGAAAGTAATTTGGTGCAGTCGGTCTGAATTTCCATACGATGAATCGAAACGGCAGGCAGAAAGAGCATTGGCTCAAGCTTATCCGTCTGTCTCAAGTGTGGCGGTTCGATTTCCTTTTGTGATCGGTGAGGACGATTATACAAACCGGCTGTATTTTTATGTTGAACATATCATGGCTCAGAAGCCGATGTATGTGGATAATTTCAAAAACCAAATGGCTTTTGTGCGCTCAGATGAGGCCGGCAAATTTTTGTCTTTGTTTGCTCAAAATGAGTTTCAGGGAACCATCAACGGGGCAAGCAGCGGAACGGTTTCAATCCAGGATATAGCGGAGTACATAAAAATGAAAACCGGAAAAGAAGCCATATTGAGCCAGGACGGGGAAACAGCACCGTATAATGGTGAAAAGGAATACAGTATCAATACCGATAAGGCCAATGAATTGGGTTTTTATTTTACTCCGCTGCACCAATGGATTTTCGATTTGTTGGATTATTGCATCGACCGGTTTCATTGCATACAGTGATATCCATATAGTTTGAAATTCTGCGGCATAATTGCTTCAAAAACGCTTGACAGATTGCCGCTTTTCCTCTATACTAATTTAGTACGATAAATTAATGAAGTGTTAATGAGGTGAACCAAATGGCA
>CALYAR010000142.1 GCA_944393585.1 uncultured Clostridia bacterium | reverse complement strand
AATACTGTTCTTAACTTGCTCAATTAGTTTTGCTTTTAACGCTGATATGTCAATTATATCCATCTGTTTTGATTTCTCAATATATTCAGCAAGTCTTATGTAGCAAAGAACCGTATGCATATCATTTAAGAAGCCTTGAGAAATATATGCTTCATACGCTTCTTTTGCAATTTGGCAACCGAGTTTATATAAATCAGCATCCTTATCTGCAAATTTAATAATAAATCCGGCAAGACAAGCTGTAGGATTATAATCACCATGACATGTGCTGTCGCTTTCAGTATGCCACCAAGGTGCATGAGGATAATCGTTATTGCTTTTTATCGTATTGTACCAAAATGCACCTCCAAAATCCTTACCACTTGCAAGATATTTAAGCACACCTTTAATCACTGGATGATTTGTATCGGCAAAGTCAATTTCTCGTAAAATTTCCGTTGCACACCAAGTTTGTATAGGTGAAGAATTGGGATTCCAGGCATCAGCTTCTAATGCGTGACCGAATCCGCCATCCTCATTTTGATAATAGGAAAGCGCATTTAATACCGCCTCTTTACTTCCATTTTCAAAGTGGTATTGCCACCTTGCCAAATCAAGCGGTCTTGCGTTTTGATAGATAAATTCCTTTGCTTTTTTTAATGTGTCCATGTTAGCACCTCAAAAATTACAAATCAATAGCTGATTATTAATTATTATATGGTTATAAGCTAATACTTTAGCAAGCAGGGAATTTGTATTGCACAAATTCCAAAAGCAAATACTTCCTTATCTGGCGTCGCCAAAATTGCCGCCTTGTTTATCACAGTTCGTTTATAATTTAGCTGTACGCACCTGTTAGAAAATCTCTCTTTTGCAGAATCCATTACTCATATTTCGTTCCAGAAGCGTTTCAAATTATCAAAGCCAATCCGAATACCAGCGATCGGATCTTCCATCCCCTCAAATTCGAGCGATACGACTCCGTCATACCCTTTGGATTTGATAATGGACAGGCACTTGCGTACCGGAACAACGCCATGTCCGACAATCGCCCCGCGAAGGTAATTGCCCGCACGCGTCTGAAACCAGCCTTCGCCCGGAGCATCCAGACTTCCGTCACGATAATGGAAATCCTTTACATGGACATGGACTGCATAAGGGGCCAGCCGTCCAACAGCTTTCGCAGGATCTTCATCTACGCACATAAAATTCCCGATGTCAAGCAAAAGGCCGAAATTGTCGTCCCCCACTGCATTGATCAGTTTTTCGACGCGGTCGCTGTCCTGGGAAAAGAAGCCGTGGTTCTCTACCATTGTCCGAATGCCAAGCTTTTTCGCTTCCGCCGTCACAGCGCGGTAGCCCTGAACCAGACGATCCAGCGCGTTGTCAAAGCCGCGGCGGGTTTTGATTCCATTTGCAAAGCCGCTGGTCGCATCATGACGCATACCAGGCGAGCGCAGAATCTTGGCAACCGGCAGTTCAACAGTAATCAGCCGCTCGATTTCACGGTCCAAATCTCCGTCTGATCCATTGAGGAAGTCGGAACCAATGGTATAATTGCCCACTTCGATTCCGACGCGGTCGCATTCTGCACGCAGTTCTGCAGCAAATTCCGGCAGGGTTTTTCCTTCCGGAACGCTGATCGTAGAAAATTCCAAAATGTCAAAGCCCATTTCCTTCGCCTTTGACACAACGTCCATCTGGCTCATTTTTCCGTCGCTGACCAGTTTACTGAAGCTGTAGGAGCTTACGCCCAATTTCATAAAAAACACCTCGTTTTTTTAATTTCATGAGAATACCGCTATCACTATAGCATAGATGATTCAAAAAATCCATAGTTTATTTTACAAAGTGTTCCATCGGATCCATTTTGAAATATCATTGGCTGAAATCCAACTCAGGACTTCCTGCGCTTTGATGTTTCCTATTTACTCCTCAAAGGTTTTATCCTTTAAAATATGCCTTGCCTCACTGACCAGATAGAGCGAACCGGAGACGAAAATCACCCCGTCTTCTCCGCACAATTCTTTTGCCAGCGCAAGCGCCTGCCGGCAGGTTTCCGCCGTCCGCACGTCCGCACAGACACTGCTTGCCGTTTCGGCAACTGCTTTGGCCGAAAGTGCGCGCTCGATCCCAATGTGTACCCCGATCACAATATCGCAGATCGATGCGGCAAGACGGATGCACACTTCATAATCCTTATCGTGCATCATGCCGATAATCAGAATCCTCTTTTGACTGGGATAGAGCCTCTGGACAGAAGAACAAAACGCCTCGACGGCGGAACGGTTATGACTGCCGTCAGCAATGATCCGCGGATGCTTCAAAAGTGTCTCAAACCGTCCCATCCACTGCGCTGTTTCAATCCCCTGCTGAATCTGTTCCATGCTCAAAGCGACCCCCTGCCTACGCAGCTCCATCAGCACACCGGCCGCGGCTGCCGCATTACAGACCTGGTATTCACCCGTGAGACGGATGGCAAACGGACGGTGAAAGCCATCGAGTTCGAAGCGGTTATCTTCGGTTCCGCAATGGATATTCTTAGACTCCGGCGCAAGAACAAGCCGTGCATTCTGCCGCCTGCACGCTGTCTGAATTACCTCCATCACTTCCGGCTGCTGGTCCCGGTAACAGATTACTGTGCCGTTTTGTTTGATGATCCCGCATTTTTCTTCGGCAATCTCCCGAAGCGTATTCCCCAGCTGTTTTTGGTGGTCCAGCCCGATCTGCATAATGACCGCCGCCATGGGCGTCTCAATGACATTGGTGGAATCCAGACGGCCCCCCAGTCCCACTTCCAGCACAACATAATCGCACCGCTTTTCATAAAAATACAGAAAAGCCATCGCCGTCAAAAGCTCAAAACGGGTTGGATACACTCCGGTTTCCGCAAACATCTGGTCAGCAGAATCTTTGATACGCTCCAGATACGAAGCAACTTCTTCATCGGCAATATAGCGTTCATCCACACTGATGCGCTCATTGAAAATATCCACGTAAGGCGATATGTAGCGTCCAGTCCGAAATCCTGCCATACTCAGGGTATGCGAAATCATTGCCACCGCAGACCCTTTTCCGTTCGTCCCTGCAACATGGATAAATTTTAATTTATTTTGCGGATCTCCCAGACGCCGCATTAGTTCACAGATGTTGGACAGCCCCTTTTTTTCCCGAAACAGATTCACGCCGTCCAAATATTCCATCGCTTCTGTAAAATTCATTGCTTTGATCCTTTCCCCGCCTGTGAAATGCTTTCCTTCTTCCGGCAGGCTGTCTCATTTAGAAAGAAAACCGCCGGTTTTTTGCCGGACGGTTTTCCCTTTTTTCTCTATTTTATATCACCTGAGCCGCCCTCCAACAGGTCAAGCTCATAGCTCCGTTCCCTTCCGTTCACACCGACACAGCGAAATCCCAAAGATTCGTGCATCTTTTGCGAAACGATATTGTAAGTATAAACCTTCGATCCATACAGTTTTGGGATCCCCAGCTCTCTCGCCCGATTTATTATGGCCTGCATCACCTTTGTTCCGATTCCAATGCCGCGGTACTTTCCTACCCCTATGGCGATCGGCGGATTTTCTTCCTTCAGCGTGACGTCTCCGATTGGAACAAATGCGCCGTCTTCCAGCACTTCGATCCAATAGCATTCCCCATGTTCAGAAAGATACTGATACATTCCCTGAACATAATCACGGCCGGGAATTTTCTCCGGATCTTCGATCCCTTCTGAGTTGTAGTAAACAACGGGATCCTGATACCAGGGAACTGCAATTTCAAAATTGCCATCGTATTTCCGTAGGCGGAGAGCCGGTTCAATCGAAAGAATTTCCGGCTGAATTACATCCCGGTACGGCACTGTACCCATCTCCTTTTCAAACAGAGCAATTCTATTTCAGTGCTGCAAGGCTCTTTTCCACGTCGGCAAGCATATTCTGATATTTTTCCTTTTTCTTGCGTTCTTCCGCAACAACCGCTTCCGGCGCTTTGGACACAAACTTTTCATTGGAAAGCTTCTTCTCTACCCGTTCGATTTCCGCCTTCAAACGGGCCTGCTCTCCCTCAAGGCGGGCTATTTCCTTTACCCGGTCCACCAGGTCGTCGAGAGGGATAAAGATGCTGGCGCCTTCCACTACAACACTGACTGCATTTTCACCGGCCGATTCCGGCGAATCGGCTGTCTCAACCGACGATGCCGCAGCAAGTTTTTCAAAAAATACCGTTCCGCTTTGGAAGAGCTCCTTGTCCTTCGTAACAATGACCAGCTTTGCTTTGCGCGAAACCGGAACGTTCATCTGGCTGCGGATGTTGCGCACGCCGCGGATCGCGCCCATAATGAGCTCCATCTGCTTTTCCTCCGCCGGATATTCGCGTTCTGCGCTGTACTCCGGCCATGGGCTGATGATAATGCTGTCGCCTTCATGCGGCAGTGTCTGCCAGATCTCTTCCGTAATAAAGGGCATGAACGGATGCAGAAGCTTCAGTGTTTCCGTCAGGACATAAACCAGTACCTTTTGTGCAGAAAGGCAAGCCTGTGTCCCTTTCTCGTACAGCCGCGGTTTTACCAATTCAATATACCAATCGCAGAAGCAATCCCAGATAAACTCGTAAACCTTTGCTGCGGCGACGCCAATCTCAAACTTGTCGAGGTTTTCCGTCACTTCGCGCACCAAAGTGTTAAAGCGGCTTACGATCCACTTATCTTCCATCGCAGTCAATTCCGGCAAACCGGTCTCGTCAATATCGAGGTTCATCTGCACAAAACGCGCTGCATTCCAGATTTTATTTGCAAAGTTCCGGCTCGCTTCTACCTTTTCCGTCGTAAAACGCAAATCGTTTCCGGGGCTGTTTCCCGTCACGAGGGTAAAGCGGAGCGCATCTGCGCCATACTCCTTGATAACCTCCAGGGGGTCAATCCCATTTCCCAAAGACTTGCTCATCTTCCGTCCCTGTCCGTCGCGGACTAAGCCATGGAAAAACACCGTCTTAAACGGAACTTCACCCATGTGCTCCAAACCGGAAAAAATCATGCGTGCTACCCAGAAGAAAATAATGTCGTAACCGGTTACCAGCGTATCGGTTGGATAGAAGTATTTCAGCTCTTCCGTCTGCTCCGGCCAGCCTAACGTGGAGAACGGCCAAAGCGCAGAAGAAAACCACGTATCCAGCGTATCTTCATCCTGCGAAAGATTTTTACTTCCGCATTTTGGGCATACGCAGGGATCCTCGCGCGAAACGATCGTTTCGCCGCAGTCGGCGCAATACCAGGCGGGAATCCGGTGGCCCCACCAAAGCTGGCGGGAAATACACCAGTCTTTGATATTGCTCATCCAATTATAGTAAATCTTCTCCATCCGCTCCGGAATGAATTTGATTTCTTTCTCTTCTACGCATTTTACCGCAGGCCCGGCCAATGGCTGCATCTTGACAAACCATTGCTTGGATACGCGCGGCTCTACTGCTGTGCGGCAACGGTAACAGGTTCCCACATTGTGTTTGATCGGCTCCGTTTTAATGAGCAGTCCTGCTTCGTCCAGCTCGCGCACGATCTGCGCACGGGCCTCTGCTCCCGACATGCCGGCAAACCGGCCGCCGTTTTCGTTGATATTGCCGCCCTCATCCATGACATTGATGACAGGCAGATTGTGCCGGAGACCGACTTCAAAGTCGTTGGGGTCATGCGCCGGTGTAATCTTTACAACGCCGGTTCCAAAATCCATTTCCACATATTCATCGGCAATGACCGGGATTTCCCGTCCGACAATCGGCAGAATCAAGGTTTTGCCAACCAGATCGCGGTACCGTTCGTCATCCGGATGGACCGCTACAGCCGTATCGCCGAGCATGGTTTCCGGCCGCGTCGTAGCCAGCTCCAAATACCCGCTTCCATCCTTGAACGGATAGCGGATATGCCAGAAAGAACCTTCCTTTTCCACGAATTCTACTTCTGCATCCGAAATGGACGTTTTGCAGTGTGGACACCAGTTGATAATGCGCTCGCCGCGGTAAATAAGCCCTTTTTCGTATAGCCGGACAAATACCTCGCGCACCGCTTTGCTGCAGCCTTCGTCCAAAGTAAAACGCTCCCGCGCAAAATCACAAGAGGATCCCAGCTTTTTCAGCTGTTCTAAAATTCGTCCTGCGTACTTTTCTTTCCAGGCCCAGGCGCGGCGCAAAAATTCTTCACGTCCAATCTGCTCCTTGGTAAGCCCCTCTTCGCGCATCGCCTCTACAATTTTTGCTTCCGTTGCAATGGAAGCATGATCCGTACCGGGAAGCCAAAGAGCAGAAAACCCCTGCATCCGTTTGAAACGAATCAAAATATCCTGCAGCGTTTCGTCCAACGCATGTCCCATATGAAGCTGCCCGGTAATGTTAGGCGGCGGAATTACAATGGTATACGGTTTTTTATCGGGATCGATTTCTGCATGGAAATATCCCTTTTCTTCCCAGGTATGAAAAATACGGTCCTCAAAGGAGGCCGGATCGTATGTCTTTTCCAGTTGTTTTTTCAAACTTAATTCCCCCCAAAGTGAAATACTAAAATTGCTCCCGCAATGACAACCACTGCACCAACTGCTTTGACCAGCAGAACCTCGCGCTGCAGAAGCTCCTTTTTGCGGATTTTTTCAAAGAAAGCCCGCCCTGCAAATGTAATCACGGCTCCCGCCATGACCAGAATCAGACCAACTACGCGCCAAATCATAGTCAAAATACCTCTTTAGCGTTCTTTTTCCTGCTTCTCCTTCAGCATATGATAAAACATCATCCCATAACTGATAATTGCGATTAAGTTAAACACAACGGTCAAACTAACCAGCGCAATCACCCACATATCCGGCAAGCCCTGAAATACCAAAATGGCCAGCAAGACAAATAAGGTGACAAAGCTTGCCACTTTCCCATACCAGTTTGCAGACAGAACAACCTCTTTTTTATAAAGATATCCTGCTCCTACAGCCAGTGTCAGATCCTTCAGCACCAAAAAGACCAAAGCCGGAATAATGACCGGCATTTTGATGCTCAAACAGATAAAAAGAGAAATCTGCATACATTTATCCGCCGCCGGATCCATCAGTTTCCCAAAATCCGTCACAATGTGTTTGTGACGGGCAATGTATCCGTCCAGGACGTCGGTAATGTAAGCTACTACTACCACTCCCGCTGCCCAGAGATTGGAATATGGAAAATCCGCAAAAATGAAAATAACCGCCACCGGTACCAAAAAGAACCGGATGATCGTCAAAACATTCGGAATGTTCAATATTTTATTTTTCATGCACATTCCCCCTTGCTGGTAGTTCTCCCAATTTTACCTCATCTAAAATACTCCATATTTGAGGGAATTTTTTCTTCGCATTGACCGGACGGAAGGAAGCATCGACAAACGCATGCTCGGTAAACCCGGTTGCGATTACTTTTCCATCCCGTACGCGTATTACCTCATACTCAAAGCGGCAGCGCACTTTTCCCAAGCCGGACAGCACCGTCCGGATAATGAGCTCATCTTCATAAACTGCGCCTTCGATATATTTCGCACCGCTTTCAATCAAGGGAAACAAAAGGCCTGCTTCTTCTACCTGAGAATACGTCATCCCCGCGGCTGCAATGAACTCGCTCCGGCCGACTTCAAACCAGGGAAAGTACCGGGAATGATGGACGATCCCCATCCGATCCGTCTCGCTGTATCGCACTTTAATCGCAGTCCTGTTTTCCTTCTCCATTCTTTCACCTCAAACTTGATTGATGTCTTTCCCGCTGCTGACTTAAGACAGCTTTGTCACTCCCGCATAAATTAACCCGCGCGAGCTTTCCATTGTTACAATGGTACCATGCTTTAACAGCTTCGTTGCTTCATGAACTCCTGTAATCACGGGAATATCCAGCGCCATTCCAACGATTGCCGCATGGGTTGCAATTCCTTCCTCTTCACAGATAATTCCCTTTGCTTTTTTAATAATGGGCAGCATTTCATTGGTGGTTTTGGGAACGACCAGAATATCGCCCTCTTTAAAATTTCGCAGAGCCGTCTCCACAGAATCAGCCACGCAGACACGGCCGCTGTCATTTAAGGAATTGATCCCTGTTCCTTCTGCCAAAACATGGCCGACCAAATGAACCTTTAAAATATTTGTCGTACCGGTCACTCCAAGCGGAACCCCGCCTGTAATCACCACAATGTCTCCGTTATGGACATATCCGCCTTTGACGGCAAGGTCCACTACATGTTCAAACAAATCGTCCGTCGTCTCTTTTACTTCACTCAAAAGCGGGACAACGCCCCAGGACAGATTTAACTGCCGGCGGACGCGTTCGGAAACCGTAGGAGCTATAATCATGCACTGCGGCCGATAGCGTGATACCATCCGGGCGGTATGGCCGGAATTGGTAACCGCGATGATCGCCGCCGCTTCTAAGTCATGAGCGGTCATACAGGTTGCATGACTGATGGCATTGGTGATATTATTTTCAATTTCCACAGAAAGCTCGGAAAACCGCTTTTTATAGTTAATGTCCTGCTCCGCCCGGCAGGCAATGGAAGCCATCATTTTAACGCTTTCCACCGGATATTTGCCCACAGCCGTTTCGCCGGAGAGCATAATGGCACTCGTTCCATCATAAATTGCATTGGCGACATCCGTTGTTTCCGCCCGGGTCGGCCGCGGATTGCGGATCATGGAATCGAGCATCTGTGTTGCGGTTATTACCTTTTTTCCCGCATAATAACAGTCCTTAATCAGCTTTTTCTGAATGCTCGGCAAATCTTCCAGCGCAATTTCCACACCCATATCGCCGCGCGCAACCATAATGCCGTCGCTTACCCGGATAATCTGCTGTGCATTTACAACGCCGTCGTGATTTTCCAATTTCGCGATGATTTGAATATCCTTGCCGCCATTGCGTTCAAGAATCCGGCGCACTTCCAAAACGTCAAACTGATTGCGGACAAACGAAGCTGCGACAAAATCAAAGTCGTTCTCGATTCCAAAAATCAAATCCGCCTCATCCTGCTCATTGATATAAGGCATTTGGATGGATACATTGGGGATATTGATGCTTTTCCGATCGCTGATCGTCCCGCCGTTGATAACACGGCAAACCACGTCATCTCCATCCATTTTTATAACATTCAGTTCTACCAGGCCATCATCGATTAAAACGCGGTCTCCAGGCTGAAGGTCCCGCGCCAGATTTGGGTAGGTAACGGAAACTCTGCTCTCATCGCCCTCTATTTCCTCTCGCACCAGAGTGAACAATTCATCCTTATTTAGCGTAACTTTATGGTCCCGAAATGTTTTAATCCGAATTTCAGGTCCTTTTGTATCCAATAAAAGCGCTACCGGAAGGCCGGTTTCCTCTCTCACCTTTTTAAACTGATTGATCCGCTTCAGCTGCTGTTCATGGGTACCATGGGAAAAATTAACGCGTGCTACATCCATGCCATTGTACATCAGTTCACGCAAAACTTCCTCATTATCCGTCGATGGTCCCAAAGTACATACAATTTTTGTTTTTCTCATTTTTCTTCCACCTCCGTGCGCTCGTATCACACAACTCCCGTTTCCTTCGCCTTACTCTTTCTATTTTCTTATATCGACAAAATTCTTGCCATTTCAATCATTTTTTCATCCACTTTCCGTGGCATGCTGAGACCTTCGGTAATATCGATATCAATGATTTTGCTGTCGCGCATGACAATCAAACGGTTGGACCTTCCCTCCAGCAAAACATTGACCGCCGCATAGCCCATTTGGCTTGCAATCAGCCGGTCACGGAGAGTTGGACTGCCGCCGCGCTGTACATGCCCCAAAATAGTAGCGCGCGATTCAATCTGCGTATCTTTTTCAATGCGCTTTGCCAGTTCGACCGAGTTGGTAACGCCCTCCGAAACAACGACAATATCGTGCTGTTTGCCGCGCTTTTTTCCATCTAAAATCGGCTGCAGAACGTCTTTTTCATAGTCAAAGGGTTTTTCTGGAATGAGACAGACCTCACCGCCGCAGCAGATCGATACATAAAGGGCAATGTAACCCGCTCCATGTCCCATTACCTCTACTACGCTGCATCGTTCATGGGAACCGGATGTATCGCGCAGTTTATCAACGGATTCCTGCGCGGTATTGAGCGCAGTATCAAAGCCGATGCAGTACTCTGTGCAGCTGATATCGTTGTCAATGGTGCCGGGAATGCCAATGGTGGGAAATCCGAGATTGGATAAATCACGTGCGCCGCGGAAGGAACCATCACCGCCGATGACAACCAAACCTCCCAGGCCAAATTCACGCGCAATATTAATTCCGCGCTGTACTCCTTCTAAATCTTTGAATTCCAGGCAGCGGGCCGTTTGCAGCATGGTTCCGCCGCGCTGCAAAATATCGGAAACACGCCGTGCATCCAGCTCAATCATATCTCCGTTCATAAGTCCGTTGTAACCGCGGCGGACGCCAATCACGCGAACCCCTTTGGCATTGGCGGTCCGTACAACAGCACGGATTGCCGCGTTCATGCCCGGCGCATCGCCGCCGCTTGTAAGAACACCAATCGTCTTAATCTCTCCCATGTCAAAACCCTCCATCACTTATGTAAAATACCAAGCCATTCGGTAACCCAAAAAGATCGGAAGGCACTGGCCAAAACCCTCCAGCTATAGCCTTCCGCGTAACGCTTCTTTCTATACCAATACGCAGAATACACCTGCAAAGAAAGATTACATATACGAATCCATCCAATTTCTGGATCCATCCCTTTCACCACAACAGCTTTTCTTCAAAAAATAATTATAGCATTCCAACCAAAAATCCGTCAATGCAGTATTCACAATTTTACAGAATTCTTACATGCTTAAAATCCCGTATCAATGATAATGCTATGTGCCTCGGCGGCCTCTGTTTCCGGAACCAACAGTTCGTAACAATTATCCTCCGAAGAAGATCCGCTGACAGCCGGCCGGATTTTGACCAGCATATCTGCTTTTTCCAAAACATCGCGCAGCTTCAATACCTGATCTTTATTCTGCGCCATATATACTACAATCCACATTTTGTCTTACTCCTTCATTACTCGGCGTCAATGATGCCGTGCTTGCAGTAAACCTTTGCCCGTCCATGAATTTTAATAGCCGAGGTCATTTCAGTAAACTGGGCAATGTACACTTCTCCCTTGTCCAATTTTTCCGTATGATGGAATTTCGTGTCCCTGCCCCTTGTAAGGCCAATGATACAAACCCCGTCCTCTTCTGCCTTTACAGCAATGTAATCACTGGCAACCGCCATTTCTTCTTCCACGGCTATTCCTCCTACATTTGGATTCTCCATTTCCCCCTGCCTGAATTGAATGCAGATTACGGCAGTATATGGTACTTTAACAGTAATATTTTACTCTCCCGTCCCTGGTTCGTCAAGCGTTATTTCTCGCAGGATAGACTTTGGACCAATTCTTCCTCGCTTTTTACATAAATGGTATTGTAGTGATCGTAGATTACCATACCCGGTTTTGCCCCATTTGGTTTTTTCACATTTTTAATAATGGTGTAATCAACCGGGATCTGGTTTCCTCCGCGCGCGCGGCTGTAATAGGCGGCAATGCAAGCAGCCTCCCGGATCGCCTGCGGACTGACGTCCTTGTTGATTCCAAATTTAATAACGGCATGTGAGCCGGGAATATTTTTGGTATGAAACCACAAGTCCATCGAATTGGCAAAACGCAGGGTCAAATAGTCGTTTTGCCCGCTGTTTCGGCCCACATAGACGTCGAATCCATCGCTGGTACGAAAATGCAGAAAATCCGGCCGCCTGTTCCCCTGGGAGTCCTTTTTCCTGCCGCGCACCGGTTTGACCTTTAAATAGCCCTGCTCGGCAAGCTGAACACGGATTTCGTTTAAATCCCGTTCGTCTTCCGCGTTTTCGATACTTGTCTGCACTTCTTCTAAGTAAGCATAATCTTCTTCTGCCATTGACAGCTGTTTCGCCTGTTCTACCTGCGCTACCTTGAGCTTTGCGTATTTCTTATAATAGCGCTGCGCATTTTCCGCCGCCGACAGCGATTCTTCCAAGGGAATGGAAACTGTTTTTTGCTCTTCATCGTAAAAATTGACCAGATCAGCCGAACGCGCCCCCTTGGCAATCCGCCCGATATTCGCCATCAAAAGATCACCGCAAATACGCATCCACTCCTTGTTCTCCGTCTCCTCCATCGCCTTTTTCTGAATTGCGATTTTCTTCTTGCAGCGTTCCATATGATTGGTCACACAATGACTCAAATCCGCCGCTTTTTGGCGCAGACGTGCGGCCTGATCTCTTTTTTCATAGAAATCTTCGACTGCCGCGCTAAAGCTTTGATATACCGCAGCATTTGCCGCTGTGCCATATTGAAAGATTTCAACCGGCGAAAAATCGATCATGCGTCCGTCCTGCGCGTCACTGAGCAAAAAAGCGCCGAACTTTCCTTCACGGATGGGGAGGAAGAAGTCGCAGAGCTCGTCTGCGATTGCAGTCTTGGTATAGCCTTTCTCTTCACTGCCCAAAATGTCGCGCCTGCTAATCCGAAAGGCAAGCTCACGGGCAATTAAAGGACTGATTCCCAAAATTACCGAAAGCAAGTATTTGTCAAGCCTTCCTCCGGTATATCCTGCCGCGGCTGTACGAAATTCCTCCCGCCCTGCCGTCATGGGATTGAGCTTTTCCTGCGCCGGCGGAAGTTCATAGGGCAGTCCGCCCAATACCAGCCTCTGGCTTGACACTGTCTCATCCACATGGCGTACCGCGTCCAAAATCCGCATTGTCTCATCCGTGAAAATAATATTGGAATACCGTCCCATGATCTCAACCAGCAGATGCTTTACGCTGGGATCACCCAGCTCACTGTATCCGGAAAAAGTGAAATCGACCACCCGCTCAAAATCAATCTGCCTCACCTCAATGAGCTTCGCTCCCGAAAGATATTTTCGCAGCAACATGCAAAACATCGGCGGATTCTGCGGATTCTGCCTCCCCTGCTTCGTCAGGGCAAGACGCGGAAATTCCGGCGCCGCGGAAAGCAGCAGCCGTTTCGCCCCATCTCGGGTACGAAAATGAAACATCAGCTCATCTTTTTCACTTTGATATATTTTATCGACAAAGCCGCCGCACAGTTCCTGCTCCAGTTCCTGTGCCGCTGCCCGTACAGAAATGGCATCAAATGCCATATGAGTCCCCCCTATCGTTTACAGCGTGTCCCGTTCCTTTTTCGCATGACACGCGGTCAATTAAAATACCAGTTTTCAATACCGGCATAATAGTTCCAGGCCGTTGTGTTTTTTTCTCCGGATAGCCGGCTGTCATAGATCAATGCTTCCTGCCGGAGAAACAATGGAATAAAAGGGCACTCTTTTAAAAACAGTTCCGACAGCTCAGCATAATTTGAAATGGCTTGTTCTTCACTCATGGAAGAAGCCACCTTGGAAAGTGCGGCATCCATATCGTCGCTCTGATAAAAAAACGGATTTCCCTCTCCCAAAAGCGTCGTAAGATCTCCGCTTTGATCCAGCTTCATCTCCCCGATGAAAAGATCATAATCCCCTTCGGCAACAGCCTGCTGATAGGCTTCATAATCACGGCTGTCCACTTCAGCCCGCAGGCCGCGCGCCTGCAGCATTTCGGCAATAGCCTGGGCCGTATTGACTTTCATGCTGTCGGTATTCGACACCAAAATTTGAAATACCGGAACGTTCCGTCCTTCCATCGGGACCAGATCCATCTGCAAAATACTGTCCGCCCGGTCCAGATCCAGCCGGCTGGCATCCAAAGCAGAATCATGATAGTAAGCATCTTTATAATACGGCAAATTCGTCACAGCACATTTTCCCAGCAGGATTTCGCGCGCAATTTTGTCTTTGTCTATCGAGGCCTCGATACACCAGCGCACCAGCTGCTGAGAAAGGTATACATTTTTATGGTTGAAACCCAAAAAGCAAAGATTTCCTGTATAAACCGGACTCGTCGATACATTTGCCTTTGGACTGTACGATACATAATCGACCGCATAGCTTCCTAAGGCGGAAATTTCTCTGGCATCCAATGCAAAAGCCGCCGCGTCCCGGTCAGGCAGGTACATTAAGACTACTTCATCCAGATAAGGCTGTTTTCCGCCGTGCCAGGCACTGTTGGCCCGCAGTGTGACGTCCCCCGATGCTTCCGCCTTTTCTACCTTGTACATACCGGTTCCAACCGGAAACGTCTTTTCATCGGTTATACCCTCATCTTTTAAAATGGGAAAATCCAGGCGGTTCATAAATCCATAGTCCGGCTGGTCAAGCTCGAACACATAAGTATTTCCCTCGGCATAGCTTCTCACCACATGCGACAGGGAATCCGTATAGGGGTTTTCCTCCTCCAAAATGTGCTCCACGGTATAATCCACATCTTTGGCAGAAAGAGCCGTCCCATCGTGGAATGTAACTCCTTCCTTGAGATAAATGGTATATGTCTTTCCGTCCTCAGAGCGTTCATACCGCTCTGCCAGGCACATGGTAACTGTCAGATCCTGATTGACGCTCACCAGGCCTTCATAAATAAGCGGAACAATATTTTTATAGCTTTCCGACTCTGTTTGAATCGGATCGGCAGTGTCCAGACCATAAATTGCCAGACTGATACTGCCGCCGTAAACCGGTTCGCCGGAGGGCGAAGGCGATTCTGAAGGAGACGGTTCCCCGTCATCCAATCCGGAATTCTCTTCCAGAACGTTTGCCAAATCGGTGCATCCCCCTGCTGTAAACAGCAAGACCAGCGCAAGCAGGAGCGTTAACATCTTTTTTAAATTTATCATAAATACCGTCACTTTCCCTCACTGTGAAAAAACGAATGGATCTTCTGCGCTGTGCCCCGATCGATGCCGGGAACCTGTGCCAGCTCTTCCCATGCTGCATTTTCAATCGCCTGTATGCTTTTAAAATGTTTCATCAGCGCCTTTTTGCGCTTTTCCCCAACTCCGTTGATTTCGTCCAATTTACTTTTTGTCATTTTTTTCTTGCGCAGATTTCTGTGATAATCAATCGCATATTTGTGTACCTGTTCCTGAATTTCCCCCGCCAGATGGAAGACGGAACTTGTCTGCGGAATCCGCAGCTCATTTCCATTTTCATCGACGAGCGCCCGGGTTTTATGCCGGTCGTCTTTTGCCATTCCGAATACCGGAAAGATCAGTCCCAGGCTGTTTAGCACCTTTTTTGCCGCATGTACATGGCCCAGACCTCCATCCATCAGGATCAGATCCGGCATGTCGGAAAAGCGGTCATCGCCTTCCCTCGCTTCATGCGTAAAGCGCCGCAGCAGCATTTCTTCGGTCGAGGCATAATCGTCCTGCCCTTCTACCGTTTTAATCTGAAAGCGGCGGAATTCCTTTTTGTCCGGTTTTCCGTTGATATATACCACCATTGCTCCAACCGTATTGCTTCCGGACAGATTGGATACGTCATATGCTTCAATGCGGCGCGGCGGTTTGGGAAGGCCCAGGTTTGCCGCAAGTTTTTCCAGCGTTTTGTTATTGGTTTCCTGTTTTAATTTATCCAACTTGTAGTGGTCTATGCTAAGCTGCGCATTTTTCTCTACCATCCGCAGCATTTTTGCCTTTTCTCCAATTTGCGGTACGACAAAATGCACCCGTCCGCAGCGGGCGTCTTTTCCTTCCCGCACATGATACTCATACCGCTTATCCGACAGCCATTCCTCCAGCTCTTCACTGTCGTCCGGCGTGCTGGGCAGAAGGATTTCGTAAGGGACGTCATCTACTTCGGAATAAAACTGCTTGAGAAACACTGACAGCAGTTCTCCTTCTGAAATTCCTTCAATCCCGTCCATGCGGAGACTGTTGCGGCCCACGGTCCGGCCGCCGCGGACAAAGAACACCTCTGCAAAGCAGATATCGTCATAGACAGCACAGGCAATGACGTCCTGCTCTTCGTTTCCTGTCAGGATCACCTTCTGTTTATCTTCAATCGAGCGGATCGCGGCAATTTTATCCCGATAGGAAGCCGCTTTTTCAAATTCCATCTTCTGTGCGCTCTCACGCATGACTGCTTCATATTCCCGAATCAGCTCATCGTGCTTTCCGCCCAAAAATGTGCAGATCTGAGAAAAAATCTGCTTATACTCTTCCTGCTGTATATTTCCCGAACAGGGGGCGAAGCATTTTCCCATCTGATAATTCAGACAGGGACGGTTTTTTCCAAGATCCCGCGGAAACTGGCGCGAGCAGGTAGGAATCCGGAAGATTGAACGGACCACATCAATGGTTCGTTTCACAACGTCCATAGACTGGTAAGGTCCAAAATACTTTGCCCCGTCCCTTTCCTGCCGGCGGGTTGCCGAAATTTTCGGCCAGTCGTCCTGCATTGTTATTTTAATATAGGGATAGTGCTTGTCATCCTTTAAAAGAATATTATAGCGTGGTCTGTAGTGCTTGATCATATTGCACTCCAGAGCGAGCGCTTCCTTTTCCGTATCACAGATAATATAGGAAAAGCGTGCCACATGTGACACCATTGCCCGCACTTTCGGGGCATGGGATGCACTGGCATGAAAATACTGGCTCACTCTGTTTTTGAGTACTTTTGCCTTGCCGACATAGATCACCGTGTCATTTTTATCATACATAAAATAAACACCGGGATCCATCGGTAAATTTTTTATTTCTTCTTTAAAATCAAACATAAATCCCACCAAAATGAAAATAACTCTACCATACGATCAGTAGAGTTACTTAAAGTGATAAGTATCTGGCGCTATTCCGCAAAATTGGAATTGATAATCGCCACCAATGACTCGACTGCCTCTTCTTCATCGGCGCCGTCAGCAATGATCGTAATTTCAGTTCCGCGCGTAATTCCAAGAGATAATACTCCCAACAGGCTCTTTGCATTGACCTTGCGCTCCTGATTTTCTACCCAAATGCTCGACTTAAACTCATTCGCTTTTTGAATAAAAAATGTAGCCGGCCGTGCATGCAACCCCACCTGATTTTGCACAACAACTTCTTTTGAATACATAGTATCGCTCCTTTTTCTCGCTCTTATTTAAATCAACATACCGAAACATCCAATTCTCATCATCATTTATATATTATTAGAATACTAAAAATAAAGCCAAACGTCAACCTTTATTCCAAATATTTTTGCAGATTTCACTTTTTTTGCTTCCCGAAAGCCCAAAATAGCCGAACGTTTTTTTGTTTTAACAGGCTATATGGATCAGATTTCCAAAATTTAATGCGGTTCTATTTCTCCACAGCGGCATGATACTTTACCATCCGATAGAGCCGATTTTGATCCGCCCTCTTATCTCCCGCAAAGTATTGATAACCCAATTTTTCATAAAATCCACATGCCGTAACCGAAGCAGACAATTCCGTTCTTTTGCTTTCCAGAAACCATTCATCCCGTTCCAGAGCTCGAATGATTCCTTTTCCTACCCCTTTTCCGTGATATTCCGGCAATACGAATATGGTTTTCAGGAGGGTAGTCTCTTCCCTCTTACACTTTGCAACCGCGCCGCATCCAATGACGGCACGTGCCAAACAAGCTACATACAAATGAACCTGCGACGCCAGCTTCAAAATATGCTCCGCTCCATATGCCGCGGCTAGACGCTCGATCTCCTCTTTGGGATAATCCCGGCTGTTGACTTCGTACAGGTTCCGGCAAATCAAAGAAGAAACCTCCGGCGCATCGTCGGATTGAAATTTTCTCACTGTCCAGCTGTTCATATCCGTCTTGCCATGACCGCAGCATTTTCATCGCGGTATTGCTCGAACCGGTCCTGTGCAATCGCTGTGCGGATTTCCTCCATCAAATGATTGTAAAAATATAAATTGTGCAGAACTGCCAGCCGCATTCCCAGCATTTCCTTGGCCCGAAGCAAGTGGCGGATATAGGCGCGGGAATAATTGCGGCAGGCCGGACAGCCGCACCCTTGTTCAATCGGCGCGCTGTCGCGCTCATATTTTTGATTGTTCAGATTGATGACGCCCTGATGGGTGCATAAGTGTCCATGGCGTGCATTGCGGCTCGGCATAACGCAGTCGAAGAAATCAATCCCCCGGAATACCGCCTCGATGATGTTGGCAGGAGTTCCAACTCCCATCAAATACCGCGGCTTATTGCGCGGAGCAACCAGGTCAGTCAAGTCGAGGATATGATACATTTCTTCGTGCGTCTCTCCGACTGCCAGACCGCCGATGGCATAGCCGTCCAAATCCAGCGCGGCAATCTGTTCCATATGGGAAAGCCGCAAATCGTCAAATATTGCTCCCTGATTGATGCCAAACAGCATCTGATGCGGATTGATCGTTTCTGGAAGCGAATTGAGCCGCTTCATTTCCTCTTTGCAGCGGACAAGCCACCGGTAGGTGCGTTCACAGGAGGCTTTCGTATACTCATAGGTGGATGGAATGGATACGCATTCATCAAACGCCATTGCAATCGTAGAGGCAAGATTGGACTGAATGCGCATGCTCTCTTCCGGTCCCATGAAAATTTTCCGCCCATCTACGTGGGAAGAAAACTGAACGCCTTCTTCTGTAATCTTCCGAAGCTGCGCCAAAGAAAAAACCTGAAAACCGCCGCTGTCGGTCAAAATCGGACGGTCCCAGTTCATAAATCGGTGGAGCCCTCCCATATCGTAAATGACATCATCTCCCGGCCGGACATGGAGATGGTACGTATTGGAAAGCTCTACCTGTGCGCCTACTTCCTTTAAATCCATCGAGGACACACCACCCTTGATCGCGGCAGAAGTGCCCACATTCATAAAAACCGGCGTCTGGATCATGCCGTGAACCGTTGTAAACCGTCCCAGACGCGCGCGCCCTTCCGTATGCAAAACTTCAAACATAATTTCTTAATTTCCTTTTCTCAGATTCTCGTGGTATCCCACATTTCACAGCATCTACATTAGCTAATCAAAGACATTATACGAGTATTTTTCTCTTTTTACAAGGGAAAGATTTGAAAGGCACTGTTTTGTCGACCATATCGGGTTCTAAACGGAGCCAATGATTGTTTAAATGCTGAAAATGATATTGCTTTTGCAGATGGGCTGATATAAAATGAAAGAAAATAAAAACAAGGGAGGTACTCCTATGCAAAAGGTTCAATTCCAGCATTTTTATCCTTACGCAGAACTAACCTCTTTCCTGTATGAAGCAGCCCGCGAAAATCCAGATTTTGTGCACCTTGACGTCTTAACCAGAACGGAAGAAGGCCGGGAGGTTTTTCTCGTCACCCTGGCAGATTTCTCCCTGGGAGACGCTGCCGAACAGCGGGGCGCCTATTACGTCCAGTCCGGCATCCACGCCAACGAAGGAGCCGGCACAACCGCTGCCCTGCACCTCATGGAAACGATTTTATCCAGTAAAAACAGGCAGGAAATTCTCCGCAAAACCATCTTTTATATCATTCCGCGCGTCAATCCTGACGGCGTAGAGTATTCCATTTCCAAATGCGCATCCATCCGTTCCAAATTTTCCAAATTAAATGGCCTTCCCAATGCCGTGATTCCATCTGATCTCAACGGCGACGGAATGATACTCTCCATGCGCTGGGAAGATCCGCTTGGTACGATGAAAGAATATCCGGGCATACCTGGATTGATGGTTCGGCGTGAACCCGGCGATACAGAAGGACCATTTTACAGCGTAGCGACAGAAGGCTATATTGAAAACTATGACGGAGGGCCGCTTCAATTCGGTATGCGTCCCCGCGATCTAAACCGCAGCCTTCCCGTTCACTGGGCACCGACCGCCAATGCAGCCGACTATCCCTGCCGGGATATAGAATCACGGGCCGTAGCGGAGTTTATGGTAACCCATCCCAATATCTTTGCGGGCATTGATTACCACTGCGGCTCCTGCGGGATTCTGCGCCCGCTGATGACGCCGGATACGGACCTTTCCAATGAAGACCGTCATACCATTCTTGATGTGGGCAAAATCGGCTCGGATATCACAGGCCTGCCGCTGATTTCCGTACGGGAATACAAGGCTCCGGATGACCCCCCTGCCCCGCCTCACGGCTGTTCCAACGAATGGGCTTACCATGTGCTGGGAATTTCCCATTATGTTATTGAACTGGGGAATGGCTATAATGGAATCGGATTGAAAACAGAAGAAATTTTAAAAAACTGGCGCAATGTTGAAAATGGGCCGTGGCTCAAGCGTATTGTAGAGCGGCACCAAGCATTTGGCAGTGAAATTTTAGTGCCCTGGAAAAAATTTCAGCATCCACAGCTCGGCGAAGTGGAAATCGGCGGTTTCAAGGATGGGCAGGCTTATTATATGTATCCGCCGGACATGGAGAATTTAATTCCCAAAACAACCGCCTTCCTTTTAGAGCATTCGCAGATGGGACCGAAGCTGATTTTGGGCAACCTGGAAACAACAAATTTGGGCGGAGGAATTTTCCGCGTCCGTGCAATGTGCATGAACATTGGCCGGTTTGGCACTACTGTTATGAGCGGATCAGAAGGATATCTAGCTCAGAGCAACGTTTCTGTTACCGACTGCGGCAGCCAGAATGCCTCCATCCTCAGCCGTCCCGCTCAATACACTTTCCGTCAGCTTCCGTCTATGGGAAGAGAGCCGCTTGAATGGTTCCTCCGGGCAGAACCCGGAGAAGAAATTACCATTACAGCTGCCCATCCCAAATCTGTGCCGGCCGCCATCACATTCACACTCAATTAAAAGGAGGTAATTGAAATGACAAGCGAAGCTTACCGCGATTTAGGAGTAGTTGCCAATACCCAGGAATCCCGCACCTGTGCCATGACGCGCGCCTCAGACGGCTGCTTCTACCTAGTCATCTGCTCGCAGGGGTTTTTAGTCTCGGTCAATTTACATACCAAAAAAGCACAGCAATATCCATTCCCCGAAAACTACATTGCATATCCGTTCGGCTCTATCGGCTCGAAAAGCGGAAAGGTATATTTGGGCGGCGGAAATATGTTTATGGAGTTTGATCCCGCACTTGGTGAATATACATACTGGAAACGCATTCATCCGGATGAACTTTCTTACGGAGCGTGGTGTTTGACGGAAGCAGAGGACGGAACGATTTATTTCGGCGGTGTGCCGAAAACCTATTTGACCAGCTTTCATCCGAAAACCCGTGAAATTCATGACTTTGGGATCT
Organism: uncultured Clostridia bacterium; assembly: GCA_944393585.1. Taxonomy (GTDB): domain Bacteria; phylum Bacillota; class Clostridia; order CALYAR01; family CALYAR01; genus CALYAR01. The sequence goes on along the minus strand of CALYAR010000142.1, from coordinate 1,641 downwards.
TGGATCCTACGCAGACCTATCTTGGCACTTTAGCGATCGATCGGGCAGGTTATCTTTACTGCACCATTGGAACGGAAACGGTTTCCATCGCTGTCATCCATCTGCCCAGCGGAAAACGCACGGTGATTCCCGCCCTGCCGGGACGCGAGAGCGCTGAAGTCTGCCGCGCAACCGACGGCGAAGTCTACGTTACGTTTGACGGAGACCTCAAATTCAATGAATATATGCCCTCCAAACGCTGGTACCGGCTCTACGGGGGAAATCTTCTGGAAGAAAAAAAACAGCCGTTTCAAAACTACTTTACCGGAATCGGTTTTCACGTCATTCACTGCCCTTATGAAGATCATCCGACAATTCTAAATCCCGCTCTGGTCGAACATGAATTGACTTACCTGCATCCAGACACAGGGGAAGAGATCACGCTTAACCTGGAATACGAAACAGCGGGGGCAAACCTTTCTCCTCTCACCAGCGGGCCGGACGGAAAAATTTATGGGACGACCAACCATCCCATTCAAATTTATACCTATGATCCAAAAACCGATACGCTTACCAACTTTGGCCGCAGGCCGTTTGCCAGGTACATTGGCGGTGGCGGATGGGGAAATATCTGCGCTTACGCCGTACAGGGAGATATTTTGGGAGGCTGCGCTTACTGCGGCGGATTTATTGTACGAATCGACACAACCAAACCGATTTGCAAAAAGCCGGACGATGTGAATCCGCATTGCGAAGGCGCCTATGAAGAAATCTACCGTCCCCGCTCTGCAGCTGCACTTCCCGACGGACGGACTATGGTATTCGGCGGTTACACCACCAACGGCGCGACCGGCGGCGGCCTTATCCTCTACGATGCAATAGACCGAACCTGCAGAGTTTTTTCCAATGAGGAACTTATCCCACACCAAAGCGTTTTATCGATGGTGCCGCTGTCGGATCATGTGCTGTTGTGCGGAACCAGCATTGAAGCGCCCTGCGGCGGATACGTTCTGTCCCCGGAAGCACAGTTGTTTACATTTGACCTTGCATCCGGTAAGGTACTTGATTCCCTTGTACCAATTCCGGGCGCGCGGGAAATCTCCCATATGAAGCAGGACAATGCCGGCCTTGTCCACGCAATTACCTCTTCCGGCACCTATTTTGTCTATGACCCGCGCCGAAGGGCGGTACTTCGGTCGCAGGATCTGTCTCAGTACGGGGTTCCCGTAAGAGACGGAATGAAGTGCATGGACGACGGCACAGTCTACGGCCTGCTGACGAATGGAATCTACCGCATAGCAACCGGCAAAACAGAGGCAGAAATTTTATCCACTCCTCCCTGCCCCATTACTGCAGGGATGGCAGTGCAGGACGGAAAAATCTTTTTCGGAAGCGGCTCGCATTTATGGTATTATACCATCTGAGCGGATAAGTATCATTTCAAATGACAGCAAAATGTCCCGTCTTTCTTAAGGCGGGACATTAGAGCGTGTCGATAAAATCGACACGCCAAAATAAAAGCACGCTTCGCTTAGGCTTTTATTTTGAAACAAGGGCTTACGCTCGCGCGGCGCTCACCGCGCCAGCCCTTGATAGGAGCGGATTTCAAGGCACATGTCCTTGAAATCCGCAAATCTCATGTTAAGGGGCAAAAGCCCCTTA
>CALYAR010000141.1 GCA_944393585.1 uncultured Clostridia bacterium | reverse complement strand
GCCCAGACGGCGTTGAGTTCATCTTCGGTTAACAGCGATTCCTCCCGCCGGGTACCCGAACGTTTGATGTCGATAGCGGGGAATACGCGTTTTTCCTGCAGTGCCCGGTCCAGCTTTAGTTCCATGTTTCCAGTGCCCTTGAATTCTTCAAAGATAACATCATCCATGCGGCTTCCGGTTTCGACCAAAGCAGTTGCCAGGATGGTAATGCTTCCGCCCTCTTCAATATTCCGCGCCGCACCGAAAAAGCGCTTTGGCTTATAAAGAGCCGCCGGGTCAATACCGCCGGTGAGCGTCCGGCCGGATGGTGGGATGATGAGGTTATAGGCACGGGTTAAACGTGTCAAGGAATCCAGCAGAATGACGACGTCGCGTTTGTGTTCAGCCAAACGCATAGCGCGTTCGAGCACGAGCTCTGCCACCTTTGCATGGTGTTCCGGCTGTTCATCAAACGTGGAATAGATAACATCTCCGTGAATGGAACGCTTCATATCAGTAACTTCTTCCGGTCGTTCGTCTACCAGCAAAACAATCAGTTCCGATTCCGGGAAATTGACTGTTATCGCATTGGCAATCCGCTTGAGCAATGTGGTTTTACCGGCTTTCGGCGGGGAGACAATTATGCCGCGCTGGCCTTTGCCGATGGGGGCGATCAGGTCAATTAAGCGTGTGGCATAGTCGTTGTTTCCGTTAGTAACCTCCAGCCGCATTCTTTCGTCCGGATAAATGGGGGTCAAAGAGTCAAACGGCCGGCGGTGCATCGCAACCTCAGGGCCGTCGCCGTTGACTTTGTGGACAAAAAGCAGGGGACGGAATTTGTTTTCATCGTCTTTGGGACGAACGTCTGCCAAAACACGGTCACCGGTTTTTAAATTAAAGCGCCGGATCTGAATGGGGGACACATAGACGTCCCGGTCGCTGGCCATATAATTTTCAAACCGCAGAAATCCATATCCATCTGCCATAACCTCTAAAATACCGTCGACTTCTTCCACTCCTTCGGGACGCCTGCGGACGGCAGGACGCTTTCCCTCAGCATTTTCATCAGGTTTTGAAGGCGATTCCGGATCAGAAGCTGTATGAACTGCCTCTTCCGCTTTTTCGGCAATGGGCTGGGCCGCCGGCTCGCTTGGCTTGCCATCCTTGCTATCCGGCGTATGTTCATCTGCCGGCGCCGTACGATCTTCATCCGTGGGACCTTCTTTGACCGACGTATATTCTGCCGCGGGGGAGGCTTCAGCTGTTCGTTCGGCTATTGTATCCGCTGCTGCACTTACAGCTGTTTCAATCGGTTCCTGCTTGTTTTCAACTGGAATAGGATCCGGCTGCGGCACCGGCGTAATTTTACGCGGCCGTCCGCGGCGGATTGTCGCTGGCTTTACAGCAGCGGAGGGTTCTGATTCTTTTTTTTCATTTGTTTGCCCCGATTCTTCGGCCGAATCCGTTTCTGATTTATTTTCAACTTGTTTTGATTCCGGAGCAATTATGTCCGGCTGTGGAACTAAAACTGTTTTACGCGGCCGTCCCCTTTTGGGAGCGGGAGCGGCAGCAGGCGCGGGGGGCTCTGCAGGCGGATGCACTTCGTGATTCATTTCTACCATCAGTTTTTCAATCAGCTCCGCTTTACGAAGCCCAAGATATTTGGGAATTCCCATGTTCTTAGCAATTTCACGAAGTTCTACTAGGGTTTTCGCTTTTAATTCGTTCAATTCGAGCATACTACACCTGCCTTCAATATTTTATGGTTTTGTCATGTTTTATTCTCCTTGTTTCCCCAAAAGACAATTATTTTTTGCGGAGCTAATACAAAAAAATGAAATTAGATTTTTCTTAGACCTCATGAAAAATAAAGCCTGAAACTTGGATACCATAATCAACTCTATTATAAAACCATTTTACTAAAAAGACAAGTAGTTATTTCATGATTTATCCGCTGAAAAGAGACTTTTTTAATCCAAATTAATCTAAAATTTATTTTAGCCAGAATTTTGGGATGTCAAACAAGGATATTTCCATTTGTTTCATACAAGCGGCACAATTTTGCCGGGTTTAAAATATGAAATTATTATTATACTATACATATATAATTTTGTACCAAAAAGGTTTAAAATGGATATTTTATATTTCCATTTTGACAGAAAGGGAGTAAATCATGAGAAAATGGATTGTATTCATAATGGCATCCGTGCTTCTTTTCGGGACATGCGGATGTTCTGATACAAATAATACCCAAACTCCACAAAGTTCAAACACAAAATCCAATACTTTGGTGGTTGGCTGCAATGAAATGGCGGGCGTTTTTTCACCGGCCTATTATGCAACCGCATACGATGGATATGTCGTAGATATGGTTTTTGACGGCCTGATTAAGCGGGATTATGACGGAGAATTGGTTGCTTCCATAGCGGAGGACTGGGAGCTCGTTGAGGACGGAAAATCCATTGTATTTCAGCTGCGGGATGACGTCAAGTTTTCCGACGGAACGCCGCTGACCTCTGCCGATGTGGAATTTACCTATCTTGTGCTGGCTGATCCGTCTTATACCGGGCGGTATGGGTCGATGGTCAAAGATTTGGTCGGGTACGAAGAGTATTTTGCCGGCAGTACGGACAAGTTTGCCGGAATTGAAACCAATGGGGATTATCAAATTACGTTCCACTTTAAAGAGGCGCTTCGGACCAATTTGGAAAACTGTACGCTGGGAATTATGCCCCGGCACTATTACGGCGCAGAGTTTCAGGTTGGAGATACATCCGGTGTAGAAGCCCTGTCGTCCAAACCAATGGGCGCGGGGCCATACCAGCTCAATAATTTTTCTCCGAAAGAATACGCTTCCTTGTCAAAAAACACACACTACTTTAAAGAGGGATACGAAATTCAAAACATTGTCTGCAAATTTGTCGACACATCTACGGAGATCACGGAACTTACCAATGGGAGCGTTGATCTCCTTCCCAAAATCCTGGAGATGAAAAAAATTACTGAGCTTCGAAAGAATGATTCCATCTCGCTCAATTCCTATACGCGAAATGGGT
>CALYAR010000140.1 GCA_944393585.1 uncultured Clostridia bacterium | reverse complement strand
GGCTTTATACGCATATAATTTATTTGATATAACCCTAGTATCCTTTTAAAAATTTAAAATAGAGGGAAAGGAGTTTCCTATGAAAAACATCCGGGAAGATATCGAAGAAGTCATTGCACGCACCCAGGCATTTTATCAAATGTCCTCTTTTGGAGCTGCTTTGATTAAAGTGAAAACCATTGCCGGACTGAAAGAAAGTCCCGCATTAAACTTGACCGATTATCAGTTTCCAAATGACACGCAACGTTATCTGGACGACTGTGCACAGCGCCAGCTCAATCATTGGAGGCAGAGGCTTGCGCTGCCGGACGATCAGATTCCTGCGCTGGGGCCCTGGTATGGAATGGCGGAACACAGCTCATTTCTCGGCGGAGAGGTTAAATATTCAGCCGATACCAGCTGGCAGGAGCCGGTTCTGTCGAATCCATCGCAGCTTGAGCGTCTGTCACTGGATGAAGACAATGAAACTTATCAAATGGTGATCGGCGGCATTGCCTATCTGCGCGAACGATATGGAGATCTCTTTGCGCCGATGGTGCGCGGAACCTCCGGGGTACTGGAAATTGCCAACGCCCTGCGCGGCAGCGATTTCTTCTATGATTTTTATGAAGATGAAAATGCACTGATCAAACTGCTTGATTATTTAGAACGCGCTGTCATATGGTATTATGGCAGGCAAGTGGATACAGCGGGGGACTTCTGTGGCGGAACGATGACGGGGTTTGGAGAATGGCTGCCCGGGCGTGCAATCGGCCAATTATCGGAAGATACGACCGCAATGCTCTCTCTTGATTTATTTGAGCGGTTCGGCCGGCCGCATACGGAGCGGATCTGTGCCAGTTTCGACGCGGCATTTATGCACACCCACGCTTTGAGCGAGCGCTGTCTCGCCTCTATATCAAACATCCGGGGAATTAAAGTAATGGAAATCTCCTCCGACCCCAATACCGACCGTGCCATTGCCGTATTCCGCCGCGTCCGCAGTCAGCTGGGACCTGTTGTTCCGCTTCTGCGGCTTACAAGGGAGGAAATTTTAGAGAATATGGATCTGCTGAAAGAGCAAAAAACAATCATTTGGTACGATGCGTTAAGTATGGAGGATGCAGTTGACATGTGTGCTCTGGTGCGGCGGGAACTGCCGGTACTATAGTAAGCTGTTTTTTATATGTTTTAAGAGGACGAAATCGCAAATAGAGAGCGTTTCGTCTTAAAATCCACATTGTCTTTGGAAACGCGGTAATATAGACATTAATATGAGATTCTGGTTTTAAATTTTAGTATAAAATAAGGGAGCTGCCATTTTAGGAGAATGAAACGGCAGCTCCCTGCTTGTGAGCGAATATAAAGTTGTCGGACAGTTAATCAAGCGTAAACTTGATTCCCAAAGCTGCGGCCTCGTCTTTGTCAAATGAGTTGGCGTATTCGGTCATCTCATCTGCAATAAATCCATACTTCGTCTGCCAATCGGCTACTGCCTGATCAAAATCAGCTTCGGTCATTCTGCCCATAATGAAGTTGACGGTAGTGGTGGACATGGAGGTAAGGGATTCCGGAGTCTTTCGGTTGACCTCGTCAGATGCTTCATAACCCGGCAATTTGTCCGGAGTCATAGGCGTATTCTTCGCAATTTCATCAATGCGGCCTGTTGCTTCGATTTGGGCATTGGCAAATTCCTCGTTTTCCAGTTTCGCCACTGCTTCATCGTAAACGCGGTAACTGGGGAAGCCCCAGATAGTGAGGAACTGGCGCTGCCAGCGAAATACTTCCGGATCTTCTGCATCCAATTTGAGCACTTCCGGAATCGGCACCCGTTCGCCGTCTACCATTTCATAGGAATAACCTTCCAGACCCCATACACACAGATCACGGAACTCTTCGGAAGCCATGACTTCCAGCACATCAAATGCACGGTCCGGATTTTTACAGCTGGAGGAGATGTACATGGAATGGCTGGATAAACCGTTTGTTGCAGTGCCATAAGCGATTTCCGGATAACGCACCACTTCCGGGAACTCGGTCAGCGGTGCAGCCATTCTCCAAATTACCTCATTGCCGGTAATAGGACACGGGTCAGCAGACTGCAGCAAACCGACCTGATTGGAATCGTTTGCTACTGCAACGACGGCTTTGTTGGCGCGGATATCGGAGTAATTTTCCACCGTTGCAAATTCTTCGTATAATACGCCTTTTTCATATAAGTCCCGCAATACTTTTGTCGCTTCTTTATATTCTTGGGTTACAAATTCGTTTTCAAATTTTTGATTTGCAAAATCCCAGAACAGATTACCGCCGGTTCAGGGATTTGGTAAGCCAAACAATCGGTAAAGGACGCGGCCTTCGCAGGTTAAAGCATATCCGCTTTTTTCCAGACAGTTGGAAAGAACCACGGCTTCCGGAAGCTCCTGTTTGATTTTTTCAAATAATGCAATCCATTCCGGTGTTGTTTCCGGCCATTTTCCATCATTATATTCGGAAACCAGATCCCAGCGGCAGACCAGCCAGCTCCCTTCCGGAAGGCCTACATATTTCATTGGAATGTAATAGTTTTTGCCATCGGATGGATTCGTAGACCATTCCATCATCTGTTCTGTAATTACATTTTTGATATTCCGACTGTTTTCATAGTAATCATTTAACACGAGAAAGGCTCCGTCCTTGGCGGCCTGCGGAGCAGTCTGCGTATGGGATGTACCAATACAATGGACAATATCCGGAAGATCGCCGCCGGATAATAACAGCTGTAGCTTTTGATCATAATCAAAATAATAAGGCTGGTCAATTTCAAGTTCGACATTCGCCCATTCTTTTAATGCATCCGTCCATTCGTTATCATTAATATCAATTCCATCCGGGATACTGAGTCCGGAATCACATAAAACCATAGACAGCTTCACTTTTTCCTTCTCTGCATTGATCTCTTTCTCCGTTAGTTCGGCGGGCTCGGAAGGCGAAGCTGATGGGCTTGCGCTGCTGCTCGAGCTTGGTGAAGCAGAAGGCGAACTGTCTACGCTGCTTTCGTTGTTATCGCATCCGGAAA
>CALYAR010000139.1 GCA_944393585.1 uncultured Clostridia bacterium | reverse complement strand
GAATTTCCAGAAAAACAATGCGGATTGTATATGGCAATATTATCTTTGCTCTGGGAGTCAAAGCGTTGGTTTTGATTTTGGGAGCGTGCGGTATGGCCAATATGTGGGAGGCAGTATTTGCAGACGTTGGAGTTTCTGTCATTGCTATCTTAAATTCCATGCGCGCTTTAAATATTAAGAACTTGATAAAATAGATCGAATCCCCAACGACAGCTCTCGAGTGGATCTATCAGAAACAGGAAAAGAAAGCCAGGACATCTTGTCCTGGCTTTTTCAGATGAGCCAATATTTTCTGGAACGACCCTTGTTTCGTTTGCCAATTCTCCCTTTTCCTGCAGATAAGGCCAATCAGCATTCGATTTGCATAATATCCCACTGTGGAAATACACATTTCCGATTTTTTCCTGATTGAGTCATAAATGCTTCATTGAAAAATGCGGCTATTGATCTCATAAAAAACCTCTCTGCCCAAATCAGACAGAGAGGTTCATAATTAATTTCCAAGCTCGGTAATATGCCGGCGGATGTGATTGTACAGATTTTTATGATATGTTTCTTCGTAATCATGCCAAACCTGATAGAGTCTGTCGCGGAAGCGGCTGGTACCGTCTGGATTTTTTGCCTGCAGAATCAAACCGTAGGTAATATGAATCACCTGGCGGGAATTGTCGCGGCTCATCAGATCCGGCAGCTCGCGGTCGGAAAGAGTATCCACGTCCGGAATGGTTTTTTCATCCGCACTGATGTGATAATACTTGCGTGCTTCCGGCAAAACGCTGAGTGCAAATTTGTGTACTTCCCGATAGAGTGCGGGATCTTCCTGCGCAACGACGCGCATCGCTTCCAGCCAGTTTGTTCCAGCTGTTTTTACATGATAAATGCCGTCCGTGTACTTTCCGACAATCGAAAAAGTAGCAAACTTGTCCGAACCGGAATGAACACTGATCTTGTAGCCAAATTCTTTTGCGATGTTGGCGTGAACTTCAAACTCTTTTTCAAATTGATGAATATCTCCTATATAGTCAATGCCTTTCTGGAATTCACCGCAGAAACGAGGAGCCATCGTAACGGGAAGTGCACCGGCGTTTTTCAGCTCATTAGCTACAAAGAAATGCTGAAGCGGCGTTGTTGGGGTAAGTGTTTCGTCGATGGAGATTTCCAGATCTGCATTTTGATTTCCGCGGAAAATGTCGTTGTAAATCTGAACTGCAAAATCAATCGCTTCTTTATAAATTAACACGATCCGCCGGAATTCATTTTCCGGGAAGGTAAAGCTCATCCCATTTTTTAAGGTAAAGGTCTTGCCAATGTAACGGCTTTCCAGCTCAGCGTCTGCCTGATATTTTTGATTGACGGTTGCATCGTCGTAAGAAGCCGCATCGTTGTTGATGTGGTCGGAACAATCGAGCGTAATCATGGTGCACCCGCAGTCCAAAGCATAGCGGATGTCTTCTTCCGTTTTCAGATGGTCACCGTCTGCGCCGTAGCCTAACGTATAGTTTTCACGGAAAACGGCAAATACAACATCTGCGATGACGTCCTCATAGCGCCGTCCGGTAAGGTTTAATTCGCGCATGGACTGCTGTGCAAATACCGGGCGTATGTACGGATAGTCTTTCATTAATTTAATATGGCCGGCTGTAGCCCGTCCAAGACGGTCGCCCAGTCCAAGGGTTTTATGGGTCTTTAAAACCGGAACAGGCCGGGTAAACGGGAAAAGCTTTTTGAGTGCTTCCGCATTTTCGCGTGTCAGCGGGCATTCCTTATATTCTGTTCCTTCATAAGATTTTTCGGTTCCGCAAAAGTCGCTGTCGGGACCAAATACGAAAATCACGTCCTCGCTTTTTCCCTTTGCCATGCAGACGATACGGTCTGATAACTCGTGGATGGAGAGCGGATATACTTGGAATTTCTCTTTGAAATCCGGTGTAATATACATCGTTTAACCTCCTTCGATTCTGTCACTGCCTTAATCCGGCAGATCAATCTATTTCAAATTATAAACCACTTCCAGGCAAAATACAAGCATTAACCCAAAGGAAAGTCCGCATATTCTCGCAAAAGATAGGCGGATTCTACGAAACTGAAAAGTAGAAAATTTAACAAGTGCATTTTGCTTGACATCTCATTGTTTCGCGCTATAATAGAAAATGTAAGCGGTTACATAAATAGGTGGTGCGAAGTTGAATATATACGATGTTGCACGGGAAGCAGGGGTATCGATTGCCACTGTCTCAAGAGTGATAAATGAAAAAGGGAATGTGAGCAGCAAATCCATGCAGAAGGTAAACGACGCCTTAAAAAAGCTGAATTATTCACCGAGTCTGCTGGCACGGGCCTTGACGGTAAAAAGCACTCATACAGTCGGTGTGCTGACGATCGATATCCGAGATCCGTATTATGCAGCAATCGCTTATACGATTGAGCAGGAATTTTACAAGCGCGGCTATAATATGATGCTTTGCAACACAGGAGGCAGCGAAGAGAAAAAGATTGAATATCTTAACGCACTCGCACAAAAGCAGGCAGACGGAGTCATCATTGTCGGTTCGTCGTTCGGCGGAGGAAGGGCGGATGATTTTTTAAAAGAATATGCCCAAAAAATTCCCGTTGTGTATATCAATGGGTACAGTGAGATCAAAGATGTTCATTTTGTCATTTGTGACGATCGCCGCGGCATTGAATTGATGTGTGAGCATCTTTTAAAACAGGGAAAAAAACACCTTCACTACATTCAAGATGATATTACGTTCAGCGCCTACCAAAAAAGACAGGGATTTGTCGATGCGCTCAAGCGGCATGGATTTCCAGATGGAAACAAGTCCATTACCGAAACGGGGGCAGGAGTTAATGCCGGTTATGAGGCGGCGAAAAAAATATTTCAAACCCCATGCGATGCTGTTGTCTGCGGAGAAGATTTAACGGCGGCAGGCGTCTTAAAATACATCAATGAGTTTTCTATCCCAGCCGTTGTGACGGGATTTAATAATTCCTATTTGTGTGAAGCTTTGATGCCTCCGCTCTCCAGCGTAGACAACAGAGTAGGAGAAGTCGCCTGCAGTGCAGTAGAGGTTCTGGACGCTATTCTGTCCGGCAAAACGGCTGCCGAAAAAACGCTCATCACACCACGGTTGGTGTTAAGATAAAGTAAATTAAAATTTATAATAGGAAGGACGACAGAAAGAATGGAAAAACTTTCAAGAAAATTATTGGACAGCGGATTTCAGTTCCCCCAAAATCTGAACATTGGAACCAAAGAAAAATTGGAGGAAAAAGTCATCCAGTTCGGCGAAGGAAATTTTTTAAGAGGCTTTGCCGACTACATGATCAATAAGCTCAATGCAGCAGGCCTTTTCAACGGCAGTGTTGTTGTAGTTCAGCCGATTGCGCAGGGCTTAGCTCCTATGCTCAATGAGCAGGACGGATTGTATACCTTGTTCCGCCGCGGTATTGAAAACGGCGAAACGGTGTATGAGCCGAGCATTATTACCTGTATCAGCCGTGCGCTGAACCCTTATGACGACTTTCAGGGGTATTTGCAGCTGGCTCATCAGGAGGGTATGCGTTTTATTATCTCCAATACCACAGAAGCCGGCATTACTTACGATCCTTCTTGTAAATTTGAAGACGCTCCGCCTTCTTCTTTCCCGGCAAAGCTCACGGTGCTTCTCTATGAGCGTTTCAAGGCATTTTCGGGAAATAAGGACAAAGGTTTTGTCATTCTTTCCTGCGAGCTCATCGACAACAATGGCGCCGAGCTTCAAAAGTGTGTAAACTCATACATTGACCAATGGAATCTGGGAGAAGATTTCAAAGCCTGGGTCAATGACTCCAACTGCTTTGCAAGCACATTGGTTGACCGCATTGTAACCGGATATCCGCGCGACGAAGCAGATAAGCTCAAAGAAGAACTGGGCTATGAAGATAAGCTGATGGATACATGTGAAGTGTTCGGATTCTGGGCAATTGAAGCTCCTGCTAAGTATGCAGAAGAGATTCCGTTCCATAAGGTTGGGCTTAACGTTGTTTGGACTGACGATTCCACTCCTTATAAATTGAGAAAGGTCCGGATTTTGAATGGTACGCATACGATGACGGTTCTGGCCGCATTTTTAGCCGGCAAAGACACGGTAGGCGAGTGCGTAGCAGATCCGCTGATCAACCAGTATATGAGAAAGGGCTTGTTTGAAGAAGCCATTCCCATGCTGACGCTTCCGAAAGAAGATCTTGACAACTTTGCCAATGCAGTTTTCGAGCGTTTTTCCAATCCTTATATCAAGCACTACTGCCTGTCGATTTCGCTGAACTCTAACTCCAAGTTCAGAGCGAGAAACCTGCCGACCATTTTGGACTATTACAAGAAGAACGGCAAGGTTCCGGAAGTCCTTTCTTTTGCATTTGCTGCACTGATGGCTTTCGATCACGGCACTGAAATCCGGGATAACGCATTGATCGGCCACCGCGGTTCGGAAGAGTACAAAATAGTAGATGATATGCCGATTCTGGAGATGTACAAAGAGCTTTGGAGCGCTTATGACGGAACCCTGGAAGGCGCAAAGAAACTTGTTTCCACTGTGTTCTCGAAGACAGATATGTGGGGACTCGATCTTAATACCATTGACGGCCTTTGCGATAAGGTTGCAGGCTATTTGTATGCGATTGAAACCAAAGGTGTAACCGAAGTAATGAAGGAGCTCGTAAAATAATGGAAAACACGCTCATTAAAATCAATGAGAGCGATAATGTGGCGATAGCCTATGATGATATGAAAGCCGGAACAGTTTCTTTGGGGATCACTCTTTTGCAGGATATCCCCAAAGGCCATAAGGCTGCCCTATGCGATATTGCAGAGGGGGAGAATATCGTCAAATACGGCTTTCCGATTGGACATGCCACCTGTCAGATAAAAAAAGGCGAACACATTCATTCGCACAATATGAAAACCAATCTGAGCGGAATATTGGAGTATACCTATGCGCCAAAACTGACAGAACTTGCACCGGAAGAAGCAGAAACGTTTGAAGGTTATGAGCGCAAAGACGGTTCGGTCGGTATCCGCAATGAAGTTTGGATTATTCCGACAGTCGGCTGTATCAACAACACGGCAAAGCTTTTGGCAGAACGTGCGGGAAAAGAGTTTGCCGGCAGGTGTGATGGTATTTATACATTTGTCCATCCGTTTGGCTGCTCTCAATTAGGAGACGACCAGGGAATGACGCAGAAAATCCTGCGCGGCCTGGTGCGCCATCCCAATGCAGGCGCTGTACTGGTATTAGGGCTTGGATGTGAGAACAACAACATCGGAGAGTTTAAAAAGGTTCTCGGGGACGTCGATTTGGAGCGCGTGAAATTCATGTCTGCACAGGATTTTGACAATGAGCTGGAACAGGGAATGGAGCTTTTGGATGAATTGACTCGGTATGCTTCTCGGTTCCAGCGCACTCCCATCAGCATGAGCCGCCTGATCGTCGGATTAAAATGCGGGGGATCGGATGCTTTTTCTGGAATCACGGCAAATCCGCTGGTCGGACGTTTTTCTGACAAACTGACGCGCGAAGGCGGAACGACGCTTTTATCGGAAGTGCCGGAGATGTTTGGAGCAGAGCATTTGTTGATGAACCGTGCTGTGAATCAGGATGTATTTGACCGGACCGTTTCCATGATTAATAACTTTAAAGGTTATTTCATGAAGTATAAGCAGCCAATTTATGAAAATCCTTCTCCCGGAAACAAGGCCGGCGGAATCACCACATTGGAGGAAAAATCTCTCGGCTGTACGCAAAAGGGCGGAACCGGCAACGTAGTTGATGTGCTGGAATATGGAGATGTAGTAAAAAAAGCGGGGCTGAACCTGCTGACGGGGCCTGGAAACGATATTGTGGCTTCTACGGTTTTAACCGCAGCGGGAGCCCATATGATTTTGTTTACGACAGGACGCGGAACGCCGCTGGGCGCACCGGTGCCGACTGTGAAAATTTCCACCAACAGTGCCCTGTATGCCAAAAAACCGCATTGGATCGATTTCAATGCCGGAACTATATTAGAGGGAGTTTCGATGGAGGATGCCTGCAGTGCGCTATATAAGAAAGTTCAGGCGGTTGCCTCCGGTGAGCAGACCAACAACGAAAAGAATAACTACCGGGAAATATCCATTTTCAAAGACGGTGTAACATTATAATACAGCGGGGGGATGAAAAAATGCCTTGCATCAGTACAAAAGTGAACATAGAATTGGCGCCTGAAAAGGAAGCTGTTCTAAAAGAGGAATTTGGGAAAGCCATTTCCTTATTTCCCGGCAAAAGCGAAGAATGGCTGATGCTTTCGTTCGAAGATCATTGTCACCTTTATTTTAGAGGAAAAAATGATGTTCCGATTGCAATGGTAGATGTGAACCTATTTGGAAAAATTGATCCGAAAGCCTGCAATGCTTTTACCGAGCGGATCACTTCCATTTTGGAAAAACACCTTGCACTCGATCCTTCCAATATTTACATTTCATATCGTGCGACGGATTATTGGGGATGGAACGGAAGTAATTTTTAGTCCGTTGGCATCGGCGGCAATATCAGTTTGCCGCCGGTGTTTTTTTGCTTTTTTGTGGCTGGAAAAAAGCGGTATGAGTGTATCGAAATAGAGGAATACTAAAGTAATCCATTTTTATCTTTCATGTATGGATTCTTTAAAATTTTCGCATGACAGATCAATCATTTGAAACGGTTAAGCAGCAAAGCGGCTTGACGGGAATAACAGGCTTTGATGAAAGGAGCGATCCATATGCTTTATCCAATGAAGACAAATCCAGTTTTTAAACAATATATTTGGGGCGGAAATCATTTAAAGACTCTTTTTGGAAAAGAAATTCCAGACGATTTTGCAGCAGAATCCTGGGAAGTTTCCGCCCATCCGGCCGGTGAATGCAAAATTGCAAACGGAGCCTACCGTGGGGTATTGCTCAGCGGGGTAATTGCGAAATTGGGCGACCGATTCTGGGGAAGCAGTTTGGCAGGAAGCAAAAAGTTTCCGCTTTTAATTAAGCTGCTGGATGCAAATGACCGCTTGTCTGTCCAGGTTCACCCGGATGATACTTATGCAAAAGAGCATGAACATGGAGAAAATGGAAAAAATGAAATGTGGTATGTGCTGGCGGCGAAGGAAGGAGCACAAATCGCATGCGGATTCCGCAGAGACATCACCAAGCAGGAATATGAAGATGCAATTTCAAATGGGACTTTGGAGGAGCTTTTAAACTTTATTCCCGTAAAGGCGGGCGACTGTTATTATATTCCGGCTGGGACGGTTCACGCGATTGGCGCAGGAATTGTGATTGCGGAAGTACAGCAGAGTTCCGACGCAACCTATCGGGTTTATGATTATAACCGCCGTGACGCTGAGGGAAACTTGAGAGAGCTTCATATAAAAAAGGCAATCGATGTATCCCGACTGGAAAAGAATACAGTACAAAATGCAGATCCGTCCATGCAGCCGGACGGTTCGGGAGTCTATTCGCGCCTGCTGTGCGATTGTCCGAATTTTCATGCTTCATATTTAAAAATCGAAAATACATGCCATCTGGCCTCCAATCCCAGTTATTTCGAAATTCTCCTATTGGCAGAAGGGGAGGGAAAGCTGTGGTTTGGATCGGAGTCTATGGCCATTTCGGCAGGAGATACCATCCTGATCCCGGCCCAGATGGGAAATTATCGAATTGAAGGGACGTGCGGGCTGCTGAAAATTCATGCGAAATAATTTCGTTTTGCCAAACCAAGATTTACATTTGAATTTTGGTTTGGCAAATAAAAACATTTAAAAGTCAAAAAAATAACAAAAAGTTGGGCCGAAAAGAAAAAAGTGCTTGAACTGCTATTTTATTTTCGGTATAATATAAAATGCGGAAGAATGGAACTTTTTGATTGTTTCAAATTCTACTGCTCTATGCGTATTCAGTTTTTAATATGAATCAATTTGATAGATGGAGGTTATAAGATGGGCACAATCGACAAGCTGAATGAGCTTCAGGCAAGACGCGCTGCGATTGAAGCAGGCGGCGGTGCCGAAAAAGTAGAAAAACAGCATCAAAGCGGAAAAAAGACAGCACGCGAAAGAATTGAGATGCTTTTGGATGAAGGAAGTTTTGTAGAAGTAGATGCGTTTGTGGAACACCGCTGCATGGAATTTTCCATGCCGCAGACCAAAGCTCCGGGCGAGGGCGTTGTAGTGGGTTATGGAACGATAGACGGGCGGCTGGTTTATGTCTATTCACAGGATTTTACCGTGATTGGCGGTTCGCTGGGTGAAATGCACGCGAAAAAAATCTGCAAAGTCATGGATATGGCGATGAAAATGGGCGCTCCTATTATCGGAATCAATGACAGCGGCGGAGCGAGAATTCAGGAGGGAGTAGATGCGCTGTCTGGGTTTGGCGATATTTTTTACCGCAACACCATTGCATCCGGCGTAATTCCGCAGATTTCGGTCATTATGGGGCCATGTGCGGGCGGAGCAGTCTATTCTCCCGCTATTACCGATTTTACATTTATGGTGGAAAAGACAAGCCAGATGTTTATTACCGGTCCTCAGGTTGTAGAATCTGTAACGGGTGAAAAAATCACGGCCGAGGAATTGGGCGGAGCTGCGACGCATACGTCGAAAAGCGGCGTTGCTCATTTCAAGGCGGAAAGCGATGAGGCTTGTTTGGAACAGGTAAAACGTCTGTTGTCCTTCCTGCCGTCCAACAATTTAGAGCCGGCGCCTTGTTATGAATGCACAGACGATTTAAACCGTCTTTCAGAAAAACTTACCACGATTGTACCGGATTCCGCCAACAAAGCGTATGACATCAAAGCAGTTATAGCCGAAGTTGTCGACAATGGCGATTTCTTTGAAGTACAGAGTGATTTTGCAAAAAACATTGTAATTGGCTTTGCGCGTATGAACGGTTCTTCCATTGGTATCATCGCCAATCAGCCGAATGTATCTGCGGGGTCGCTGGATGTGGATTCTTCGGATAAGGCGGCTCGCTTTGTCCGTTTCTGCGACAGCTTTAATATCCCGATTGTAACCTTTACGGATGTGCCTGGATATTTGCCCGGAGTAAATCAGGAGCACGAGGGAATCATCCGTCATGGTGCAAAGCTGCTGTTTGCATTCAGCGAAGCAACTGTCCCAAAGGTGAATGTGATTATCCGAAAAGCATACGGCGGTGCGTACATTGCTATGAATTCCAAACACCTTGGCGCAGATATGGTCTTTGCTTGGCCAACCTCTGAAATTGCAGTGATGGGACCGGAAGGAGCTGCTAATATCATCTTCCGGAAAGACATTGCCGCCGCAGCAGATCCAATCGCGGAAAGAAGTGCAAAAATTGAAGAATACCGCAATAAATTTGCATCTCCTTACGAAGCGGCAAAGCGCGGTTATGTAGACGATGTAATTGAACCAGACTCTACCCGTCCGCGTATTATCAGTGCACTGGAGATGCTTGCAAGCAAGCGTGTGGAAATGCCCGGTAAAAAACATGGCAACATGCCTGTGTAATTGAAAGGTTGGGTGATAAAATGGAAAACATGTCGGAAGGACTTGCAATAACAGTAATTGGGTTAGTAATTGTTTTTGCAGTTCTGATCATCCTGTGGGGCTTTATTGCACTGATGCGGATTGTGTTTGCCAAAAAGACGGAAGGGCAGGATTTGGCCGTTGAGCGGACTTCTGCTCCGGAAGTAAAACCGGAAGTGACAGTTTCAGCAGTGAAAGAAGAAGAAAACATGGATGAAATCGTAGCTGCAATTACAGCGGCAATTGCAAGTTCCCTGAATACGTCCACATATCGGCTGAAGATTCGTTCCATTAAGAGAGCAGACTCCAGAGTTCCAGCTTGGAATGCGGCAGCCAGACGAAATAATATTGAAAATAAATATTAAAAGACGGAGGAATTGAAAATGAGAAAATTTAATATAAAGGTCAACGGCAAAGCTTATGAAGTAGAAGTAGAAGAATTGTCCGGCGGCACCGCAGCGCCTGCTTATACGCCTGCTCCCGCTGCAGCTGCTCCGCAGCCTGCTGCCGCACCGGCTCCGGCACCTGCAAAAGCACCGGAAGCTCCGAAAGCTGCACCGGCACCGGCTGCTGCTCCTGCAGGAAGCACAGTAATTAAAGCACCGATGCCCGGAACGATTTTGGATATCAAAGTAAAAGTTGGAGATACAGTTAAATCCGGAGATGTGCTTTGTATTTTGGAAGCAATGAAGATGGAAAATGAAATCATGGCTCCGCAGGATGGAACTGTTGTAGCGATCAATACGTCGAAGGGTTCTTCTGTCAACAACGGAGATGCTCTGGTTTCTCTGAGTTAATGAAAGTTCATTTCATGAATCGGGAAAGAATGGAGGGATTTCGTTGTTAGAGGTATTACAGGACGGATTCATTGGCTTTATTGAAAAATCCGGACTTTATACATTATTTACGAATTTTAGCTGGGAATCGCTGGAGGCTGCTTTGCAGGGAGGACTTGGAACAATTCTTATGATTGCAGTTGCCTGCGTGCTATTGTATCTTGCAATCGTAAAAAAATTCGAGCCGATGCTGCTTTTGCCGATTTCCTTTGGTATGCTGATTGCAAATCTTCCGATTGCCAATGTAATGCACCCGGAATGGTTTACTGAGGCCCAGGTAGATTATGGAAGGGTTTTGGCAGAAGGCGGTCTTTTTGACATGCTCTATTTGGGCGTGAAATTGGGAATTTATCCGCCGCTGATTTTCCTTGGAATCGGAGCAATGACAGATTTTGGCCCGTTGATTGCAAACCCGAAGAGCATTTTACTCGGTGCTGCAGCACAGCTTGGAATTTTTGTTACGTTTCTTGGCGCGCTTTTGCTTGGTTTTACGCTGCCGGAAGCAGCATCGATTGGAATCATCGGCGGTGCCGATGGCCCGACTTCTATTTATGTAACCAAATCATTGGCTCAGCATCTTCTGCCTGCGATTGCAGTTGCAGCATATTCCTATATGGCGCTGGTACCGATTATCCAGCCGCCGATTATGAAGGCATTGACGACCAAAAAAGAGCGTTCTATTGTGATGGAACAGCTCCGTCCTGTCAGCAAAACGGAGAAAATTGTGTTCCCGATCGCAGTATCCATCGTTGTCATTTTAATCATTCCGGATGCTGCGCCATTGGTTGGTATGCTGATGCTTGGCAATTTGCTTCGTGAAACAGGAGTTGTTGATCGTTTGAGCAAGACAGCTCAGAATGAATTGATTAATATTATTACTATTTTCCTGGGACTTACAGTGGGTGCGACTGCAACAGCTTCCACATTTTTATCCCTGGAGACATTAAAAATCGTAGTGCTGGGCTTCCTCGCGTTCTGCTTCAGTACCGCGGGCGGCGTATTGTTCGGCAAACTGATGTGCTGGATGACCAAGGGAAAAGTAAATCCGCTGATTGGATCTGCAGGCGTATCTGCTGTACCGATGGCGGCCCGTGTATCTCAGGTCGTTGGACAGAAAGAGAACCCAGGGAACTTCTTGCTTATGCACGCAATGGGACCAAATGTTGCGGGCGTTATTGGATCTGCTGTAGCAGCAGGTGTATTTTTAGCAATATTAGCATAGTAAAAAATGGATTAAGGAGGTAGAAATATGGCAAATGAAGTTAAGAAAAAAGTTGGAATCACAGAAACTGTACTACGCGACGCACATCAGTCCCTGATTGCAACTAGAATGCCGATCGACGACATGCTGCCGATTATCGATAAATTAGATCAGGTTGGATATCACTCTCTGGAGGCATGGGGGGGAGCAACCTTCGATTCCTGCCTGCGGTTTTTGAATGAAGACCCATGGGAAAGATTGCGCAAAATCCGTGATCGTGCCAAAAAGACAAAGCTGCAGATGCTGTTCCGCGGACAGAACATTTTAGGCTACCGCCATTATGCCGACGATGTAGTGGAGTACTTTGTACAAAAGTCCATTGCCAACGGTATTGATATCATCCGTATCTTTGATGCCCTCAATGATGTGCGTAACTTGAAATGTGCCATTGACGCGTGCATCAAGGAAAAAGGACATGTGCAGGCTACTTTGTGCTATACAGTAAGCCCAGTTCATAATGTTGAGTACTTTGTAAAATTAGCAAAAGAGCTGGAAGAGATGGGCGCAAATTCCATCTGTATTAAGGATATGGCAGCATTGCTCCTTCCTTATACTGCCTATGAACTGGTAAAAGCAATTAAGGAAACAGTCAAAATCCCGGTTCAGCTCCATACGCATTTTACCAGCGGTGTCGGTGATATGACATATCTCAAAGCAATTGAAGCAGGAATTGACGTAATCGATACGGCAATGTCTCCGTTGGCTTTGGGGACTTCACAGCCTGCTACAGAGCCAATGGTTGCCACACTGCAGGGAACGCCGTATGATACGGGATTAAGCCTTGATTTATTGAGTGAAATTGCTGACTATTTCAAACCGCTACGTGAGAAATATCTCAAAGAAGGTTTGATGAGCGACAAGGTCATGGGCGTTGATATTAATGCACTGCTCTACCAGGTACCAGGCGGCATGCTGTCTAATCTGGTTTCACAGCTCAAGCAGCAGGGAGCAGAAGACAAATACAACGAGGTGCTGCAGGAGGTACCGCGCGTGCGTGCAGATCTTGGATATCCGCCGCTTGTTACGCCGTCCAGCCAGATTGTAGGCACGCAGGCAGTGCTGAATGTTTTAGCCGGGGAACGCTATAAGATGGTTTCGAAAGAAACAAAGGGAATTGTACGCGGTGAATATGGAAAAACTCCCGTTCCGATTTCCGATGAAATCGTCAAGAAACTGATTGGCGATGAGCCGCGTATTACCTGCCGCCCTGCAGACAACATTCCGCCGGAATTGGATAAGATCCGGGAAGAAATGAAAGAGTATGAAGAGCAGCCGGAAGATGTGCTTTCTTATGCTCTCTTCGGTCAAGTGGCGAAAAAATTCTTCGAATATCGCCGGGCACAAAAATATAAAATCGATGCAAATTTGGTGGATATGGAAGAAAAAACCTATCCAGTTTGATAAAGTAATGAAAAAGCCTGTCCAATTTGGACGGGCTTTTCTATTAACAGGAAAGGAAGAATATTTATGGATTATTTCATGCCGGGCATTGCGGCGAATGATGTTGCCGTACTCCGTCCTCTTGCCTATCGTTACGCACAGGCCAGCCAGTCCGCTCGCAACGATGAATGCCGCCTGCTCCACCGCGCTGTTAACGATTTGAGGATGATCCGTCCTGTCGTTCTGATTGATGAAATTCCGTTTCATGAACTGGATTTCGATGGTTCCCTGGCTCCCCGCTGCCAGGATCCGCTGCTGCGCGGCGCAGAGATTTTTTTTCGCCGCAAGCTATTTCAATGGAAGTATTTCCCTGCAGATATGATTCTGTTTCCTTATTACCCGGTAATGAAAAAATTTACTAGCACCGGCATTGGGATCACAGTAAATGAAGAAACCCTTGCTACCGACCAGGCGAACCATATCGTCGCCCACGAGTATCATGACCAGATTGCAACTGAAGCCGATCTTGCCAAAATCCATCCCCCCGTCTTGTCTTACGACGAAGAAGCAACCTGTGCGGAATTGGAACGGGTTGCCAATGCCATCGGGGATATCCTTCCGGTACGGATCACCGGACATAATTCTTACATATCGATGTGGGATAAGATCGCCAATTACCGAGGCGTTACCCCGCTGCTAATAGACCTTGCCGAACGTCCGGAATTCAGCCATGCAATTATCCGGCGTTTTACTGATATTGAGTTACGCGTGTCGGAACAAATGGAAGAACTGGGGCTGTATGAGGCCAACCCGCTCAATATCCATTGCACGTCCGCACTCAACAGTACTCTTCCAGGGGAGGGGGACGGCGGCCCTGTTAAACGCAGCCAGATCTGGGGAAGAGGGATGGCGCAGATTTTTTCCTCCGTTTCCAAGACAATGCACGAGGAATTTGATATCGCTTATATGAAAGAAGTGATGGAGCCGTTCGGGATGACTTATTACGGTTGCTGCGAGCCGCTTGACCGGAAGATGGATATTGTTGAAAAGCTGCCGCACCTGCGGAAAATCTCGGTTACGCCGTGGGCGGACGTGGATGTTGCCGCGGAAGCCATTGGGAAAAAATATGTGCTGGCAAACAAGCCGAACCCTGCGGCAGTCGCCGCCACGCTGGATGAGGAGGCTCTCCGGCGCGAGATTTCCCGCACCCTGGACTCTTGCCGCCGTAATGGGTGCAGCTGCGATATTGTTTTAAAAGATATCAGCTCCGTTGGATACAAACTGGAAAACCTGGTGCGATGGGAACAGATGGTTATGGAGATGGTTAACCGATATTAAATTCCCCGGAACATATGAATAAAACCACAGAAGTGAATAAGTCCAGTAAAAACGGGCAAAGAAGAAATCCTGTTTATGATTGAATAAAAGAAACTACTATATTGGCGCGGCACTCATAAAACAACATAAGATTGTTTTCGGGAAACAGCGTAGCTTTGGCTATACCCTTTCTCCGCTTTGCAGGCTGTGTAGCAAAGACGCGGGGAGTATTCCTATAAGGTTATAGGAAATGTCAATTTGCTGGTTCGGATATCCCTTTGACTTGCCCGGCACATGAACATAAACTGCCTTTACTATGTCATTCAGTGTAGAGAGCGTTAGTTGAACTGTACCCCAAAAGTTGGACAAGAGAGCCAACGAAAGGGGTGCAGTTCAAATACTCGTTCATTTTGAGCGTTGACTGGATCGGATAGCTTTACTATCTTCCAATAAATTATTATCTGGATTTCATTTCTTTTTCAAATCTAAAGAAATAATTGTTCTTTTTTGGGATGTTGCCTGCGGTTTCACCTATTTAGTGTGGGTCTTTGTGCTTAGGATTAAAAAATTCTACAATCTTGAAACCACAACGATTTACATAAAAATGAATGTTCCGCTTATCGTAATATGGGGTATGTGTCTCCCAAATTCTTGCTTCAGGATGCAGTTCTTCAATCGCTTTCCATATTTTAAATCCGTTTCCAGCATTTTGTGAGCCTGATTTCACATACAAAAGATGAAGTGAGTTGTAGCCGGTCTTATCATCTATAACAATGATTGTTCCGCCAATTCTTTCTCCGTCAATTTCTGCAATATATGCTTCAGCGCCTTTTGCGTTAAAAGATTCTTCTATATCTTCTGTAGGAAGAACTTCTTTTTCAAATCCGCCAAACTCTGATACATAAGAAATTTGAAAAGCCTCTTGTATTTCACTTACAAATGTGTTTTTCTCTTCAGCGGTAATGATTGGTCTTAATTTTATTGTGTTCATACCTCTTTGCTCTCCTTACATTTTATAGTCCGTTTCATCAAAGAAGTATGTCTTTATTCTCTCCCGCCCCAATCAAATAGTTTCATAGTTCATCACTCCAAATCTCGATTTTCCGTTCTCCTGCTTTCTTCCTCGCTGATGCTTTGGATTTTTAAGCAAGTCCGACTTTTGCACAATTCTTTTTAGCCACTTTCTTTCTTCTGACAGTTTCCCATAGTTCAGCTTGAGCCGCGCCATCGCCGCCTGTTCCGGCTCGCTGTCCGCTCTGGCGGGTTTCCTAGGCGGCCTGCAAGAAGCCTTCCAGCGGGTTGGCCAATCTGGGATTGTGCTGTTTCATATTTAACTCCACAACTTCCGCTTTTCCGTTCCTTCTATTTTATTCTACCACAATTCTGAGAGCGTGGGAATAGAGAGTTTTCCGGGCTGATTTCCTGGCTTTCGGATATACGGCACAGGCAGTCATGAGATAGTTCATCGGTGAACAGTAGCTGAAAACAGAATTACAGTCCGCAAAACGAACTATAACAAATATAATCTATATTCATCCGCCCAGAAAAGGTCAAGAAAATTCCAGCTATCTGGACAGATGGGACGGAGCAGAGTTCTTAGGCTGCTACCGGATATTTTCCTCTTTTTTTGTGTCTACTTACATGATATAGTCCAACCATAGGAGGAAATTTTTCTTTGTCCGTTTTTACTGGACTTGTTCAGAATTTTGGTATGGGCCTTTCCATTTAAAATAATCGATTCCAATTATCAAAAATAAGATTGACATTTGAATTTTGATAGGAACTAATACGATAACACAACCTTAGTATTTAAGAAAAAAGGAAAAAAGACAAGGCGGGTAACCTTGTCTTTTTTCCTACCGTTTAAATAGGGGATTTAAACGGATTTAAGGGGTTTAGGGGGTAAATTAAATTTAAATAAGGAGTTTCAGCCTATCTATATAATACTTGAGTAGTAAGCAAATATAAGTTAGTTCAATTCAGCTTTCTTTTGAATGTACTCGTTCA
The DNA here is from genome assembly GCA_944393585.1 of uncultured Clostridia bacterium. Lineage (GTDB taxonomy): Bacteria > Bacillota > Clostridia > CALYAR01 > CALYAR01 > CALYAR01. The sequence goes on along the minus strand of CALYAR010000139.1, from coordinate 6,306 downwards.
AATCTTCTTCGTTTCCAAAATTGAACTGCTCAATGGAAACAGAATCGTTTCCGCCTTCAACTTCGCCTTTATTTTGTTCGATTGCATAACCCAAAGATAGATTTAAATAGTACAGTGCAATCATCAGCCCTGTTGAAGTTATGTTGTTGTTCATCGCTTTGTTATCGCCTCCTTTCGATTACAGTTATATCATAACACTCTCTTCTTCAAAATACTATATATAAACTGTAAACAAATTATTAACAAAATAGAAGGAAATCGTAGTGCATATAGACGAAATACTCGAAAAATGAAAAGATTTAAAACAAATTGTGAACATATGTAAGGAATCCTTGACAGAAATGAAAAAAGTAAATATAATACATCCTATTGTTTCCTAATGATTTACTTTGTTAAATATACATCGTAGTAAAAATTGATAGTAAAATAGAAAGGCGGGGAGGAATATGGCAGAGGAGATGGAAGAAAAAATGTTAGAAGAGCTGATTTCCACTCTTTTAATGTTTCGGGGATTGCTAAAAACAAAAAATTCAGACATGGAAATTACACATGGAGAATTTATTACTTTATTGAATACCAGACGGCTTGAAACAGCAGCAAATGGTAAAAAGAACCAAGTAAAGGTTTCTGACATCAGCCATGCCTCAGAAGTGGCGATGCCGACTGCTACAAAAAATATCAATATGCTGGTAGGACTTGGGCTTCTAAAGAAGAAGCCAGCTGAAATTGACAAAAGAATCGTATATATCTCCACAACGCGAAAGGGAAAAGACTTTTTGGAAAAACGATATCAGATATATAAAAAGCGCTACGAAGGATTGCTGCAGCATCTAGGAGCGGAGAAAGCAGATCAATTGATTCAGCTTTTAAATGAAGTAGCAGAATATTACCGGCTGGAAAATGAATAAAGGTCTATCTTACCAATAAAAAATGCACAGTAAGAATCTGTGCATTTTTTGCCGTTTTGGATAAATATATGTTCTTTATTAAGAGAGATTTTTCCAGTAATTTCGTTCTAACTGTGAACATGATAGTATTTATTTGTTATCATCAAAAAGCCCGATCAGTTCCGATATGGAGTAGATTTTCTGATCTGCTTTCTCTAAATTTTGATTTTCCGATGTGGGATTTTGATAGCCTATACAAGTCAAATCAGCATTTTTTGCAGCCTGGATGCCGGAAGTGGAATCTTCCACTGCAACTGCATATTGTGCCGGTATGCCTGCCAGTTCTAGTACTTTTAAATAGCCGTCCGGCGCAGGTTTTTTGACTTTTACTTCATCTCCGCCCACTGTAACCTGAAAAAAATGACTTATCTGAAAAAAGGAAAGAAGCCGGTCAATGTAATAGCGGTTAGAGGAAGAACAAAGTCCTATTTTGATTTGATGGGCTTTCAAGTAATCGAAAACAGCTGCAAGTCCTTGACTAGGCTGCATTTTTCTTTCCCGCATTTGCTCTAGGATGATATCATATTGTTTTTTTTCCAGATCATCTAACGAAACTTCGATCCCGCTGCCATGCAGAGCCAATTCCCAAAAATCTTTGTTTGGTTTTCCGATAAAGGCATTGATATCGATCTTATTGTCAAGCCCCATAGATTTTAATATTGTACTTTTGGCATAAAAATGAAGTGGTTCCGTATCAGCAATGACACCATCTAAGTCAAAAATTACAAGTTTTATGTTTTGCAGCATGTCGAGACTCCTTGATTTATATTTCGATTTTCATCATATCGTTCCTTTGGCTTGCTGTCAAGAGAGAGAAACAAATTTTTTCTGTTTTCAGCTGGATGTCTCTTCTCAATCTGCACTGTAACTGCGGCAGGGTATTTTTTGATGCAGTGATAATTTATTTCAAAGCTCGATATGATTCGGCAAAACAGTAGATAAATTGCGGAGAAATCGGTCAATGACTGGATTTTCGAAATCATATCTGTTATAATAGTTTTATCAATAAGGGTAAAGAGGTGTTTTACTGTTGGAAAAGAAATTAATGCTCGGAAATGAAGCAGTTGCCCGCGGAGCCTATGAAGGCGGCGTACGGGTTGTTTCGTCTTATCCCGGCACTCCCAGTACAGAAATTACAGAAGAAATTGCAAAATATGATGAAGTTTATTCCGAATGGGCTCCGAACGAAAAAGTTGCTGCCGAAGTGGCAATCGGTGCTGCTACAATGGGAGCACGGAGTCTGACTTGTATGAAACATGTAGGCTTCAATGTTGCAGCGGATCCCATTTTTACCGTGAGCTATATTGGCGTCAATGCCGGTATGGTAATTGCAGTGGCTGACGATCCCGGAATGCACAGTTCGCAGAATGAGCAGGATTCCCGTCACTATGCCAAGGCGTCGAAGATTCCGATGCTGGAGCCGGCAGACAGCCGCGAATGCAAAGAGTATACCAAAAAAGCTTTTGAATTATCAGAGCGGTTTGATACTCCTTTTATTATTCGCCTGTCCACGCGCATTTCTCATTCCCAGAGTTTGGTCTCTTTAGAAGAGAGAAACGATCTGGGAGTGCGTGAATATGTAAAAAATCCTGGTAAGAATGTAATGATGCCTGCTATGGCGAAAAAGCGTCATATTGACGTGGAAAAGCGCACTTTGGCATTACAGGAATTTGCGGAGGAGTGTGAATTCAATACTGTAGAAGATAACCATTCCAAAATTGGGGTCATTACCGATGGAATTGCATATCAGTATGCCAAAGAAGCACTGGGAAATCAAGTAAATTATTTGAAGCTTGGTATGGTCTATCCAATGCCCAAAAAGCTCATTCAAGATTTTGCGGCTAATTTAGAGACCGTTTATGTCATTGAAGAGCTAGACCCAGTGATTGAAGAACACTGCAGGGTAATTGGTATTCCGGTTGTTGGAAAAGAAAAATTCTCTTTGATTGGTGAATATACAGCTGCCCAAATCAAAGAAGTGGTACTCGGGATTCCGGCTCCTTTTAAATATCAGGTGGAAGAGAATGTCCCGATCCGTCCGCCGGTTATGTGTCCTGGATGTCCGCATCGGGCTACGTATTATGTGCTCAAAAAATTAGGACTTACTGTAAGCGGCGATATTGGTTGCTATACATTAGGTGCGCTTGCTCCGCTGAACTCGGTCGATACTTGTGTTTGCATGGGCGCAAGCGTTTCGGCCGCTCTGGGAATGGAAAAGGCCAGAGGCAAAGAGTTTTCCAAAAAGCTGGTTTCGGTCATTGGCGATTCCACTTTCATCCATTCCGGCATTACTGGATTAATTGATATTGTATACAATAAAGGCAATAATACGGTCATTATTTTGGACAACTCAATTACGGGTATGACAGGTCACCAGGATAATCCAACCACTGGAAAAACGATCAAGGGAGAACCAACTAAGGCGGTTGATCTGGAAAAGTTGGCCCATGCCGTAGGAATCGACCGGGTGCGTATCTGCGATCCGTTTGATTTGGAAGCGTTTGAAAAAGTGGTTCGGGAAGAGACAGAAGCGGATGAACCCTCTGTCATCATAGCCCAGCGTCCCTGCGCACTGCTTAAGAGTGTGAACTATGGCGCTCCGGTCATAATTAATCAAGACAAGTGCAAAAAATGCAAAATGTGCATGAAAATTGGATGTCCGGCTATCTTTATCAATGAAGAAGGCAATATCACAATCGACCATTCTCTGTGCAACGGATGTGGTCTCTGCATGAGAATGTGCAAATTTGATGCAATAGAAAAGGTGGGAAAGTAATATGAAAGTCATGATAGTCGGTGTTGGAGGGCAGGGAACCCTGCTTGCAAGCCGCGTTTTGGGCGCCGTCGCAATGGATGAAGGATATGACGTCAAGATGTCGGAAGTACATGGAATGGCGCAGCGCGGCGGAAGCGTAGTTACCTATGTCATTTATGGGGATCAGGTTCACTCTCCTGTTATTGAAAAGGGAGAAGCGGACGTAATCGTTTCTTTTGAAGAATTAGAAGCTTACCGCTGGGTTTCTTATCTGAAAAAGGGAGGTAAGCTGATCGTCAATACGCAGAAAATTGACCCAATGCCTGTGATTACAGGAGAAGCAAAGTATCCTTCCAATATTATTGAAAAAATAAAAGCGATGGGAATTGACGTGACAGCAGTTGACGCACTTTCTATCGCAACAGAAGCAGGAAATCAGAAATCAGTCAATATTGTGCTGATGGGAATTATGGCAAAACACAGCGGAATTGACTGCGATAAGTGGATTCAGGCTGTCCGCAGGACGGTAAAGCCGCAATTTGTAGATGTCAACTTAAAAGCATTTCAAATGGGTTATGGTCTTGCTTAAAAAGAGTCATGCTTAAAAGTGTGAAAGGAGCAAATCAAGTGTGGAATTCACAGAATTAATCGCTCAGGCACGGAAACTATTATTTGAAAGAAATAATTTGTCTCCGCAGTGCAGCGCGGGAGTGGTCGCCTGCGGGCTGGAAACCAAAGCAGGAAATACCTATTTTGGGATCAACGTTGACACTGACTGCGGATTGGGATTCTGCGCAGAAAGCTCTGCCATATCTGCAATGCTGAAAGCAGGAGAGGCTGAAATTGCTAAGATAGTTGCAGTGACGCGGGAACGAATTCTTCCGCCCTGTGGCCGTTGCCGCGAGATGATTTATCAGGTCAATCATCAAAATCTTCAAACCTTGGTTATGGTGGATATCGATAAAATTTTAACTCTGGAAGAGCTCTTGCCCTGCCTTTGGTGGCAGCCAGAAGAATGAATGATCGGAATCAAAAATCGCCTTGTGCTGTAATGGACAAGGCGATTTCTCACTATCGCTTTAGCAGTAGAACAACAGCCAAAAGGCGGCGTTCAAAAACCACTTGCTATGCGGGTGAGGTTGACGCTTACTCAAAGGATCATGTGCATGTTTTCGTGAGCATCCCGCCAAAATACAGCGTAGCTTAGTTTACAAAGTGCAAAAGATTGCAGTATATAGCGGCGCTCATGCACCTTTATATTTTCCATATGGTGTTGATACTTTCGCTTGTAGCGTAGATAGCGGAAATCATTAAATCCATCGCTCAGCGCTTGTCGTTGAAATCCGCTTTGTCTCATGTGTCCAGAAAGCTGGAATTTTCTTTGACTTGTTCCGCTTCTTCAGGATTTGCTACTAGCTTCATGAATACTGTCGATCTGGATAGGCTCGGTATGGAAGCCGTATGGGTTCTTGTTCCCCATTTTGAATCCCCGCTGACTGAGGGAATAGTAAGCGTCTGGTCACCCGCTTTCTGTATCGTTTCCCGTTCTAGCTGGGCGAACAGGATACAGATATTCAGTATATCCCGTCCCATCGGAGGTGGAGGTATCAAACTTTTTTGCGGAGGATACAAACTTCACTTTGTACTGCTGGAACAGTTTTATCATATTGGAAAAATCCAAAATGGAGCGGCTGATATGGTCAAGTCCATAAATAATGACCTCCAAAAGCCTTGCACCTCGTCTTCCTCACTTTTCCGTTTGGCGGCGTATTTGCGCAATACCACCTCATAAAACGGATGTTCACAGAGAGGAAAAGAGGGTCGAGAGCCGTTCCTGTTATCCTGCAGACAAGGCCGACAGACCGCGATGGTTCCGGGAAGAGGACCTCGTAAAGCGCACTTTGTGGAGAGAGGCCGGAGCAACTGGATTGGTGCACAATTCTGGCCAAGTTGGCCCAAAGTGCCGGGTTTGAGGAATCTCTTCAAAAAGCCGTCTTTTGTATTTTAACCGCAGGTCAAAATTTAAGAAACGAGCAAGTGTGGCCACACTTGCCCTGCTTGCTAAAATGTGCGCTCTCCGGAAGTATCAGCGTTTGGGAATATCATAGCTGTGATATTTCGCTCTTGTGTTATCTTATTCAATGTGGTAAAATAAAGTTAAAATTCGGAATTTGTTTTTATTATAAGGAGGTGATGCAATGCCAAGGGCAGCTTATTCAGAGGAAGATAGGGAACGTATTAGAACGGCACTTGTTACAGTTGGGCTTGAATTGATGGCAAAACAAGGCATACAACATACAACAGTAGAGCAGGTGTATAAAAAAGTTGGTATTTCACGAACTTTTTTCTATTCCTTTTTCTCAACAAAAGAAGATCTGGTGCTCGAAACGTTATACTGGCAACAGCCTAAAATCATTGAGTATGTTCAAAAGTTGATGGCCGATCCTGCTTTAAACTGGCGTGACGCTGTGAAAAAATTTCTCCATGATTGTTGCTATGGGGAGAAAAATGGAATTGCTGTTTTAACAATTGAAGAACAGCAGCTTATTTTCAAACGCTTATCAAAGGAAAGCTACCAGGTGTTCCGTCAAAAGCAGCACCGGC
>CALYAR010000138.1 GCA_944393585.1 uncultured Clostridia bacterium | reverse complement strand
ACTTCCGGCTCAACGGAAGCATTTTCAATTACCGTTTCTCCTTCTGCAAGCGTTGCCGCCATCATAATATTTTCCGTGGCTCCCACGCTGGGCACATCCAAATAAATTTTCGTGCCGCAGAGCTTTTTACAAGACGCTTCCACATATCCATGTCCCTGGTCGATCTCCGCTCCCATTAAACCAAAACCTTTTAAATGCAAATCGACAGGCCGCGTCCCGATGCGGCACCCGCCGGGAAGACTGATCCTGACCTTCCCAAAGCGGGCAAGAAGCGGCCCCGCAAGCAGGAAAGAGCCGCGCAGCTGACTGACCAGCTCATAAGGAGGTGCGAGCGGATCAATTTCTTTTGCTTTTACTTTAACTGTGTTTTTGTATCGGCTGACTTCAGCACCAATGCTTTCTAAAAGATCACACATCGCTTTAATGTCTTTTAGTTTTGGAATATCTTCCAGCAGGCTTTCTTCTTCACTTAATAAAGCGGACGCTAAAAGCGGCAGAGAAGCATTTTTTGAACCAGAAGCACAGACATTGCCGTGCAAACAGGGAGAAGAGGATACTATTATTTTATTCATGCAGACCGCACCACCAAACATTTAAAATTTTCGTTCTATCCATTTATCATTCTTTCCGATTGAAAATTTTAAATACTTGAATGAAAACAAATTTATTTTCTTTTTTTTTACATTTTTACTTTTTCACTGAGGCACAATTCTACATTATGTCCGCAAAACAAAACAAGTTATCCACACCAAAATCTTGGCCTTTCTCTGCTTATCCACGCAAAAAGTCCTTGATTAATCAGAAATGCTAAGAGTTATACACAAATTATAGGAAGTTATCAACCTTTTCCTGTGGATAACTCTAAAATTGTTCAAACCGCATAGGAATCGCAATCAGGCTTGTTTTAAAATTTTTATTGTGTATTCGACATATTCCCCGCTGTCTTTTTCGTCAAAACTTGCTTTCACTCCGGCTTTTTTGATATAATCGACCGCCTGTTTGACCGTGTTGACCAGAATTCGAATATCGCGGAACCCCTTTGTCAGCTTTATCTTTTTCGAAGGTAGCCCTTTTGATTTTGTCGGGTCCGGATTGGTGATTCGCTCAATAATTTTTTCTACCTCTTCTTCCGTCTGGCTGACGTTGAGGCCTTTTTCACAAATTTTCTTGAGCAGCTCAAGCTGCAGTTCTTCATCTCTTAGTTTCAGAAGCGCACGTGCGTGCCGCTCTGTCAAATTGTTTTCTTTTATAATTCGTTTGACTTCCGGAGACAGCTTTAAAATCCGGAGCTTGTTTGCCACGGTAGACTGTTTTTTTCCAATTCGATTCGCCACCATTTCCTGCGTCATTCCATGGTCACAGATTAAATGTTCATAGGCTTCGGCTTCTTCCAAAAACCCCAAATCCTCGCGCTGCAGGTTTTCCAGCAGAGCCAATAGGGCTGAATCATCGTCTTTAAAATTATAAATAATAGCGGGAATTGTAGGAAGCCCGACCAGCTTACAGGCACGAAGGCGCCTCTCTCCTGCAATCAGCTCGTATTGCGAGCCAATCCGGCGTACACTGATCGGCTGAAGAACACCAAACTCAATGATGGAAGAGGCAAGCTCGTCCAGTGCTCCCGGCTCAAATACCCTCCGCGGCTGATAGGGATTCGGTTTAACGGAATCAACCGGCAGTTCTATGACCCTGTGACGCTCATCCGGCATAATTGTTTTCAATACTTCCATCATTTTATTTTCCTCCTCAATTTTTGTCTGTAGCGGTTGGCCGGAAATACTCCGGCAATAAAAAAGAACCATCTTTGTCCACATTATACCATATATTGGGTATTTGTGAAGAAAAACCGTTCTTCTTTTTTTGGTTTATAATTCCATAAACAGACAGATTACAAAGGACTTTTTGTCGGTTTCCCTGCCTTTCTGGGATAGCCTGGCGGGGTTTGGCGAACTTTTTTTATCACAACAATTTTGTGATCCAAATCCGTCCCTGGAATAACCAGGGGACGAATTTCCAAAAGCTCTCCTCCCAAGGTCTGCAGCGCCCTTTTGCAGGCCGCGGCTTCCTCCTCTGCGCCCGGCCCCTTCCATGCAAGAAAATATCCTCCCACTCGAACAAAAGGAAGACAATATTCACAAAGCACGCGAAGCTGAGCAACAGCCCGTGCCGCCGCCACATCAAACTTTTCCCGCCAAGCCGGTTCGCGTGCGGCATCCTCTGCCCGCGCATGAAGAAAGGTGACGCCCTCCAAGTGCATCGCGCTGACAGCTTCCTGTAAAAAATGAATCCTCTTTTCCAGCGAATCCAAAAGCATCAGCTCAATGTCCGGACGCACGATCCGAAGCGGCAGCCCCGGAAAGCCCGCACCCGTTCCAACATCAATGACACGGCTGCCTTCGGGAATGAGATTCTGCGGGACTACACTGTCGAGAAAATGCTTTTCTGCAATTTCCTGCGGTTCTGTAATAGAAGTTAGATTTATTTTTTCATTGTAAGAGACCAGAAGCTCTGCATAAGTATCGAATTGGGCAAGCGTTGTATCGCCTGCGGGCAGCCCCATTTGCTCAAGTCCTTGTTTTAATCGTTCTTTCATTCTTTTCTCCCCTTGTTTGCCTCCAGCCAGATCAAAAGCACCGTAATATCCGCCGGAGATACTCCGGAAATCCGGGAAGCCTGTCCGACTGACGCCGGCCGCATCTTATTCAGCTTCTGCCGCGCCTCGGTGCGAAGCCCATATATGGTCTCATAATCTACATCCTCAGGAAGCAGCTTATCTTCCAAGTTCTTAAACTGCTCTACCTGTGCAAGCTGCCGGCGGATATAGCCATCGTATTTAATGCTGATCTGCACCTGCTCGCAGACATCCTCCGGAAGTTCCGGCCGGCCGGGATCCGCCGGAGCAAGCTTGTGATAATCCAGTTCGGGGCGGCGGAGCAGATCCGAAAGTTTAATTCCCGTTTTAACCGGCGTACTGCCGTATGGTTCTATGCACGCATTTGCTGTCTGCGGCGGAACATTAACTGAACAAACACGTTCGATCTCCTGCTTGATTAATTCTTGTTTTTGCAGAAATTCCCTCCAGCGTTCTTCGCTGATCAGGCCGAGCTTATAGCCCATCGGCGTGAGCCGTGCATCCGCATTGTCCTGCCGCAGCAAAAGCCGGTATTCCGAGCGTGACGTCATCATCCGGTAAGGCTCGTTCGTCCCTTTGGTAACCAGATCGTCTATGAGCGTCCCAATGTATGCGTCTGACCGCTTGAGAGTAAACGCCGGTTTCCCCTGAATTTTGAGGGCGGCATTGACGCCGGCCATAAAACCCTGACAAGCTGCCTCTTCATATCCGCTGGTTCCATTAAACTGCCCCGCTCCATATAGCCCGGGAAATTCTTTAAACTCCAATGTTGGATTGAGTGCCGTGGGATCACAGCAATCATACTCAATGGCGTATGCGTCACGCGTGATCTCAACATGTTCCAATCCCTCAATGGTTTTGAGCATCTGGATCTGTATTTCTTCCGGAAGACTGGAGCTGATACCTGCCAGATACATCTCGCAGGTAGAGAGCCCCATCGGCTCCACAAATAATTGATGCCGCTCCTTATCGGCAAACCGCACAACCTTGTCTTCGATCGACGGACAGTACCGCGGCCCGATTCCTTTGATCTTGCCGCTGTAGAGCGGCGCCCTGTCTAAATTTGCCCGAATAATCTCATGCGTTTTGGCGTTGGTGTAAATTAAGTAACAAGCCACCTGATTGACCGGAGGCACTTTTGTTTCAAAAGAAAACGGGACGGGATGCGCGTCTCCTTCTTCCTTTTCCATCTTAGAAAAATCCAGGCTCCGGCTGTGTACACGCGGCGGCGTTCCCGTTTTAAAGCGGCGAATGGGAATCCCAGCGTCAACCAGGCACTTTGTCAGCTCATTTGCTGCAAACACGCCGTCGGGGCCGCCGGAATACATAACCTCGCCGATAATGATCTTTCCGCCCAAATAGGTACCGGATGCGATAATCACGGCTTTTGTCCGGTAAACGGCACCGGTAGCACTCACCACTGCAGCGGGCCGGTTCCCGTTCCACTCGATTTCTACAATTTCCGCCTGCTTTAAAATCAGGTTATCCTGATGCTCCAAACGGCTTTTCATTTCGGTCTGATACATTTTTTTGTCAATTTGAGCCCGAAGCGAGTGAACAGCAGGACCCTTTCCAACATTGAGCATTTTCGATGATATAGTAGCTGCATCCGCCGCTTTCCCCATTTCACCGCCTAACGCGTCCAATTCACGCACAAGATGTCCTTTGGCAGTACCGCCTATGTTTGGATTGCAAGGCAGATTCGCCACTGCATCCAGACTGATGGAAAACAGAATCACGCGGCAGCCCAGACGCGCTGCGGCGAAAGCCGCTTCACACCCTGCATGGCCGGCTCCGATTACCGCAACATCATATTCTCCAGCTTCAAATTTTATCATATAGTCCCCTCTTTTTTATCGTCAGCTCACTGGCTTTCCACTTCATTCATAACAGCAGAACAAAACAAATTTTTCGCACTTCTACTTGTCTTCCCTGCAACCTATTGACCATCATATCATATTTTCCAAACAAAAAAAACAGGTATAAGCGAAATCTTTTTCTACAAGAAAAGAAACTTTCAATTCTTCCCTTTCTTTTTTCTTGAAAAAGATTTCGCTTCGCGGTACTATCATGAAAATAAAGAAAAAAATACAAGTATATTGACAACGAAATATCAGACTTTCCAACTATTTCGAATATTCCAATTAAAAAATGCCTCCCTAAAAAAGAACAGCGAAAAAAATCTGTCGCTGTTCCTTTTTGTCTTCTTTTGTCTTGCACATACTCTACATCATATTATTCATGGGATTTGTCTACATATGAAAGAATGGATTTTCCTGCGGGCCTGAGATAACGGGACTTTCTACTTGACTGTAAAATTGATGATGTTCTAACCAATGAGCGTTTTCGATGTTTTTAATCCGATTTCTGAAATTTTCAAGATCAATAAAGAGTTGTACAAGTTCTTCTGCAACTTTGTCCGGCGGAGAAATGTTTGCTTCAATGTCTTTTCGCGATTCATAAATCTTGAGCATTTCATCGCTGAGTGAGATTTTATCAGCGATCTGTTTCAGTACGTGATCGACCTCTTTCCAAATCGATCCTTGTTCGATGCCTGGTACCACTACTTCCACCTCTATCTTTTTATCGTGTTGTCGAGTGAATTATAGCACAAGATATTGTGCTTTTCAATAGTTATAATGAAATATTTACCAAAATTATTGCAAATTTATTATGAAAATATAATTTATTTCCATATTTATAACATTATTTTGATGTCATACAAAGTCGATTCGGCTGTATATTATTCCTTATTTTGGTATTTCCATCCAGGAATACCGCTGTTTTGAATGGCTGTAAAAACTTTTTTCTTTAAATCCGAATAATCCCCGTTTAACTGCCAGATACGCTGCTTCATTTCCTCTCGTTTGGTGTTCCCGTCTGCCGGACATAGGCTTTTTTGAACATTCAATGATTCTTCGGATACAAAGCTGCGGATATCACCTTCTTTCAGATAAATCAGCGGCCGAATTACAGTAATCTGGGTTCGATCCAAATATGTGACCGGTGCAAAGCAGTGAATCCGACCTTCGTAAAACAAACATAAAAAGAAAGTCTCCACCACATCGTCAAAGTGGTGCCCCAGTGCGACTTTATGGTAACCAGCCCGCTTAGCCGCCTGATTGAGCGCACCCCGGCGCATTTTAGCACAAAGCGAACATGGATTTTCTTCCTTGCGAATGTCAAAAACTACCTCTTTTATATCGGTATGCTCCAATATAAACGGCACTTTGAGCTCTTCGCAAAAAGCAGAGAGAGGGGTAAAATCACTTTCCGGATAACCCATATCAATGGTAATCGCACATAATTCAAACGAGCGAGGGTAAAATTTCTTCAGCTCTGATAAACCGCGAAGCAGCGCCATACTATCCTTTCCCCCCGAAAGTCCCACCGCAATCCGGTCTCCTTCCTGGATCATCTGGTAATCCTCAATCGCCTTGCGAAACGGGCTCAAAAATTTTTGCAGCTTCATAATCCGATTCCTTTCCGAACTAACACAGGTTTTACTCATATCATCCATATTTGATTGTATACGGAAACGTTCTTTTTTTCAATGCCAAATGTAAAAATAGAAGTTGAGTATATAAGCGAAAAAGAGAGATATCCCGAGTATTTTTAAGATGCCAGGACAAAAAATATATTTTTTTAAAAAACCTCTTGACAGAAGTAAAATTCTATATTACAATGCTAAAGAGTTTGAAAGAGTACGCTTCGTTCGGCTTCTTTGCGGAGACTGACCGGTGCTTACAATAGGAAAAGAATTCTAATTTATTAAGGAGGAAAAACAATGAGCAGCTATATGGCAAATCCACAAAATGTAAACAGAAGCTGGTTTATCATAGACGCCGCAGGCAAACCGCTCGGCAGAGTTGCTGCACAGGCAGCGTCTATTTTGCGCGGAAAACACCTTCCAACTTTCACCCCCCATGTTGACTGCGGAGATCACGTTATCATTATCAACGCAGACAAGGCTGTTTTAACCGGAAAGAAATTAGAGCAGAAAACCCGCTATTATCATACCGGCTATGTCGGAGGTTTAAAAGAGATTAAGTATTCCGACTTGATGCGCAAAAATCCTGAAAAAGCAATGATGATGGCAGTAAACGGTATGCTCCCCAATACTACGATCGGCCGGAAGGCTTTGACACGCCTTCGCGTTTATTCTGGCGCAGATCACAAGCATGCAGCGCAGATGCCTAAAATGTGGACCGGTGAAATCAAATAAGGAGGGAAAGTATAATGGCAGATAAAGTACAGTATTACGGAACCGGAAGAAGAAAAAAATCAATTGCCCGTGTCAGACTGATACCTGGCAGCGGCGTCATTACCATAAACAAAAGAGACATTGACGATTATTTTGGCCTCGATACTTTGAAGCTGATTGTGCGCCAGCCGCTGGAAGTTACCAAGCTGACCGATAAGTTTGACGTTGTCGTCAACGTGGTAGGCGGAGGCGTAACCGGTCAGGCCGGTGCAATCCGTCATGGTATTTCCCGTGCGCTTTTAGAATACAATGAAGAGCTCCGCGGTGAGCTGAAACAGAACGGCTTCCTGACCCGTGACCCCAGAATGAAGGAACGCAAAAAGTATGGTCTGAAGGCTGCCCGCCGTGCACCTCAGTTCTCCAAGAGATAATCAAAGGGTTCCATTTTCATTTCAAAAAGTATCCGGCGGAAAAAATCTCCGCCGGATTTCTTTTAAAACGGGCTGCGTATCTTGGCTTAAAAATGGAATGGTAAATTGTTCGTTCAATTTTGTTTATGTTATCTGCTGGTGTTTTGCATAAGAATGAAGCAGCAGAACTGTGTTCTGCTTCATTTTTTATTACTATTTTTTAGCATATCTTCTTTTTCCTTGAAAATTCTGTCCCACTATGGGATTTTATCGTATAGATTTTAAATGGATCGTCTTATCAAATATCAAATTTATTTATTTACTTTATTACAATTAAAATCATATTGCTTGATTTGATGTTCGATTCATGATTCTTTATTTGGTGCTATTTATTTCCAGAAAAATTACAAAAGTATGAAACAGATGTTATAAATTTCGAAAACTTGGTCAATCCTGTTAGCATCAAATAAAATTTATGAGGAGAGAAAACAACAATGAAATTATTAGCACTTCTGTCTGCATGTGTTATGCTAATCCAACCGGTTCCCAATCCTCCGGAAGATATCACAGCAGCAGTTGATTTATCGTCTATCGCAGAAACTGCCGACCAAAGTCCTGTTTATCATCCTATTGCAGATGAAGTGGCTTTGTCCAGTGAAGCGGTCACGGATGAACCAAGTGTAGAAGATTATTATTATACGGACGTGCCGCTCGAACAGGCGCAGCAAAAACTGATCTATGAAATCTGTGAAGAGTATGAAGTAGATTATCCTCTGGTCCTTGGAATTCTTTCCGTGGAAAGCAATTACCGGACAAATGTTTCCCATAAAAATAACAACGGTTCCACCGATATGGGCATTGCGCAGATCAACAGCTATTACCTGGATCATTACGCTGCCATGGCACAGATTCCAGAATCCGAATTTGATCCGTATATCTTAGAACACGGGGTCCGCGCACTATGCGGAGATTTGCAGTATTTAACCGATTCCTACGAAGAGGACGGCTATACGGGCGAAGAACTTACCATTCATATTCTGAACGGATACAATATGGGACAGGGCGGTTTTAACAAATACAAAAAAAGGACCGGTTCTATCAGCCGCTATTATGACAAAAAAGTGCTGGCTGTCGTCAGCTCGCTGGAGCTTTCAGATGAAAATATAATTTTAAATTAAGAGAAAATCCTTCACACATAAATTTTGTGTGAGGGATTTTTTCAGCTGATATACTCTTTCTCCAGCCCATTTTTCACCATAAATATCTTGTGCAAATTTAATCTAATAATTGAATAAATTTTTGCATTAATATTCGAAAAAATTGTTGCTATTTTGAAAATTTGGAATATAATATAATTATAAAAACCATAAAGCTGATTTATATCCCACACAGGAAATAATGTTTATTTTTACTCGGTGTACTCATGTGTATTCGCAAATTGAAATAAATTATCAAGAGAAAAACTGTATTTTTTAAAACAATAGAATTACATGGAAGAATTATCGGTTTTAATAACTGCCCTGTCAAAGTTTATTGTTCGAAGTAACTTACTTGTATTTTATGAGAATGATCATTCTCATGAAAATAAAAAATATAAGGAGGCCGAACATGAAAGCATTGAAAAAAAGTTTTCTAACCGCGCTTATCTTCTGTCTGTCACTATCCATGTTTACTGGATGCAGTGACACAAACCAGAACGTGGATCAATCTCCATCAGCTGATCCACCCAATACCAGTTCAGCAGAAGCAACTCCAACAGCTTCTGATGAGCCAGAGGTACCGGACGACAAGGAAATAAATGCTGCCAAAGAAAAAGTTAAATTGACAATGCTGCTCTGCGATTCCGGTTTAACCATTCCCAATGGTGTTGATATTAACGACAATGCGTGGGCCGATGCAATAAAGGAATGGGCAAATGTCGATTTAACCATCGAACAGCCTCTTTATACCGATTATGATACTAAGCTACAGCTGCGTCTGTCTGCTGGAGATTTGCCCGATATTGTGCATTGTATTGGAACTTCTTACAGTACAACCGCTCCGGAAGCAGCGCGCGACGGTGCTTTTATAGCTTTGGATGATTACTATCAAAACAGCCGTAATGTGAAAAACGTAATTACTCCAGAAATGATGAAGTGGGTAAAGGAACCAACAACAGGTAAGAACTTTTTTATACCAATGAAATACCAGGGGCTTCCGGAAGGAAGCTGGCTGATCGCCCGCTGGGATCTGGTAGAGAAATACAACAACGGCAAATGGCCGGAAACCACACCGGAATGGATTGCTTTCTTTGAAAAAGTCAAACAGGAAATCCCGGAAGCAATGGTCCTATCCAACTGGCTTTTGAAAATTGATTATGCCTTAACCTACGGCGGACGAGTTGTTTATCAGCTTTACGGCCTGCCTGGAACTGGCGGCGGGGGCGAAGTTTGGGACTGGAAAAACCAAAAGTTTGAAAATGAATTTTTAACACCGGAATACAAAGAAGCTACTAAAGTGATGCGGGATCTGTACGAAAAAGGAATTTTGGATCCGGAATTTGCTACAACAGAAAAATGGGATGAAAATAAAAAGGCCAAAGATGTTGTAGCAGAGGCAAATCATATCCGTCAGGTCTCTTTGTCCAGACCAAACTACGACGATTTCCCTGAAGCAAATTCACAGGAATGGAGAGGCGCCGCTCCCCTAAAAGAATTTCCAGACGTAGTCCGTTACCCGGAAGTTGCCTATGGAACTTCAAATAATGGTGTAGCAGCACAGCATGGCATGTACATCTCTTCCAAGTGCGCAAATCCTGACCGGGCTTTTGATGTCTTAGAGGTCATGGCTTCCGAAGAATTCCG
>CALYAR010000137.1 GCA_944393585.1 uncultured Clostridia bacterium | reverse complement strand
CTTTATTTTCCTACGCAGAACTGCGAAAAAATCTTGTCGACTACTTCTTCCGTCACACTCAGCCCGATAATTTCTCCCAGATCGGCGATGGCGTCGTTTAAATCGATGGAGACCAGATCGACGCATTCGTTTCGGTTCAAGGTCTCAAGACAATATTCCAGATGTTCCTTAGCATGGAGCAGGGACTGTGTCTGTCGGGCATTTGTTACCAGCTCTCCGTTTTGCACCTCTGCACCTCCGGAAGAAAACAGAGCTTTGACTGCGTTCACCAGATCGTCCATGCCAGTTCCGTCTTTGGCGCAAATCCGAACGATGGGGGAGGTGCCGGCGAGGCGGCTGATTTCAGTTTCGTCCAGCTGTTTGGCCAGATCGGTTTTATTTAACACTAATATTCTGGTACGGCCTTCGGTATAGGCAAGAAGCTGCTTTTCTTCCTCGGACAGCGCATTGCTGGAATCAAATACTAAAATGACAAGATTCGCCTTGTCAATGCAGGCATAGGAGCGCTCAATGCCGATTTTTTCGACCTGATCTTCCGTCTGCCGGATTCCCGCTGTATCAGCCAGCCGCAGAAGCAGTCCGCCCGCGCTGACCGTCTCTTCGACGACGTCGCGGGTCGTCCCTGGTATTTCGGTTACGATGGCGCGTTCCGCTCCGGAGAGCAGGTTCAGCAGAGAGGATTTGCCGACATTGGGAGAGCCCACAATGGCCGTCACAATTCCTTCCTTCATTACCATTCCGTATTGAGCGCTGCTCAGCAGCTTTTCTACCTCGGAAAAACAGGAGGAAAGCAACGTATACAGTTTTTCGCGCCCGTCCTCGTCAAAGCCTTCATCGGTGTAGTCGGCAGATACGCCGATTGCAGCGGCGACATCCAGCAGACGCTCCCGAATTTGATTGATTTTCCCGGAAAGATGTCCCTCCAGCTGAGAAACCGCATTTTCGTGCGCCTGCGTTGTTTTGGAGTGAATGATATCAATGACGGCCTCGGCCTGAGCCAGATCTATTTTCCCGTTTAAAAAGGCGCGGCGTGTAAATTCGCCAGGCTGTGCAAGCCGGGCCCCGGCGCCCAGCGCCGACTTTAAAACCAGATCTGCCGACAGCATGGAACCGTGCACGCTGATCTCTACGACATCTTCGCCCGTATAGCTTTTCGGCGCGCGCATGACGGAAGCGAGCGCCTCGTCTATGATTTTCTGATTGGCATAATCAACCGCCTTTCCGTGGTGGAGCGTGTGGGTTTTTGCCGCAGAAAGCGGAGCTCTGCCGCGGAAAATACGGTCTGCAACGAATAAAGCCTCGTCTCCGCTGATGCGTACAACAGAAATTCCGCCGCTGCCATAGGGAGT
Organism: uncultured Clostridia bacterium; assembly: GCA_944393585.1. GTDB lineage: Bacteria > Bacillota > Clostridia > CALYAR01 > CALYAR01 > CALYAR01. The sequence goes on along the minus strand of CALYAR010000137.1, from coordinate 4,178 downwards.
AGAGATTGCTGCAATTGTTTCGTTCATTTATTTCACCTTTTCATTTTTTAAATTTGCTTAAATTTCAAATCCAAACACCCGTAAAAAATTCTGATGGGATATTTTTTGGATCAGCTCGCCGGAATATCCCAGACGTGCCATTTCCTCAAAGATCAGATTTAAATCCTGTATTCCCCGGATTCCTTTGGGCGCTAAATCAATTCCGTCGAAGTCACACCCAAGGCCGATGGAATTTTCCCCGCCCAAAGCCAGAAAATGCTCAATGTGCCGCATGACGTCCGACAGAGCGGCGCGGCCTGCGCTCAAAAAATTGTTGAACAGATTGATTCCCGCTGCGCCTCCGGAACGGACAATGGCCAAAAACTGCTGATCGGTTAAATTACGGCGATTGGGATCGCGGTACACGGCGGCACTGTTGGAATGCGTTGCCATAACCGGCCCTTTTGCCGTCTCGATTACATCCCAGAAAGAACGCTCGGAAAGATGGGAAACGTCCGGCAGGATACCGCATTCCTCCATCCGTACGACGGCCTTTCGTCCCAGCGGGGTCAATCCCTCCCGATCCGCCTTTTTTCCAAGACAGCCTGTGGCCAGGTCGTTGTCATGGTTCCAGGTAAGGCCTATGGCCCGAAACCCCATTTGAGCCAGCAGCGGAATATTTTCCAAATCGCCTTCCAATGCTTCGCCGCCCTCTAGCGTTAATATGGCGCAGGCTTTTTGACAGGACAAAGCCTGTTTGACGTCGCCCGTTTGGGTGCAGAGCATGATTCGGTCTTTGTTTTTTTCAAGCTCTTTCTGAAAGTTCTGCCATATGGCCCGAAGGCGTGCCATTGGCCCGCTTTTTGCATATTCCGGAGAAATGAAAGCGGCAAAGCACTGGATGTATCCCCGATATTCCAGCATTCGTGAAAGATCCAGGTGGCCCTTGTTGTTCCAGAGCTCTTCTTTTACATCTAAAATTCTTGACGCGCTGTCGCAATGCGCATCAAAAATGACATATGGTTTCATATCGTCTTTCTGCCTTTCTTGTTTGGTTTTCACTCCATTACGCTTCTTCCCAGAAAGCGTTTTCAATATAATGAAGGGAGACGGGATCTTCCAAATAAACCTCTGCCACATCAAAGCGGACGTCGCAGGCTTCCTGGCCGGTCTCATACAGGTATTGGCGGGCGCAGGCAATGATCCTTTTCTGCTTTGCCGGTGTGACCGCCTCGGCAGGAGTACCGAAACAGCGCGATTTTCGGGTTTTGACTTCGCAGAATACCAGCGTGCCTTGATCCTTTGCGATGATGTCAATTTCGCCGCCGCGGCGCGTATAATTGCGGCAGAGCACGCAAATCCCTCTTTGCTTCAAATATGTGCATACCGCTTCTTCCCCTGCGCAGCCAATGCTTTTACTTGACATATTCCCGCACTCCCCGGAACGTCTTGCGGTGAATAGGGCATGGGCCGTAGGTTCGGATCATTTCCAGATGTTCGCGCGTCCCATACCCTTTATGCTTTTCAAAGCCATACTGCGGATAGAGCTTTGCCTGCTCGACGATGTAGCGGTCCCTTGAGACCTTCGCTAAAATAGACGCCGCTGCTATGGAAAGGCTTTTGGCGTCTCCGCCTACAACGGTTTCGTGTGGAAGCGATAATCCCTTGATGGAGTTTCCGTCGATAATGACATAATCCGCCGGCGGAGAAAGCAGCCGGACGGCCTCGCACATGGCCCGGTGCGTCGCGTTTAGGATGTTGATTTCATCGATGACCGCCTCATCCACATAGGCGATGGAGTACGAGAGAGCCTTGCGGATGATTTCCTCAAACGCCGCTTCCCGCTTCTTTTCCGTCAGTTTTTTTGAGTCATCGATTTTTGCTTCAAAGGAGACGTCCGCTGGCAGAATCACTGCGGCGGCATAGACTCTGCCCGCTAAGGGCCCCCGTCCCGCTTCGTCTACTCCTGCAACGGCACGGTAGCCGCGCTCAGCCAGTTGCGTTTCCATGACCAGCATGTCTTTCATCTTTTTTGCTCCTTTTTGTCTTTTTCCCGGTACGGCTGCCAGAGAACGTTCTGCTGTAATCCGATCCTTTGGCCGTTTGATTCTATTATATCAGTTTTTTTCTTCATCTTCCACTGATGGAAAGAAATTTCTGAAAAGGGAAAAGGAAAATGAGTGTTTGCAGTAGAATATATTTAACGGATATTTTTTAAAAAAGAATGGCAAAAGAAGGGAGCGGAAGCTGTGGAGAAAAAAGGAGGATATGCCTTCGATTCACCGACGGAGATCCGTTTTTTAATTTTATATACTTTAACGGCGGCAAAGCGCCCGCTGACCAATGCGCAGATGGTGGAAGTGATTTTAAGCAATACTGCAGTTAATTTTTTTGATCTTCAGCAGCAGATAGACGCTTTGTCGTCGATGGGAGAAATCACCTCCTATCGCTCTGAAAAGGGTGAAACGGTATTTGAAACGTCAGAAGTCGGAAATATGACGATTGAGTTTTTTTACCCCAAAGTGCCGCCGAGTGTTCGGGAAAAGATCGAGGATTCTCTGCGCCGGCTCTTTAAGCAGGAGAAGATTGAAGAGCAGATCACGGCGCGGATTGTTCCGGCGGGGATGGACAAGTACATGGCCGAATGCACCATTGCAGCGGACGGGCAAACCATGTTCCATGTTTCCATGTATGCCGGTTCAAAGGACGCGGCGCTTGCCATGGAATCCTGCATGAAGCGCAATGCCGAAATCCTTTATAAGGAAATGATGGCCTCGCTGGCAGAAAAAATGAAAGAAAAATAGGACAACAACAGAAAGGTGATACAAATGAGCATTAACCGAGCGGAACTTCAGTCAGCCATATCGGATTTGGATTTGGCCGGACGGCCCGTCTGCATCCATTCCTCCATGAAATCGTTTGGAGATCAGGTGGAAGGCGGGGCACAGGCCATACTCGACTGTTTTTTGGAAAACGGCTGTACCGTTATGGTGTTTTCTGCGACCGGCGGCAAATACAAAATTAAGCCGCCTCTTAATATGCGTCCTGCGCGAAACGGCGTGGATTATGACGAAATGGACCGGCAGGAGTATGGGAAACCGGAGATCTATTCTCTCGACTGCAATGATATATCCAAAGAGGGAATGGGACTGATTCCCTATACACTGCTGCAAATGCCTGCGCGCAGGCGCGGCCGAAATCCGCTGCATCCGTTTGCGGCGGTCGGGCCGCTGGCGGAGGAACTGATCGAAGGCCAGAGCGCGCAGGATGTTTGGGCGCCGTTTCGGAAGCTGTGTGAATTAGACGGCAGAGTGCTTTTGATGGGGGTCAATTTAGACCGCGCGACAATTCTGCACTATGCTGAACAGGTGGCGGGGAGAGAGCCCTTTGCAAGATGGGCGAACGATCCGCAGGGCAACCCCATCCTCTGCCGGATGGGCGGATGTTCCCGCGGGTTCAATCATTTTGCGGACTGCGTAAAATCCATTGAAAACGACAGGCTGGTGGGAAAAAGTCTATGGAGATGTTTTGCGGCCGCAAAATTGGTGGAACAATGTGCCAATGCCATGCGGGAAAATCCTCAAATCTCCCATTGCGGCAATTCCGACTGCATTCGCTGTGACGATGCAGTGGCGGGCGGCCCTATTTTAGAATAATTTGTATGAAGGATACCAGATGCGGATACGCATTTGGTATTTTTTTAGAGTGTATCTTTCAGCTGGGAACGAGACAACGTCAGGACGGAGACATCAATGGAATTTTTCATCCGTATTATCCGTAAAGGTATATACATAATTACAATTTTATGGTAAAATAATAACCGGATTTTTCATGAAGGGGGGAGATATATGCCAATCATAAAAGGCCTGGAATGGACTTTCGACACGGCGGCAGATACCTATGCCAAAATACGTCCGGGATATGTCGATGAACTATATCAGAAAATTTTTGATTATATTCCCATCAGCGAAACAAGCAATGTGATCGAAGTGGGGATCGGCGGAGGACAGGCTACATTGCCAGTATTGCGGACAGGGTGCAAACTGACGGCCGTTGAATATGGTGAGAATTTTTCCAGACTGTGCAGAGAAAAATTCAGGGATTTTCCGAAATTTTCTGTGATCACAGGAAAATTTGAAGATGTCAAACTGGAAGATGATGCCTGCGATCTGATATATTCCGCCTCCGCTTTTCACTGG
>CALYAR010000136.1 GCA_944393585.1 uncultured Clostridia bacterium | reverse complement strand
ATGATCTGGACACACTTCTCCCTCTATGATTTCTACTCCCTTCCATTGACATAATTGTCTTAATATTTCTCTGATTTCCAGGCGTTTTTCTTCGAAAAACACCTGACGCCGGTATTTCGTCGCAAATACTATGTGATATTTGCAATTCTATTTTGTATGTACTAAACTATTTGTGGTTATATTTTCTTTTTTCATTGATAAATCCTCCTCATGTGTTTTCTTCTTTGTGACTGGCTGGTCACTTTTATCTTAACACATCAGGAGGATTTGCTCATCGGTTAACCTCTTTGGAACCACGCGACTATCGTGTGGTTTTCGTTATACAGAAATGGCATATCGCAAATTTACTGCGATATGCCATTTCTGTATCCTGTCTGACAGCCTGTCATACAATATTAGCGATACTGTCTTATTACGGGCTGCTGGTCGGAGTTTTTTAATGTTTTTTTCTTATAGCACGAGCATTGCACCCGAAAAAAATCAATGAGGCAGGGACAACTTCCCTACATCGCTTTTCTGTGTATTTATAATATCCAATTTTTTTACTCCAATTGAAGTCCAAAATGCCCAAAAGCAGCTTTCCGAATTGGACGCAAAAACCCGCAAAAGTCCAGTAACACTGCACTTTTACGGGTCCTTTTCTGTTCTGAATTTTTACTCATATCACAAGCATCGCATCGCCAAAACTATAAAAACGGTACCGTTCTTTGACAGCCTCTTCATAAGCGGCCAAAACATGCTCCCGCCCTGCCAAAGCAGATACTAACATAATCAAAGTAGATTCCGGCAGATGGAAATTAGTTATCAGAGCATCGACCACTTTGAATTGATAGCCGGGATAAATGAAAATATCAGTCTGGCCCTCTCGGGGGCAGACATGCCCTGTATCATCCCCAACGCTTTCAAGTACCCGCGTGGAGGTCGTACCAACCGATATGACCCGCTTTCCGCTCTCTTTGGTGCGATTGATCAGGTCTGCCACTTCCGGTGTGATCCGATATTCTTCCGTGTGCATTTTATGATCCAATATGTTCTCTTCCTTGACCGGCCGGAATGTCCCCAGACCGACATGAAGCGTCACATAGGCTAAATTGACCCCCTTTTCTTCCGCCTGGGCAAGCAGTTCCCTGGTGAAATGAAGCCCAGCCGTCGGAGCCGCCGCAGAACCTTTATTTTTGGAATACACCGTCTGATAGCGGTCTTTATCCTTTAAGTCCTGCGTAATGTAATGCGGAAGCGGCATTTTTCCGATTTCATCCAATAGTGTTTCGAAATCTTCCTCACAGAAGAATTCGACGATCCGGTTTCCGTCCTCTTTGACCTTCAATATCTTTGCCCGCAGCCTGCCGCCGCCGAAAATGAACTCGCTTCCCTCACGGGCGCGGCGGCCCGGCTTTAAAATGACTTCCCACTGCCGTTCGGCAGCCATTTTTTTGAGAAGCAGAAATTCAATCGCTCCTCCCGTATCCGCTTTTACACCATACAGTCTGGCCGGTATTACCTTTGTATCGTTTAATACCAAGGTATCTCCTGGGCTGAAATAATCCAAAATATCCGTAAAATGCCGGTGCCGGACTGCTCCGGTTTTTTTATCCAGCACCAAAAGCCGTGAAGCGCTCCGATCCGCAAGCGGAGTCTGCGCAATCAGCTCCTGGGGAAGTTCATAATAAAAATCCTGCTTTTTCAATTTTCATCCTCTGTTTCTATTTGGTAAATTCAACCCCCGGCATATAATGCTGAAGGATCTGCTGATAGGTAAATCCGGCGTCCGCCATAAACTTAGCTCCCCACTGGCTCATTCCGACGCCGTGCCCATATCCGCCGCCGTCGAACAAGAAATCTCCTGTAAACTCCGGCACGCCTTCCTGTCCAGAATCCGTTTGCCCCGATGCAACCGTCTGTACTCCATCTTTCGTTATGGCCTCTGCCTGCCCTTCTAAGATTCCCATAATATTTTTCGTTAAGGCATTTGCCCCGTCCAGCGATATGGTTTCCGTTCCGTCCGCCGTCAAAACAGACACAGTTCCCGACTGCTCCTCCGGCTTTGATACACCGCTTTCTCCCTGCTGGGTATATATAGTAAAATTCGTACTCCTCAGTCCAAAAACAGAGCGTGCACTGGTACCGGACAGCGTTGTTTCTCCCAAGGTCCCCGTCACTGTTACTTCTCCTGCACGGCCGTTTGCCGTCCGTTCAGTAACTGCAACGGATGTAACATCGCCGACTTCAATTCCACTTGCCGCGAGTTTCTGCTCCACTTCATCCGCAGTAAACGCCTGCTGCCAAGTGTGATAACTGCCGTTTGCGTCCTGCTCATAGGGATCTGCCACCCCCTTCAAATAGGGGATGGAATCTCCTCCCCATACGACAGAAGCATCTTCCGTCTGTCCGCCGCTCGAGGCAAAGAAATAGGTTTGCGCTGGTTCTCCATCATACAAGGCTATAACGCCCATTGTTTCACGCACTGCCTGCCAGGCACGTTCGTGTTCTGCTGAAACGCCCCGATATACCTGCGAATTCGTAGTCGTATCCAGATTGAAGCCGTATCTCTGATATTTATTGATATTGGTCAGTGCAAATCCTTTGGATGCCACTGCCTGGGCTTTTACTGCTTCGATATTCCAGTCCGGATCAATTTCCGCTCCCAGGACTGAGACCAGATAGGGTTCCATATGCACCAGATTGATTACGGTCATATCGCTCACGGAGGTACGCTTGAGCATCGCTCCGCCGCGGTAAACCCGTTCTCCAATCGTAATATTTTGTTCGTTTAACGGCCGAAGCGCCAAATATTCCTCCGGCATGGAATAGGCGAACAGCGTTGCTCCATCCTTTTGGATCAAAACGCTGTTGGAATCTGGATTCACAACTTCTGCTGTCCGGCCGCCCAGTGAAGCAGAAGCCAGATGGATCTGCGCCTGCTCTGCATCGGAAAATCCCGTGACCAAGAGGCAGGCCTCACCCTCTACATATGCGGCCGCCGATCCCGTGATGTTTCCCGCATCGGCCTGGGCCGCTTCTACGCTGGAATAGCCGTTCGTAATTTTAATCCCATATGTGTCGTTCCTGACTGCCTCAACGGACGCTGTTGAATCGGTAAACAGCAGCGTCTGCGCTCCCTCGTCCGTTTCACTGTAATAGGCAAAGCCATCGGCTGCCGACAGTGTAACACTGTCCTTTGCCGTACTGCCATAGTATATTCCAATTTTAAGTTCGATATCATCCAAATTCTCCGCTGCCGCGGCAGAAACCGGCAAAGCAAGGCAAAATGCCAAAACAGCGCCGCAAATTTTTTTCCAGTTCATATCTAGTCTCCCTTATTCATCCGATGGATTGACCGGCTTGGCTTCTGTCTCCATCTGACTTTCCAGACTCAAAGCGGAAGCAGACGCACCGCCCATGCTCGGCGTAATCCCGGACTCTCTCAATACCTTGTCGATTGCATCCGCCAACGCTTTTGCCACCTGCGCCTGCATATCAGGGTCGATCAGCTTCTGAATATCGCTGTCATTGGAAATAAAAGCGGTTTCTACAATCGCAGACGGCATGTCCGCTTTCCGGACGACAATCATCTTTTTTCCGCTTTCCGTGTTCAGCCCTCTGTCGCGCGTACCGTAAACGCTCAGCATGGCGTCCTGAAGCGCCTGAGCGTAAAAGGTGGAATTGATCCCATTCGCATAGGTTTTATCGTAATAATAGGTCTCCGTTCCGTTGGCAGACTCTACATCAAAGGCATTGCAATGAATGCTGATGTTGAGCGACGCGCCGAAAATATTGGCAATATCCGGCCGGTCGTAAACGTCAACGGACTGGTCCGCGTCGCGGATCAGGTAAGCGGGAATTCCCAGCTTCGTCAATTCCTCATACAAAAGCTTGCCGATCTCGATGGTAATGTCTTTTTCATCATAGTACTTTCCCGTAACAGGGTCTGTCCCGTTGGCTCCGGGCTGTACGCCGCCATGCCCCGGATCGATCATAACAATTCCCGTCTGCTCCGGAATCGGATTCTCAGACAGGCGAATGCCCAAAAGCTTGCTTTCATTGGTCTTTTGAATGTCATAATAAAGCTTTTGCGTGCTTTCGATCACAATTCGCGCCACATTCCCATCGTGTTCTCCCAGGCGGATCTGCGTAATCACGCTGTTATCCACATCATAGGTCATTTGGGAAGTTTCGACATCCGAATCCGAAACATCAATGACAAGCCGGTAAGGATTCTCCAGTTCCTGGACTGTGTAGTCTCCCACGGTTTTATCAAAGTCAGCCAGCAACACTTTCATCGTGCTGTTTTCATAATAGGTGACTTCCGTAATCGAATTTTCAGCCGGCACCGACGGAGTTGGACTTGGTGACGGGCTGGGAGAAGGAGAGGGCGAGGGACTTGGTGACGGGGAAGGGCTTGGGGAGGGAGAAGGTACTGCTTCGTCGGTGATCTCCACGGTCATGGTCTCGCTATTGTATACCACTGTTTTACCCAGGTGTTCCATGATAAACCGCAGCGGCACCATAACCTTGGAGTTAATATCCTCAACTTTTCGAATCAGCTGAGGGGCCGAGCCTAAAATCTCCTCTTCTCCGTTGACAAATGCGGATGTGCTCCCCGGTTTCAGCTTGATTTCAACATCTTCGCTTTGAACCGTTACAACTCTTGTATCATTGTCCCATAGTACTTCTGCACCGACCGCTTCGAACACTTCGCGCAGCGGTACGAGAAAGTATCCGTCATCGATCGTAATCGGCTCGAGAGGAAGATCCTCCAGCATCGTTCCATTCAGACTTATTTTTCCAATCGGTCCGCTGTACTCAATCGTTTCTTCCTCATTGATGACCAGCGTCATTGTGCTTTTTTCTGCCGCCAAAGCATACGTTTCCGGAACAACAGCCTCGGGAACAGCGCCGGCTACAAGGGCAGCGCCAAGCAGCAGAGCGGCGGCCCGTTTGATTATCTTCTTTAACTTCATCTTGTTTGTTTCCTTTCGCTAGTGGTTTGCTAAAATGTCAGCTGCCTATTATCGCTGTCGTCCCGGTAGGGAATTTGAAAGTGCTCATAAGCTGCCCGCGTTGGAATTCGTCCGCGCGGCGTGCGCATAATGAATCCCAACTGCAATAAATACGGCTCGTAAACATCTTCAATGGTCGAAGCATCCTCTCCCACAAAAGCGGCGAGCGTATCGAGACCAACGGGCTTTCCGCCGAAATTCTCGATCATGGCCAAAATCATGTTTTTATCCACATTATCGAGGCCGATTTTGTCAATTTCCATCATGTCCAGCGCGCTCCGGGCAGCGGCCTGCGTGATGACCCCGTCGCCCTTGACCTGCGCCCAGTCGCGCACGCGCTTTAACAGGCGGTTGGCAATACGCGGCGTTCCGCGCGAGCGGCGGGCAATCTCCACTTCGCCTTCATACTCGATCTTAATATCCAAAATGGAAGCAGACCGGGCGATAATCTGGCACAGCTCCGCGATGGAGTACATTTCCAGACGGTTTATGATGCCAAACCGGTCACGCAGCGGCGCAGAGAGCAGTCCTGCCCGCGTTGTGGCGCCAACCAGCGTAAATTTAGGCAGATCCAGCCGGATGGAACGCGCAGACGGCCCTTTTCCCATGATGATGTCGAGGGCATAGTCCTCCATTGCCGGATACAGAATTTCTTCCACTGCCCGGGACAGCCGGTGAATTTCATCAATAAACAGGACGTCGTTCTCCGACAAACCCGTTAAGATTGCCGCTAGGTCTCCCGCCTTCTCAATCGCAGGGCCGCTGGTAATGCGGATGTTCACGTTCAGCTCATTGGCAATGATGTTGGACAGGGTCGTCTTTCCGAGTCCGGGCGGGCCGTAGAGCAGAACATGATCCAGGGCCTCTCCCCTGCTTTTCGCCGCTTCAATGAAGATTTTTAAGCTTTCCTTTGCCTTCTCCTGTCCCACATAATCGGACAGGCTTTTGGGCCGGAGGCCGCTTTCAATATCCTCATCTTCGGTTGTAAAGGTGCTGGTCACAATCCGGTCTTCGTATGCGTCGGTAAAATCCATTTCTCTTCCCCCTTACTGTGACAGTGCTTTGAGGGCACGTTTAATCAGTTCTTCTACGGAAAGCCCGTCTTCATACACGCCGCTGACAGCTTTTCTGGCCTCGAGGTTCCCATATCCCAGCACCATTAAAGCACTGATTGCCTCGCTTCTTGCATCGGCCTTTCCGCCTTTTGCAGCAGGCGGCGTTTGAACCATTTCCACAGCGTCCTGTGTTTTCATTTTGTCCTTCAGCTCCAGGATAATCCGCTTCGCAGTCTTTGGCCCGATTCCGGGCGCCGCCGAAATCGCCTTGTCGTCGTCGGTAATCACGGCCAATGCAAAATCAGCGCAGCTTAACACCGACAGCACGGAAAGTCCTGCCTTTGGCCCTACGCCGGACACGGAGATCAAAAGCTCAAAGGTGGTCAGCTCCGCGGCCGATAAAAACCCATAAATATCCACTGCGTCTTCTTTGACGTTCACATAGGTATACACCTTAATATCGCTGCCCACTGCACCGACAGAAGAAATGGAAGGCGTCGACATGATAATTTGATAGCCCACACCGCCGACATCTACCACAATGAAATTTTCCGTTTTCATGGCAAGCTTGCCTGACAAATAATAAAACAGCATGTAAAAAACTTCCTCTTGCTATCTGAATCTCACTTCAAATATTCCTGTCCTCTTCCAGCTCATGCAGGGTCACGCCTGCCATTGCAGCTTGTCTGTCAGAGTCCAAATTCTTATTCATTATATCATTTTTCGACCTGCCCTGCAATGCAATTCCCCTGCCCCTTTCCAAACAATTTGAAACAGTTTTATTACAATTTTGTTACAAACAGGTGTATAGTTATGAATTGGCTGTAATCAGATCCGGCTCCTGATTGGTTGCGCGATAAAAAACAGCCGAAGGAACTGCCGCCTCTTGGGCCGGCCCATGGTTTTCAGGCCATACGGCCGCCCGGCAGGGACTGAAACGGAAACTAAAAATTTTTCCTCTCCTCCGCGGTTGCAACTCCAGAAAGAAAAGATGAAAAAAACGACTGGATCAACTTTATCCGATCCAGTCGCAATAAAAACCGCTGATGTTACAAATTTCTTTCCATACAAGTTCAAAAACGAAACTCCACATCATACTGTCCGTCAATTAAGATATATTCACAGCCGTATCTTTGGCATTCTTCCAAATTCCGCGCATTTTCCTCGAGCAGCATATCCATTGTGCAGAATGAATCGTCCAGGCGCTGTTCTATGACGTTCGCGTAGGCTTTTATGTCCGAAAAATGAGTCCTGATATACTGCTGCGTCATAATCAGGCAGCGGTAGCGGATGTGCTCAAGATATTCTTCGCTGAAATCCTTTTTCCAATCAAACGGAATGTAACAGCCTTCCACAATCAGATTCTGTCCGTTTTCTACCGCAGTTTTCACTATTTCCCGCACTACCGGCCAAAGATAGGCAGTTAGTTCCCCGTCGTCGCTCTCCGGCGTCAAATGGGTGTATCCGCTGCGAATAAGGCCCATTTTCAAATGGTCAACCGACAAGTAAGGATAGTGATACTGCTCCAAAAGTCTCTGTGCCAATGCCGTCTTTCCGGTATGGGAACAACCGGCAATCAAAAGAATCATGGATACTCCCTCCCCAATCGTTCTATTGCCCAAGCTCTCCGGATTTGCCGTGCGCCTGTAAAAATTCAGCCAGTGTCCCCAGCGTTTTCAAACAGTCGAGATTCAAATCTTCCTCTAAAATATCGACGCCAAACTGTTCTTCCACTTTTGATACAAATGCCAGCACAGTCACGGAATCCAGAAAACTCCCCTGCCCAAGCAAAATCTCATCTGCCCCGTAGTGGCACGCCCGAAGCAGGACTTCCTCCAAAATCCGGTTCAGCTCTCCGATGATGGTCTCTTTCATTGCTCATCCTCCCGTACTATTTCAATCCAGGGCGACGGTTTTTTGTGAAACGGAGCCATGAGCTCCAACCGAATCTGCCCGTCCTTTTTTTCCAGTGCTTCAAAGCCCAAGGTCTTGAGAAGCAAAAATGCCGCGCGGCTCCGGTCGGAAACCTGATAGAAACAAACCAGCTTTTTCGCCTGAGGCTTAGACGAAAACGCCAGCTCTGCCGCCTCACCCAAAAATGCCGCCGCAACTCCCTGCCCTTCGATCCGGCAGGAAATACAGAATAAATCGAGCGTGAGCTCATGCTCTTTCCAATGAAACAGCGCCGCGCCGACGATGCCGTGACGGCCGAACCGGTCGTCCAGCTCACAGATATAAAGAAACCGGTCCTCCTGCCCGATATACTCTTCCAAAACCTCCCGTCCCCAGCGCGCGCGGAGGTTGTTGAGCTGGTTCGTCCGCATGACAAGCTCCCATATGCGTCCTAAATCCTCTCTGCGGGCCGCGCGCACGCGCAGAACCATATGGCACTCCTGCAAAAATTCCTCCCGCGTACCGGTAAACGCTTCCTCCGCCCGAAGGCGCGCCTCCCGCAGCGCCATCAGCTCCCTGTGATTGGAAGGCGGGGCCGCGCCTGCCTGCGCCGCAAGTTCATCCCGCACCAAATCCAGGCGGGAAGCGTCGCAGACCATGACCTCCGGCAGATAGCGTCCGACTTCGTAACGCTCAAAGGGATTGTCGTCCAGAAAACAAATGCTGTCGAGCCCAATGCCGAACCGGTCTGCAATTTTCCGAAGCGATACGACCTTCGAATCGCTTTGGCTGATCTGCGGAAACAAAAAATACTGCGCCGCGCCCAGTTCGTTCAGCTTCTGTTTTGCCTCTTCGCTGTCGTTCCGGCTTGCGATGCTGTGGATCACGCCGGCACGGTCAGCCTCCTCCAAAAGCTGCTTCGCTTCCGGCCGCAGCAGAACGTTGGGATTGTCGCGCAGGGTTCCATCCCAAAGGGTTCCGTCCAAATCCCAAACAATACACTTAATCATCTGCCTGCCACTCCATGGTAATGTGGGTTGCCTGGAAGCCAAACTTTTTATACAGGGAACGCATGGCCAAATTGTTTACGTTCACCTTTCCGACCACCGAGGCCGCTTTCATTTTTTGGCAGAAATCCATGCCGAACGCCATCAGCTCTTCGGCTTCCGGACCGCCGCGAAGCGCCTCGGAAACATAAAAGCTGTGAAAATTGATGTAGCGGTCCTCGGTGAGAAAATTGGTCTTCGGCTCCATCCAGAGCCACCCGTTTACCACACCGTCTGTCTCCATCACGAACATTCCCTCGGAATTTTTGTCGTAGCTTTTCCGAAGCTTTTTTTCATGAAAGGCCAAGTCCACAATGGCTTCATCCCCAAAGGAAATGATGCTGATCTCCTTTTCAAACTCCGCAAGACGCGGAATATCCGTTGTTTCTGCTTTTCGAATTGTAATCTGCTTCATATGAAATCCTTCTTCATTAAATCGAATTTTTTCTCTCCGCACTTCGGACAGCCTGCCGCCTTGAGTGCCTCTACTGTTTTTATTTTCTCCTTCATTCCAACGCGGATCTTCTCCCGGCAGACGCGGCACTGATAAGTCCGCACAGATTCGCGGAATTCGCCGGTATAGAGCTTATCCTGATATGCCTCCGTCAGCACCGGCGCGGTCTTTGCTGTCGTCCGAAGGACCGTGAGATCGCTCACGCCGCCGATCATCTGCGCGCCGTCGTATTGATTGAATTTGGGATGGATCTGGGAAAGCACCATGCCGCTGTCCACATAGAGCCGCTGCATATCAAGCTGAACCAGCGGACCCTTGTGAGCGAACGACAGATAAAACGGCAGGTCAGATTCCCGCCGCAGGGCCGAAATCCCGCGGCTTAAGAACAGCCGAAGCCCGTCTAACGTATAAGGCGGGTCGGTTGCCGCGCCGTCAAAGCAGGCGAGCTCTTCTTCCGGCAGGGGCAGCCTCAGGTCATGGCGGACGCAGCGGATGTCCGCCCCCAGCTTCTTTGCCAAACCGCTGATGTAATCCAAAATCCGCTCATCCACATCAACTACTGTGATGTGCGCCATATCCGGACGCCCTCCCTGCATTGCCGCATGCCGGAGCACCAGCGCCGCGGCAATGCTGGTTAAGTCGTCGTCGCCCAAAAACAAAAACCGCCGTCCAATTAGGCTCCTGGACTGAAGCAGAAAGATTCCGCGGCGGATTCCGGTTTCCGCCGTACACTTGGACTGATCCAGTGTTACGTCCACCTCCGGACGCCCTTCGTAAATGCGTGCCAGCTCGGCTTTTTCACTTTCCAATTCGTCCGCCAGAGAATCCAGCGGGGTTTCCATCATATGCCGGAGCATATCCCTGTCGATTCCCGCATACCCCAGGTTCTCCTCTACATAAATGCGCCCTAAATCCGTAAGGCAGATCCCGTTCTGCATCCGCACCAGGCCGCTCTTTTTCAGCTCTCCTTTGACGGCGGCAACCACCGGCACCGGAAGCGACAGCGCATTCGCCAGATCCCGCACCGGGACTGCGCCGCGCAGATAGACTTCTTCCAGCAGGTTTTTGATACAGCTGATCCCTTCCTCCAAATGCACATTGGCATATACCGCCTCAATCACTGCCTCCAGATTTTTGTCCATATTATGCCTCTTTTCTCCTTTGGTTTTCTAGCTTAACCTGTTATCCTCTTTCACATGATAGACCCTTGCATAAAGCGTATCGCGGACATGACGGAACTCTGCTTCATCCAAAGCGGAAGGCCAGCTCATAATCCAAAGCGGAAGCGGCTTTTGCCCTGGACGCATAGCGGGCTGTTCATATTCATACCGGTTTAACGCAAAACCGTGCCGCTCATAGAACCCGATCCGCCGCGCGGCCATCTCTGTGTCGGGATGTTCTACCTCCAAAATGACGGGGGTTTTTCCATTTTCCTGATACCAATGCAGAAAATTGCCGCCCGTTCCCTTTCCGCGGCCCGCCGGCGCAACGGCAAAATGCTCTATAAACCGGAATTTTTCAAACTCCCATACGCCTAAAAAGGCCAGCGGACTTCCGTCCGGGAGCCAGCTTACAATCCCTTTGTACCAGGGATTGGCGGAAAAGAGCGCCTTCTGTCCCTGCGCCGTCCGAAGCTCCTGTTCGGGAAACGAAACATCCAGCATATGGTAAATGGAATCGAACTGCTGATCCGTCATCTTCTGCTCTGAGGAATAAATTTCAATATTTTCCATACTTTCTCCTTTTGCAATGCCCCGTTTGGGCAGATTTCGCTTTACAAAACAATGCTTTGAAATCGCTACTATTATATCCAATGAGCCGGGGAAAAGCAAGGTCTTGACAGAAACCTGCATGTACAAACGTATTTCACCCCTAAATACCGGCACAAAATCTTTCGGCGGGTGAAAGGTACCGCCGCTTGCGAGCGGCGATAATGCACTCTCAAACATTTGCTCCGCAAATCTTTTGCCGTGCAAATCGAGGAAAATACTCCGCTTGGCGGAGTATTTACCCCCTCGCCCCTGCGGGGCTGGGGACCCCCGAAGGACCTTTTTTACGCAAAAAAGGTCCTTCACCTAAAAAGCGCTTAGGGAGGGCGGGTTCGGCCTTTGGCCTCCCTAAAATAAAGGAACGAACACCTTACCGCCTTTTCTGCGAAAACGCTTCCCGGTGTTCGCTTTCACATTGCCTTTGGCAATGTGAATACCTCCCTAAGAACCCTCCCCGTCGTGCGCTATTGTCACTTTTTGTGGTACGCAGTAGTTAGTATCTTTTTTATTCTAATATGCTGCACCAGTTCGTTTCAGCGCAGGAAGGCGA
>CALYAR010000135.1 GCA_944393585.1 uncultured Clostridia bacterium | reverse complement strand
CACAATATTGCGTCTTTCATTTGGATTGGAACGAAACCACTCCCCAATGATTTTTTCCGAATTTCCCGAAGCATTGTTGTAGCGGTTAGCCGTATCCCAAAAAGTTACGCCCAGTTCTGCCGCACGGTCAAAGATAGCCAAGGCCTTCTTTTCATCCACACGGGAACCGTCGCCGGTTTCCGGGAATCCAATTTTCCATGTCCCAAGTCCTA
Organism: uncultured Clostridia bacterium; assembly: GCA_944393585.1. Lineage (GTDB taxonomy): Bacteria > Bacillota > Clostridia > CALYAR01 > CALYAR01 > CALYAR01. The sequence goes on along the minus strand of CALYAR010000135.1, from coordinate 8,453 downwards.
CTTTTGAAACTTTCAAACCGGATTTTCCCAGATATTCATAAGGCATACCCTTATAATCCGTTGCGGCCCAAGGCACGTTATAGAGTTCCGGAGTCGGTTTTCTGTAATCCATAAGTCTCCTCCTTTTTATGTTCATTCTTTCCAAATATTCTTCTCTCTTTTTCATGTTCTCTGTTCAAACTTTACCTATTATCGCACAGATGAGGGAGAATGTAAATGACTTATTTTAAAAAAATTATTGATTTATTATATTGATTTTATTATAAGCAACAATATAAAGTACAATGAGCGTCAGCCCATCTGTGATTGTTCACATGCCCGCCGGAGAATAATATGGTTATCTATAAATAAAACAAATAAGGGCAGGGTAATTCCCTGCCCAATATATTTATTGCTGATTTTTATGCTCTCGGTTACGAATTTCAGCCCGCTTAATTTTTCCGCCGATTGTTTTTGGCAGTTCATCGACAAATTCAATGACGCGCGGATATTTATAAGGCGCTGTAACCCGTTTGACATGATTTTGAAGCTCTTTTTTCAGTTCATCGGTCCCCACATATCCTTTCGCCAAAACTATTGTCGCTTTTACCACCTGGCCGCGAATAGGATCCGGCGCTGCGGTAATAGCGCACTCTACAACGGAAGGATGCTCAATTAAAGCGCTTTCCACCTCAAACGGCCCGATCCGGTAACCGGAACACTTGATAACATCGTCATTCCGGCCTACAAACCAGTAATATCCATCACTGTCGCGCCATGCAACGTCTCCCGTGTCATAGTATTTGCCGCCGAAAGTACGCTTAGTCATTTCCTCATCGTGAAAATATTGTGTGAACAGACCTGTCGGCATTTTCTGATCAATATCCATTATAACAATTTGCCCTTCGTCTCCGTCTTCGCAGACATTTCCTTCTGAATCAATCAGCTGGATGTTGTAAAGCGGAGACGGTTTCCCCAACGAACCAGGGACTGGGTCAAACCATTGAAAATTAGCTAACAGAACGGTCGATTCACTTTGTCCAAAACCTTCATAAATCTTATGGCCCGTCAGCTGTTCCCATTTGCGGAACACTTCCGGATTCATTGGCTCTCCGGCCAGCGTACAATGCTCGATACTGGACAGGTCAAATTTAGATACATCTTCCTGCAGCATAAACCGGTACATAGTAGTTGGAACACAGAAAGTCGCTACCTTGTATTTTTCCAGTACAGAAAGCAAGTGCAGCGGATCAAACTTGTCCATGTCATATGCGAAAACAACAGCTCCGCAGATCCATTGGCCATAAATTTTGCCCCATCCAAATTTTGCCCAAGCTGAATCAGAAACGCTCATATGAAGCTTATTCTCCCGAACCTGCTGCCAATATTTGGCTGTTACAATATGCCCAAGCGGATAGGCAAAATTATGCGCTACCATTTTCGGCATTCCAGTTGTCCCGGAAGTAAAGTACACCAGCATTATGTCATCCCACCGATTGGCCTTTTCCCCGGTTGGCCGTTCAAATGTATCAGGAAAATTCACAAATTCCTTTTCAAAGTTTCTCCAGCCTTTGCGGTCTTCCACCACCGTAATGCAGTTTTTAATGGTCGGTGCTTCTTCCAATGAAGCTTCGGCCTGCGTCCAGACAAATTCATCATTGACACAGATAATGGTACATATGCCAGCGGCATTTGCCCGGTAAACAATATCCTTTTTGGTCATCTGAAGCGAGCCGGGAATTAAAACCGCCCCAATTTTATGTAAGGCAGTTGCACAGATCCAATATTCCCAACGCTGCCGCAGAATCAGCAACACAACGCTTCCCTTTCGGATGCCAAGGCTTTGAAAGTAGTTTGCCGCCTGATTAGACATACGGCTGATGTCAGAAAAAGTAAACTTTTTCTCCCCGCCGTGGTCGTCACACCAGACCAGGGCCATTTTCTCCGGCTCCTGCTTCGCCCATTCATCCACAATATCAAAACCGAAGTTAAAGTCCTCCGGCACATTTACCGTATAATTCTCTTTAAAATCCTCGTATGATTCAAACTCAATCCGAGGCAAAAAACGATCCAACAACATTAAAAAACGACTCCTTTTCTGGTTTATTCCGCAATAATGGTAAGAAATACAGCTTTTTCATTTCCTACGCATTTTTGCCCGTGCATGTGGGTGGGATTGAAATAAATGGAATCTCCTGCGTTCAAAATGAGATCTTTCCCATCATATGTGACAGCGATGCTGCCGGAAAGAACCAAATTGAATTCCTGTCCCGCATGGCTGACCAGAGCGGCAGGTTCATCGGATGGATCCAAGGTTACCAGCAGCGGCTGCATAATTTTGCGGCTGTAGCGGTAAGCTAGGTCCTGGAAACGATAGCCGGGGTAACGGCTGACGTTTTTACCCATCCCCTTTTTTACGATGTGATAGGTATCGAGTTTTGCATTGACTCCCGTGACGATCTCCGTAAAATCGACGCCGAACTTATTGGCAACTTCATAGATAACGCTGATCGGGATATCATCGCCGACCGTCTCATAGCTTCGATAAGTTTCGACATCTACACCGATCTCCTCTGCGAGCTGTTCGACTGTATAGCCGCACGCTTCTCTTAATTCACGGATTCGCGATGCAATTTCATTTAACTCTTTTGCCATCTGCTTTTCAACCTCTTTCCTTTATAAATTTTTTATGTTGAAAAGCAAGTATTCATAAGACCTGCTTTTCGTTCATATTCCAGGGTATAGAATATGATTTTTCTATTATATCACTTTTTTGTGTAAAATGAATGCTTTTCCAGACAAAAAAATAACACAAATTCTGCTACATTCCCTCTTTCAATTCCGTGAATAAAAACCAAAAGGACTTAGGTTAATTTTTCTTTCGCAATTTTTAGATAGGAAGCAAAGGCAGAGGCAACTGCATAGTTTTGTTCCAGCTGCTCCAAATTGACCCACTCCAGGCCCATTTTCTCTCCCTGCCGGACTAAGGCGGAGAATCCTGTCATTTCCCATTCCACATGGGAAAAGATGTGTTTTGCCTTTGGCAGAGGCTCAATAGCAAGCACCTGAAATCCTTTTTCAACCAAATAATCCCGCACTTGCTGTTCGGTCATAAAATCAGGAATATTGGGAAGTTCCCACATCCCGGCCAGTAAGCCCTTATTTTCTCTCTTAGAAAGAGCAAGGCGGTTTTCCCTTTGCAGAATCAATACTGTTTTTCGCTCTTTCTTTCGCGGAGCAGCCGCTTTTTTTACCGGAAGCTTCTGTGTTATTCCACACTTATAGGCTTCACAGACATCTGCGACCGGACACTGCCCGCACAGCGGCGCTCCATTGGGAAGACAGACGATCGCTCCCAACTCCATCATTGCCTGTGTAAAAGACGAAGCTCTTCCTTCCGGAATAATTTCACGCAAAACGAATTCCGCCTCTTTCCGAACCTGCGGGAGACTGATATCGGCAAAGCTTGCACAAATCCGCGACAATACCCTCAAAACGTTTCCGTCAACGGCGCTTTCCGGTTTTCCATAGGCAATCGAGGAAATTGCTCCCGCCGTGTAGCGTCCAATTCCCGGAAGCTTTATTAATGTTTTAAAATCGGAAGGCAGTTCACCGCCGTACTGCTCCATAACGATTTTAGCTGCCTTATACAAATTGCGTACCCTGCTGTAGTATCCCAGGCCCTCCCAAAGTTTTAAAAGCTTTTCCTCATCGGCTTCTGCCAGCGATTTTATATCCGGAAGCTGCGAAAGAAACCGCTCATAATAAGTCTTGACCGCTTCCACGCGTGTTTGCTGCAGCATAATTTCGGAAATCCAGATGTGGTATGGGGTCGGTTCTTCGCGCCAGGGCAAAATTCGGGCGCAGCTGTCATACCAATCCAGCAGAGGCGTGACAATTACACTAAGATCTGTTGTAAAATAATTTCGTTCCATTCTCATTCCGCCTAATTTTTTAATCTTTTTTCATTGTAACCATTTTAGAGGGTTTGTCAACCTGCGGCCGGAGCGAAAATAATCATCATACGAGCTTATAATGCAGCAAAATTCCTGGAAAACGGCTTGTAGAAAATTCTAGAATATTATATAATAAAATGAAACGGCCTTCATCGGCCGCTCGGATTGGAACAAATGATTCATATGGGAGATGACTCCGTGGAGTATATTGCACTGCCTTTTTCCGAAAAAAAGGTTTCCCGCCTTTGCTTCGGCGGCCTGACTATTGGGCCTCTGCAAAAGAACTTATCAATAAAAGACGGAAGCGCAGTTTTGTGCTACGCCATTGAAAGAGGAATTAATTTTGTCGATACGGCGCAGTATTACCAGACCTATGCTTATATTCGGGAAGCGATGCGGCAAACCGGAAAATACGATCTGGTCATTGCGACGAAAACCTATGCCTACGACCGCACCGGTGCGCAGACGGCTTTCGAAGAGGCCAGAAGAGCTCTTGACCGGGATTATATCGACATGTTCCTTCTGCATGAACAGGAAGGCGAACTGACCATGCGCGGGCACCGGGAAGCTTACGAATTTTTTTTAGAGCAAAAGCTGCGCGGCAAAATCGGCGGCGTTGGGCTTAGTACACATCACATTGCAGGAGTCATAGAAGCAGCCAATAATCCGGATGTGGACATTTGCTTTCCCATGTTTAATTATGAAGGGGTTGGGATTTGCGACGGGGGAATTGAACAGATGACAGAAGCAGTCCGTCTGGCGCACAGCCGCGGCAGGTTTGTCTATGCAATGAAGGTGCTGGGGGGCGGAACTTTAATCCCTCACTATGAAAAAGCAGTATCCTTTGCCCTGGATCAACCCTCCATTGATGCGATTGCAATGGGAATGCAGTCAAAAGCAGAAGTGGATGCCAATATCAGCTTCTTTGAAACCAGGAGCATTGAGCCGAAACTATCGGAAAAACTGGCAAAGGTACCAAGAGAGCTGCATATCGACGACTGGTGTATTGGCTGTGGGAATTGTGCAAAACGCTGTACCCAAAAAGCGATTTCCCTGGTAGACGGAAAGGCGCAGGTGGACTTGTCAAGATGCGTAACGTGCGGATATTGCGCCCGGGTCTGTCCGGAGTTTTGTATTAAAGTGATTTAATTTTAGGAGGATAACAATGCAGATCGAACAGTGTCTGGAACAAATTAAAGAGATCAAACGGATTGTCATTAAAATCGGCACTTCTACTCTCACACATAAGACTGGAATGCTCAACATCCGTCGTGCGGAAAAGTTAGTAAAAATTATATCTGACTTAAAAAACAGCGGCAAGGAAATTATTCTTGTCTCCTCCGGGGCAGTCGGCGTCGGCGTCGGCAAGCTGGGTCTGCCCCATAAACCGGATGAAATTAAACTGAAACAGGCTGCTGCTGCGGTTGGCCAATGTGAACTGATGTATTTATACGACAAGATGTTTGCCGAGTATTCCAAGACAATCGCACAGATTCTTTTAACAAAGGATGTTGTGACAGACCCCAAGCGAAAAGAGAATGCAATGAATACGTTCGAAACACTGCTTTCCATGAACGTCATTCCAATTGTAAATGAAAATGACTCCATTTCAACAGATGAGCTAGAAACGCCGGAAAACGACCGTTCTACTTTTGGAGACAACGATGCGCTTTCCGCAGTAGTCGCGAAACTGACAGGAGCGGGAGTATTGATTATTCTAAGCGATATTGACGGCGTTTTTGACTGTGACCCCCGTACCAATTCGGAAGCAAATCTGATTCCTGTTATAGAGCAGGTAACAGATGAGCTGAAAAAATGTGCCGGCGGAGCAGGGTCCAGCCGCGGAACCGGCGGAATGCTTACCAAGTTTGCGGCCGCATCCCAGGCATGTGAAGCGGGGATCTATACGATTATAACCAATGGAAAAAAACCGGAAGGTCTTTACGATATTTTTGACGGACGGCAGATTGGAACTCTGTTTTTAGCAAAGGAGGCATAATCAATGAACGATAGACTATTAGAGCAATGTACTGCGGCGAGGGAAGCGTCACGAAAACTCATTCGACTGACAAGCGGAAAAAAGAATGAAATCTTATACAAGATGGCAGACCAGCTTTACAGCGATGCCGAAAAGATTATTCATGCGAACGCGGAGGATTTGTCTAAGGCAAAGGCAAATGGGATGAGCCCACACATGATTGACCGCTTATCGTTAGACGAAAAACGCATTAAAGCAATGGCGGAGGGAATGCGCGAAGTTGCAAACCTGGAAGATCCGATTGGACGTGTGGAACAAATGACCAAACGGCCCAATGGGCTTTTGATAGGAAAAAAACGCACTCCTTTCGGCGTTATTGGCATTATCTATGAGGCGCGTCCGAATGTCACATCCGATGCGGCTGCTCTTTGCTTTAAAACTTCCAACGCCGTAATTTTGCGCGGCGGAAAAGAAGCGTTTGCTTCCAACATGGCGGTCATCTCTTCTTTGCGGAAAGCGCTGAAAGAGTATGATTTGGAAAATGCTGTGAGCCTGATTGAAGACACCAGCCGTGAGACTGCAAAAGAGCTGATGTGCGCCAATGGCTATATTGATTTATTGATTCCCCGCGGCGGAGCAGGCTTGATTCAGACCGTTGTTTCGACGGCTACTGTCCCAGTTATTGAAACAGGGGTAGGAAATTGCCATATTTATGCGGAGGAATCCTGTGATTTTGAAATGGCAAAGCAAATTATTATCAATGCAAAAACTACCCGTCCATCGGTCTGCAATGCAGCGGAAAGTCTGGTAGTAGATGAAGCGATCGCAGACCGCTTCCTCCCCTATTTAATTCCTGCCTTCCAGGAAGCGGGCGTCCGTCTGCTGGGATGCAGTAAAAGCTGCGCCCTTGGGAATGGAATCATTGAGCCGGCTTCAGAAGAAGATTTCGGCCGTGAATTTTTGGGATTGACCATGTCGGTCAAAATTGTATCCGGCATTGACGAGGCGATTGAACATATCAATCATTATTCAACCGGCCATTCCGAAGCGATTGTGACAAATGACTATGAAAAAGCGCAGCGCTTTTTGGAGGAAATTGATTCTGCCGCTGTGTATGTCAATGCCTCCACACGCTTTACGGACGGCGGTGAATTTGGGTTTGGAGCGGAAATCGGAATCAGCACGCAAAAGCTTCATGCCCGCGGGCCAATGGGCTTAAACGAATTAACTACTACTAAATATATCATTTACGGAAACGGCCAAATCCGTTGAGGTAACTATGAAAACAGGAGAACAATATCGGGTTGAAATCACTGCCTTTGATCACGAAGGGCGGGGAATCTGCCGAATCGAAGGATATACCGTCTTTGTAGAAAACGGCGTTTTGGGCGATCAACTCGTTATAGAATTGACAAAATGCAATAAAACATTTGGCCTTGGGAAAATCGTTACACTCATATCGCCTTCTCCCCACCGCCGGAATCCGGAATGTCCCTATGAGAAAAGCTGTGGCGCCTGCCAGCTCATGCACATTGATTATCCTCAGCAGCTTGCTATGAAGCGGCAGATCGTTTCGGATGCACTTTACAGAATTGGGGGATTCTCTCAGGTCACAGTCCATGACGTGATTGGAGCGGAGCAGGTATTTCATTATCGAAATAAAAGTCAGTTTCCGGTCAGCTCTCAAAAGGGAAAGGTCGAAATTGGATTTTTTTCCAAAAAGAGCCACTATGTCGTCGATCTTCACGATTGTCTGATCAGCAACGAAGCGGTTTCTTCCCTTCTTTCTTTCATCCGAGCGTTTATGGAAGAAAAGAAAATAAAAGCCTATGATGAAGCGGCTCATACTGGGTTGCTTCGTCATATCATTGTTCGAAATACTACAAAAGGGAAGCAGATTATGCTGATCCTGGTCATCAACGGATCCGCTCTTCCCCATTCAGATGAATTAGTCGCTGCACTGAAAGAACGCTTTTCGAACCTGCAAAGCGTTTATTTGAATTTTAATACTAAAAAGACGAATCTCATCCTGGGTTCGCAATCTCAGTTGATTTACGGTACTGAAACCATTACTGATTCAATTTTAGGGAAAAATTTCTCTATATCACCGGAGAGTTTTTATCAGATTAACTGGGACCAAACACAAATTCTGTATCAAAAAGCGCTGGAACTGGCTGATATCCAAAAAAATGAAATCGTATTTGATGTGTATTGCGGGATTGGCACGATTTCGCTTTGTGCGGCAGATTTTGCTAAGGAAGTAATTGGAATAGAGTATGTCAAAGAAGCGGTACTGGATGCGCAAAAAAACGCTGAGTTAAATGGAATTACCAATGTTCAATTCTTAGCCGGCGAAGCTGAAAAAATCTTGCCCAACCTCGTTCGATCAGGAAAAAAGGCAGATAAGATTATTTTGGCGCCTCCCCGGAAGGGAGCTCAGCCGGAAGTACTGGAGGCCATTTTAAAGGCGAATCCGAAAAGAATTGTCTATGTTTCCTGCAACCCTTCGACGCTGGCCAGGGATTTGAAAATTCTATGCG
>CALYAR010000134.1 GCA_944393585.1 uncultured Clostridia bacterium | reverse complement strand
AGATTCTGTCGCATTCCGCTTTGTAGAATCCGGTGTAAGAATCTTCTGTCCGGGCTCGGACCCCAATCAAGTTTCGTTCATCCGTCAGCTGAGAATTTCCCAATGCTTCTGCAATATTATCCAGCCAGCAATATACTTCCGCAGACTCCTGACGGCACGCTGAAAGCGAAAATGCCATACACAGGATCACAATCAATGACAGCGCCTTCTTCATGCTTCTCTCTCCCTAGCACCGCTGACAATCGAATAGTACGCTTTTGAAGTAATCCGATAAACTAAGATATAGAAGAGTGCAAATACAACATAACAGCATACGGTTACCAAAATCAAAAGACGTAAATTGGTGAGGCTAAAGAGCGCCAAAAGCTTATAAATCAGCGGAAAAGCAAATGCAAGGTGCACACCTGCCGTCAAAAGAGGCAGGAAAAACACGGTTAAAATTTGTGAATTGATACTTCGTTTGATTTCCTTTTTCGTCATTCCGACCTTCTGCATAATCTCAAACCGGGATTGATCCTCATAGCCCTCTGAAATCTGCTTGTAATACATAATCAGAACTGCCGCAAAGATAAATACAACTCCCAGCAGAATTCCCAGGAAAAACAGGCCGCCATACAGTCCATAGAAACCGGCGCGTTCTTTTGCGACTCCCTCGCAGGACACGGAAAGAATTTCACCGCTGCCGGATTGGGATAAAGAACGAAGCTCGGAGGCCAGCTGGTCTTGAATTTGAACCTGCATCTCGTCCTCACAATTCAAATCAAAGCCGCAAAACCAGTGCAAGTCCAGTACGGATTCACCTTTTTCATCCGTCAAGCCGGTAAGCGGAGCGACATATTCTTCAAAGTTTGGTACGAAAATATACAGCGAGGGAATGATCTGCATGGCATCAATTCCGTTATCGGCAAAGCTGTCCACGACCTTTTTGATTTGCAGGGGCTGCGTATCACCGACCTGGATCGTATCGCAGGAATAGTCTGATTTGGTTGCAAACAAAAGAGCCTCTCCCGGATTTAATGTCTCATTTTGATTCATCAGACGGTTGTAGTCTTCGAGCGGCACGATAAATACCTGCCATACATCGGAATACGCACTCAGCTGAAAGGCATAAAGCTGAGACTGATCTGTTTCTACATGATTTCCGTCCACATATCCGGCAAAACCAACCACAGAATAATCCAAAACATTCTCCATGCTTTGTCCATACTCCGTCACAACCTGATTCGATCGTTCTCTCATAGCATTTATTTGTTCCGATTTCAGAGCCTCGATGCTGCTGACAGTTGCATCCAGGTTGATATTGCGGGGATATCGGGTGCGAAGGCTGTCCTCCGCTCCGATATAAAGGCAAACTGTAGAAGAGATCATGACCAAAACCATTGTGCAGAGAATGCAAATGGAAGCAAGCCCCGCTCCGTTTCGCTTCATTCGGTAAACCATGGAAGAAACCGATACAAAATGGTTTGTCTTATAATAATAGTTCTTTTTCTTCTGCAAAATGCGGCAGATTGCGACGGAGCCGGAAATAAACAGCAGATAGGTCGCGACAATTACCATAACGACTGCTACAAAAAACCAGATCATTGCCGCAACGGGGTCTTCGATGGAGACAGCCAGATAGTAGGCTCCTGCCAGGATCAAAAGTCCCGCCAAGGCAAAAAACCAATTTGCCTTCGGAGGCTTCTCTCCCGTATTTTCACTGTGCAGCAGCTCAATGGGGTTGGACAGATGGATCTGGCGCAGTGTATTGAGCAAAATAAGAAGAAAGATTACGGCGAATAACGCCAGGGTCTGCAAAATTGATTTTGGCTCCACCGACAGGGAGAAGCTGGCCTCCGCCGCCAGAATGTTTACCATTCCGAGCTCTGCAAATTTGGAAAGGATTATTCCGGCCAACAGGCCGCAGGCGAGCGAGATAGCCGCAATCATGAGACTCTCCCAGAACAGTACGCGGGCCAGATTCCATTTTCCCATCCCAAGAATGTTATACAAGCCAAATTCTTTTTTCCTTCGCCGGATTAAAAAAGAATTGGTGTAGAACAAAAAGATCAGAGCAAAAACTCCAATTACGCCGCAGCCCAGGCTGAGCATTCCCTGCATGGTGTTTCCGCCCGCCATGCTTTTTAAAATGTCGCTGGTGCTTAAAAAGGATACAATGTAAAACATCATAACCATACCGATGCAGGTTAAAAGATAAGGCGTGTAAAGCCGTTTGTTTTTCCGTATCCCTGTCCAGGCCAGTTTTGGATAGAAGCTTTGATTCATTGTCTTTCACCACCAGTCGCGAGCATTGTCAGCGTATCGGAGATTTTTTGATACAGCTGTTCATTAGTACTGTTACCGCGGTAAATTTGATGAAAGACCTCTCCGTCTTTAATAAACAATACCCTACCGGCATGACTGGCCGCTTTGACGGAATGCGTGACCATCAGAACCGTCTGCCCTCCCCGATTGATTTCCCCAAACAGCCGCAAAAGTTCATCGGTTGATTTGGAATCCAAAGCTCCGGTGGGTTCATCGGCCAAAATCAGCCTGGGATTGATGATAATCGCCCTGGCGACTGCGGCGCGCTGCTTCTGGCCGCCGGAGACCTCATAAGGATATTTTTTTAGAATCGCTCCGATCCCCAGCTGGGTTGCAATCGGCGTTAGGCGCTGGCGCATTTCAGTATAGTGCTTTCCTGCCAAAACCAGTGGGAGATAAATGTTATCTTCCAAAGAAAACGTGTCCAGCAAATTAAAATCCTGAAAGACAAATCCCAGATTGTCTCTGCGAAATGCGGAAATGTGGGATTCCTTGATCTTGGACAGATCATGGCCGTCCAAGCATACTGTGCCTCCGGTCGGCTTATCAAGCGCCGCCAGGATGTTCAGCAATGTCGTTTTTCCGGAACCCGATTCGCCCATGATCGCAACATATTCTCCCTCTTCAACCTGAAAGGATACGTTTTTCAAAGCTTCTACTTTATTTGCGCCGAAGCGGGTCGTATATGTTTTTTTCAGCCCGTTTACTTCTAGTATACTCATAGTAATGATTCCTCCTGTTTCCTACCTTGCCTCCATTGTAGCAAAAAAGGGAAATGCTTCGCCATCGATTCTGCTTACATTTCCCAATGGAATTCTTACATTATTGTAAGAAGTTATTCTATTTCCAATTTTACCTGATCCAGCCGGATGCGCACCACTGTGCCGCTGTCCAAAGAGGAATTGACTGAAATAGCATGTCCGAGGTTACTGCAAATCCTTTTGCAAAGATAAAGGCCGATCCCGCTTGCCTTTTTATCATTCCTTCCATTGTAGCCGGTATACCCTTTTTCAAAAATCCGCGGGATGTCTTCCGGGGCAATACCGATTCCCGTATCACGGATACACAGCGTTTTAGGAGCTTCCAAATCAATGGTAACCGATCCTTTCTGCGCATACTTTAACGCATTGGAAAGGACCTGTTCTACTACAAAGAGCAGCCATTTTTCGTCGGTTATGATCCGAACGTGCAGGGGTTCGTATTGGAGACGGATTTTCCGGCGGATGAACTGGCCGGCAAATTTTTTGACTGCCTGCTTTACGATGGTATCCAGCTCATATTCCTGAATGATATAATCGGTGGAATCCGAATCCAAACGCAGGAACATTAATACCATTTCCACATATTGTTCGATGCGGAACAAATCTTCCGCCAGCTGGCGGGAAAGATCGGAATCCTCATTTTGAAGCGTCAATCGCATGGAGGCAATCGGCGTTTTGACCTGGTGCGCCCATGTCGTATAGTAATCGACCATATCGGAAATCCGGAAATTCATCTGATTTTCCATCTGAATTTGTTCCTCACGAAGCTTCTGAATGATGGACTGGTAATCCGCTTCCTCCTGCGTCTGCGGAGTTGGAAAAGACTCCATCAAAGCGGAGGTTAATTTCCGGATTTCCTGAAGCGTGCGGTGTTTCTGCCAGGCTTTGCGGTAATCCAATATCAGAAAAATCAATCCAATGAGCATGCAGACCAAAGCCGGATAGAATACCGCGCCGGCCGGCAGATGATATAGCAAAAAGGCGCAAAGAAAGATCAGGGAGAATAAACCAAAAACGATGATCCCTATTCTTCGCTGCTTCCAATAGAACCCAAAAAAGCTCATTTATAATTCCTTTCCTTCGGTTATGATGTACCCTACTCCAAATTTTGTGGCAATAAAGTCGGTTAGACCGACGGCATCCAGCTTTTTGCGAAGCCGGTTCACATTGACCGTTAACGTGTTCTCGTCAACAAAGCTGTCGGTCTCCCAAAGGCGTTCCATCAGCCGTTCCCGGCTCACTACCTTCCCCTTGTTCTCCATTAAGGCCAAAAGAATCCTCGATTCATTTTTGGTTAGGGAAACGGTTTCATCCTGATAAATCAGAGTGCCGTCTGCTGTGTTTAAAAAAGCTCCGCGGTGCTCCAAAACCGGTACTGCCGCCGCAAAATCGTAAGTACGCCGAAGCAGCGCCTGCATTTTTGCGATCAATACACTTTGATCGAAAGGCTTTGCGATGAAATCGTCCGCCCCCATATTCATCGCCATGACAATGTTCATATTATCCGAGGCCGAGGAGATGAAAATAATGGGAACCTTGGACACTTTCCGGATTTCCCCGCACCAATAATATCCGTTAAAAAACGGCAGAGAAATGTCCAAAAGCACAAGATGCGGATCATACTGCGCAAAGTCTTCCATGACGTTTCGAAAGTTTTCGACGCACTTTGCCTTCAGTTCCCACATCTTAGCTTGTTCTTCGATTGCATTTGCAATTCCCCGGTCATCCTCAACAATTAAAATTCGATACATAGTTCCCCTTTCTCATTTACATGTCCAATGTATCAATATAACTGTTATTATTATAACAGAATCACCCATTCAATTCAATCAAGTTCTATCCGTTCTATTTTGATGTGAATTTTATATCATTTTATTCTGCAATAAAAGCTGTTTGAAGATTAAAGCTGTCCAGTTTTGGTTTCCGATTAGAAAGCCCTTGATTTTTAAACGAAAATTGTGTATTCTAAAGTTAGGTGAAGCTAACTCGGGATGCGTTATCGAGACTTGCAAAAGCCGCAGATAACTAGATTCCATTTACATGGAAATAAATACCAGATTTCGGTATTTAGCCGGCGCCATCTTCGGGATTCCTATACAGAGAAGAAGGAAAAATTTGTATAAGCGGATGAATTATGATGTGCTTCAATACCATAAACATAATGGAATTTGAAAGGAAAAGAAAACACTGAAATTTGACTTGTGGAGGAAAAGAAATGAGCTTTGAACAGATCTGTTCTGCAGGAGAAAAAAAGGAAATATTTATCCCAGTACCAAATGGGAAGGCAATCAAAGCATACTGGATGGAAGGAAGCAAACCTGGAAAAACTCTCATTGTTACTGCTGGTGTACATGGAAATGAATATGTAGGAATTCAGGCTCTGCAGGAACTGATTCATTCCATTCGTCCACAAGAACTTTCCGGGCGGGTACTGATAATTCCAGTTGTAAATGAATCTGGATTTTACAAAGGAACCCATCTGGTTCCAGAAGACGGAAAAAATTTAAACCGGTGTTTTCCAGGTTCTGTCCAAGGAAGTTTGACTGATCGAATGGCATATTCATTGGAATCCTTTTTGTATGGCAAAGCAGATTTTATACTGGATCTCCATGGGGGAGGCGTCACAGAATCGATGACGCCGCTAGTGTTTTTTCCTGCCGGTGCAGGAGAAAAAGTAAAAAAAGAAACCAGTGCGGCTGCTGACCGCCTCACTGTGATTTATAAAGTGCAGTCCTATGCAGACAACGGACTTTACAGCTATGCTGCAAAATGTCAGATTCCTGCTTTACTGGTTGAGCGCGGCGGAGGCGGAAAATGGGAAAGTGCCGAGGTCGAGGCATGCAAAAAAAATGTTTTTGAAATTATGGACTATCTGAAAATAAAATCATTCGAACCGGTTTCTCCACTGCCGATTGAAATAGAAGAAGCGTGCTATGAGGAAGCAGAAAACCAGGGATTCTGGTATTGCAGAAAAAAACCGGGCGAGTCAATCGCGAAAGAAGAAATAATAGGCAGACTACTTGACGGAGATGGAAATATAATACAAACTTGCTGTGCAAAATACGATGGCACCGTACTTTATCTCACCCATGCCCTTGGAGTCAGCAAAGGTGATCCTTTAATTGCTTATGGAAAGCCGGTTAGATAATTTAAAATGGGCTTGCAGTACAAGCCCATTTTTCATGCTTCTTCGATTAAGAGGTTATTCATGCTTTTTAAACCGATTCCCAAAGTTGAGGCATTATGCAGAAAAGCGGAAGTGGTTGGTGGAATTATGCCGCTTATCCCCAACAAAATCAAGACGCCGTTGACCCCCAGAATTATTCTGTAGTTCCAGGCAATCCGCCGCAACATTGCTTTGCTTAAACGACGCAGGGCAATCAGTTCCTGTAAATTATCCGCTGATATTGTAATATCGGCTATTTCGCGTGCTATCGCAGCGCCATCACTGATTGCAATGCCTACATGGGCAGCGGACAGGGCCGGCGAATCATTGATTCCATCGCCTACCATAACAACAACGTGCCCTGCCTGCTTCTCTTTTTGAATAAAATTCGCTTTATCCTCCGGCAGTACTTCGGCATAATACTCGTTTACACCGATTTTAGAAGCAATTGCTGCAGCCGCCCGCATACTGTCGCCAGTCATCATGACAACTTTTTCAAATCCTTCCCGCTTTAGCTGACGTATTATTTCTGCAGCCTCCTCCCGCACAGGATCTTCTATGCAAATAACCGCCGCCAGTTCTTGCTCAATCGCCAGATATAAATGGGAATATTCGTTGGGCAGCTGTTCAAATTGCCGTTCATATTCTTTGCGGATGGTACACTTTTCATCTTCAA
This sequence comes from uncultured Clostridia bacterium, assembly GCA_944393585.1. Taxonomy (GTDB): domain Bacteria; phylum Bacillota; class Clostridia; order CALYAR01; family CALYAR01; genus CALYAR01. The sequence goes on along the minus strand of CALYAR010000134.1, from coordinate 1,900 downwards.
AAACAAAATGATGGCTGCCAATCACGACACGTTGATTCGCTATGTAGGAAGCAATTCCATGAGCTACAATATAATCTACTTTTGAATGCATTTCCTCATGCTCCAGATTCTGCTCCTTTGCAGCACGGACCACTGCTTTTGCCATGGAATGCGGAAAATGCTCTTCCAGGCAGGCAGCAATCCGCAGCATTTCAGAAGCAGTGCTGTCACAGAACGAAATAACCTCTTTTACAGTAGGCTGCGCCTTGGTCAGAGTGCCTGTTTTATCGAATACAATCGTTGTTGCCGCAGCCAAAGCTTCCAGATACTTTCCGCCTTTTACTGTGATGCGGCGGGAACTTGCTTCCCGAATTGCAGAAAGGACGGTAATCGGCATTGCCAGCTTTAATGCACAGGAAAAATCAACCATCAGAACAGACAGTGCCCGCGTAATGTTGCGTGTCAGGATCCAGGCAAAGACAGTGCCAAGAAACGTATACGGCACCAGGCGGTCTGCCAAATGCTCTGCCTTGCTCTCTACCGCCGATTTTAGTTTTTCCGATTCTTCAATCATTGCAATGATTTTTTCAAACCGTGTAGAGCCGGAAATCTTTTTGACCAATATCGTCAATTCTCCTTCTTCCACGACGGTTCCGGCATAAACATAGCCGTCGGTTTCTTTTTTTACTGGAAGAGCCTCTCCCGTCAGGGAAGCCTGATTTACCATCGCCTCGCCGGTTGCAACAGTGCCGTCAAAGGGAATGACATTCCCCGTTCGGACTATGACTTGGTCTCCTGGATGAACCTGCGAAACTTCTTTTAATATTTCCTGTCCATTTTGTTTCAGCCATACTTTTTCTACATTTAGCGACATGCTTCTGGCCAAGTCTCCGACTGATTTTTTGTGGGTCCATTCTTCCAGAATTTCACCGATTCCCAAAAGGAACATAATCGAACCTGCGGTATTGAAATCACCTCGAAATATTGATACGCCAATGGCAGCTGCGTCCAGAATCGGAACTTCAAATTTTCCTTTGAGCAGACAGTGAAGTCCCTTTCCCAAGAAGCGAATAGACTTTACAGCAATATAGAATGCTCGGAGCGGATATGGAAGAAAAAGCTTTCTGCACAGACGCATGATCACTTTACTGATTAATTTTTCTTTAAATTCTGCATTGAGAGCCCGTCCGGAGTTTTCCAATACATTTGCCGGAACAACAGCGCAATCGTATCGAAATGACTGAAGAGAGGCAATAATTTCTTCTCTTTCTCCCTGATATACGATCACTGCATCTGCTGTCTGCTCGTATACTTTTGCTTTTTTTACATTTTTTAAACTTTCCAAATAATACAATAAAGTATCAGCCTCCTGATAAGACATTTTGCCTTGTATTATATGGATTCGAAGTCTTCCCTCTATTTCGTGTTTTACTATGAATTTCATGTCGATTCCTCCATGAGGATCCGTTTGAAAGCAAGAAAACGGGACCGTATGGTCCCGTAATCAATTAAGCTTCCGTTTCGTTCTCCGCTTCTTCTACAACAGCAGCTTCTTCCTGGCGGGCCCTCTTCTCATTGATCTGCTTTGCTTCCGCATAGATGTCTTCCGCATTTTCCTGTACAGTAGTTACTGTCTTCATAACACTGTCTTTGGCGCGCAATGCTGCGGCTGTGCACTGAACATACGCTTTTTTTGCATCTTTGCTGGAAAGAACTTTAATCCCGGCCGTACCAAATAAAACTCCGCCTAAGAATAGTCCTATTTTACCCATGTTTGAAAGTTTAAACATTTCATTTCCTCCTCGTATAATAAAGTAGTAGTTTTTAGAGTTCCTCTCCAAGAACTATGGTATACTGTTTAAGATGCTGTGGATTGGTTATTTCCTCCTACCGCTTGACGGTTTTAGAAAGGCTCCAGCCA
>CALYAR010000133.1 GCA_944393585.1 uncultured Clostridia bacterium | reverse complement strand
ACTACCAGCTGATTTCAAAAATATACCGCCGCCTGTCTGAGCGAAATGCCAATGGTAAGAAGAACCCTTCGGCCGCCCGCTGGATACTGGATAATTTTTATGTATTGGAAAAACAGGTCAAGCTGATGGAAACAAATTTTGATAAAAAAGCATATCGCTGCCTTCCGGTTATCTCACAGGGGAATTTTCGCGGCTATCCCCGCATTTATTACCTTGCCACCCGCCTGGTTACCCACACGGATTCCAAAATTGATTTGGATACTGCCGTCCGTTTTTTAAAATCCTGCGGGGAAACCCAGGTTCTGCGCAACAGCGAGATTCGCATCTTTTTTACAATGGTTAAAATTGCGCTGATTGAAAACATTGCGTCGATTTTATACCAGGCCAATGAAAGTATTGATGAGCTGGAAAAGGCGGAGCGGTTATTTGGATATTTGAAAGAACATAGAGACAATGAAACTGCCGTGCAATCTAAAATCCGCGACGCGTTTCCGGACGGCCAGGAAATATCCGGAGAGATGCTCGAGCATTTTTTGTCCCTGCTCAAGACAAATTCAAAGCGTTCTGGAAATTATATTCGGTTTATTGGAGAAATGCTGGAAGAGAGGGATACAGACCTTCAGTTTCTGTTAAATAACGTATACCAGAATGCGGCCTCCATGAAAATTACCATGGGCAATGCCATGCAGGCGATGATGGATACGCTGAATATGGACTTGTCGCAGGCGTTTTTTCAAATATCTCCATTGGAGCGTGTCCTGGAAAAAGATCCGCACGGGACTTATTCCCAGATGGACCGTTCAACCAAAGAATACTATCACAGCCGAGTGGAAGAAATCGCCCGCAGGGCAAACCGCAGTGAACTGCGGGTAGCCAAAACGGCATTGGGATTGGCGTCGCGGGCAGGGCGCGGAGAACTTGCGTCCCATGTCGGCTATTATCTGCTCGATTCGGGACAGCAGGCCCTTTATGATACATTGGGATCGCGCCGGCGTGTGGGCTTAAAGCAGAGAACGAAGACCGTTTTGTATCTGTTTAGCATCCTTTTGGCTAGTTTATTGATAGAATTGCCTTTTTTCCTGTGGATTTTTTATTTTTCCAGGACATGGGCGGTTGTGTTCCTCATTTTAAGCCTGGCGGCCTTGTCTCATCCAGCGGCCAGGATTGTAGACAGCATTATCAGCCGGTTTGCGAAACGGCGGCCGCTTCCTATGATGGATTACCGCCAGAAATTGAATCCAGAGGATTCGACCCTAGTGGTGATCACTTCCTTGCTCACGTCGCGCAGTGAAGCGGAAAAACTGGCAGATAATCTGGAGATTTTCTATGCCGGAAACTGCGGAAGGCACATTTCGTTTGGGATTTTAACGGATTTTAAAGATTCAGTGGAAGAGACAAGCCCGCAGGAGCGGGAATTGTACGCTTATGCGGCGAGCCTGATTGAAAAGCTCAATCTGAAATACAAAAGCAAGATATTTTATATCTTTCATCGGGAAAAACGCTATTTCGAGCGCCAGAAAAAGTATATGGCCTATGAGCGCAAACGCGGCGCCTTATTGGAACTGGTTCGATTGACGCATGGGGAAGAGAACACCTCAATCCGTTATACAAATTACGACGGCAGACGGTTTCGCTATATTTTCACTGTGGACTCCGACACGCGGCTATATCAATGCAGCGTTTCAAAGCTGGTGGCGGCAATGCGGCATCCGCTCAACAGCCCCGTAGTTGATCCGGCCCGCAACATCGTGACAAGAGGGTATGGAATCATTGCGCCCAGGATTGACACGGACATTCGTGATGCAAACCGCAGCTTGTTTGCCCGGGTGTTTGCCGGAGGCGGCGGGCTGGACAGTTACAGCGCGGCGGCGGGAAATTTCTATCAGGACGTCTTTTCGGAGAGTATTTTTACTGGAAAAGGGATTTTCTCTTCGGATGTATTTTATCAGGTGCTCGATCAGGCGTTTCCGGAAAATATGGTTTTGAGCCATGACCTTCTGGAAGGATCCTATCTTCGGTGCGGGTATCTGGGAACGAGCGGGGTATGCGATGGATTTCCTTCCAAATTTGTGCCCTATATGAAGCGGCTTCACCGGTGGATCCGGGGGGATTATCAGATCAGCGGCCGATTGTTCCCGCGCGTGCATGACGCGCATGGGAATTGGATTTCTAATCCACTAAACTTGTTGTCGCGCTGGAAAATATTTGATAACCTGCGGCGCAGTATGGTATGTACCAGCGCAGTGTTGTCTTTTCTGTGGCTGCTGCTTTTTCCTTCCCATGGGGCGCTGACCGGCGGAATTTTTCTTTTGGCAGTATGGATTATCCCATTGCTTCAGGCCCTCTGGCGTTTGGTTTTTTCGGCGAACAGAAAAGCTGCCCTGCATGCAGTGAAATCCAGTTTTTTGGAAATGAGCTTCCAAATTGCATTTATGCCTTATCAGGGCTATGTGAGTGCCAATGCGGCGGTTATGTCGCTTTGGAGGCTTCTCGTCTCCAAAAAGAATATGCTCTCCTGGACAACGGCAAGCGAAGCGGATAAAATGGCTCAGAAGAGCCTGGGAATGCTGTATCTGGTCATGTGGCCCTGTTTGGTGTGTGCGATAGCCTCCGCTTCGGCGGCTTTTGTCCATTCATCCATTGCAGGCGGCATATTCGGATTTCTGTTTGCAGCCATTTGGCTGTTTGCACCGCTTTTGCTTCATTGTTCCAGCAAAGACAGCAAAAAGGCGGAACAGAAACTGGAGGAAGACCAGCGGATGTATCTGCGCGGCATTGCCTACCGCACCTTTCAATATTACGATAAGCTGACCAATGGGGCGAACCATTATCTGGCGCCCGACAACTATCAGACAGCCCCTTATGCTAAAATTTCGGAGCGAACCTCGCCTACGAACATTGGAATTCAGCTGGCTGTATACGTCTGCGCCAGAGATCTGGGCTACCTTACCACCTCCGATATGCTCTACCGGATCAAAAACGTACTCGATACGATCGATCAGCTTCCCAAATACAACGGCCATTTGTATAATTGGTACGATACGCGTTCCCTGGAGGTATTGAGCCCTAAATATATTTCCACAGTGGATAATGGAAACTATATCATGGATTTGATTATGGTAAGAGCGGCTCTGAAAGAATACCAAAACCGGCCGCTTTTGGATCAGGCGCTGTTCTGGGGGCTTCACGACTGTGTTCAGCTGATCCGGCAAAAATATCAGCTTCGCTTAAACGATAAGATCTTGTTTGACCTGCTGACGTCCTCGAATCCGCCCGGCGTCCGTGAAATGGAAAATGCGCTCGACGAGTTATTGAAGAGCCCGATGAACGAGGAAATCAAAGAGTACCAGGATTTAACTCGAATGGTGTACCTGATCAAGGAGGAAATAAAATTATCACAGGACAGCCATAACACAAAGATCGCACAGCAGATTGACGAACTTACGGCACGAATCGATGAAATCATTGGATCCACTTCATTTGCATTTTTGTATGATAAGCGCAAGGGCTTGTTTTCCATTGGATATAATGTGGATCTCGAACGGCTCAGCCCTTCGTACTATGATTTGCTTGCTTCCGAGGCGCGCGGCGCAAATTTCGTAGCGATTGCGCGCGGCGACGTGGAAGAAAAGCATTGGTTTCATTTGGGGCGCACGATGGTCAAACAGGACGGGAAATGCGGATTGGTCAGCTGGAGCGGCACGATGTTTGAATACCTCATGCCGAATCTTTTGATGGATTGTCCGGAGCATAGCCTGATTTTGGAAAGCTGCCGGTTTGCAGTCGAAGTGCAGAAGAAATATGCCCGTGAAAACCGGATTCCATGGGGAATATCGGAGTCCGGATATTATGCGTTCGACGACGCGCTGAACTACCAATATAAAGCGTTTGGCGTACCGAAGCTGGCGCTTCGCCGCGAGGAAGAGCGGGAGCTGGTGCTTGCGCCCTACGCCAGTATCATGGCGCTGATGGTTGATCCGGGTTCTGCGATAGACAATTTAAAGCAGTTGGAAACAATGGGGCTTTATGGGGAATATGGCTTTTATGAGGCGGTTGATTTCAGCCACACGGAGGGTCAGCTTCACATGGGATTTCACATTATCAAATCCTATATGGTTCACCATCAGGGAATGGGATTTTTGGCAATTAACAATCTCTTAAACGACAACGTTTTAAAGCATCGTTTCCATCAGTCTCCCATGATCCGGTCTGTTTCATATCTTTTGGAAGAACGGATGCCGGACGCTTCCATCATCACGAGCAGATTAAAAGACCAGCGGGCTCCGAAACGGATTTTGCGCCCGCATGCGGGAGGCGTTCGGCGTGAAGTCCCTTCCGATATTTCCTTTCCCAAAACCAGAGTTTACGGGAACGGGAGCTTTTCTGTCGTGATCGATGAATTTGGCAATGGCTATTCCAAAGCGGGAGATACAACCGTCACCCGATGGAGACGTGATATCCTGCAGCAATACGGCTGGTACTTTTTTGTATCGGCCGGGCAGAAAGCAATGCCTTTAGCGCCGATGGACGGCGGGGCCGACGGATATCAAGTGGATTTTTCTCCGGACGGCGTAAAATTTACTCATCAGGAAAATGGCCTTGAGACGACGATGCTGGTGTCGGTCTCGCCGGAAGAAACGATGGAAATCCGAAAAATCGAGCTGATCAATCACAACAGCGAAAATATGACGGTTGCTTTGACAAGCTATAGTGAAATTACGTTATGTTCACTTAAAGATGATATGGCTCATCCTGCCTTTTCCAATCTCTTTGTCTTGACGGAATTTGAAGCGGAAAACAATCTTTTGCTTGCAGAACGGAAAAGCAGGGAGGAAGATGGAAAAACGCGGTATGCGTATTCCAAAATCATTTCCGACTCCGTTATACGTGCTACGGCGGAAACGGACCGCATGAAATTTGTCGGCCGTCTGCGTTCGCCGCACAATCCGGAAGCCCTGGATCATGCCGGTCCATTGTCCAATACGGCCGGAGCGGTTTTGGATCCCGTTTTCGCCACAAGGGTACGGGTGGAGCTCCCGGCCAGCGGCAGAGTAAAATTGTTCTATATCCAGGGATTTGCACGCCGTAAGGAAGAAATCGAACAGGTTGCGTTTCGGTATACTTCGATTTACAGCATGGAAAAGGAACTGGCCATCCTGCACGAACGCAATGAAATGGAGAACCGTTATTTGGGACTTAGCGCGGAGGAAGAAGGGGAATTTTCCGAGCTTTTGCGTCACTTAATCTATGTGTCAAGCCAGGCGGCAGAGCGTGCGGCGGTGATATCCCAAAACACGCTGGGACAGAGCGATTTGTGGGCAATGGGGATTTCGGGCGATCATCCGATCGTGAGCGTGACGCTGGATTATCTGGAAGAAGAATGGTATGTGGAGAAAGCGCTCAAGTGCTTTGAATATTACCGGCTGCGGGGAATCCGCTTTGACCTGATCTTTTTGATCAAAGAGGTGTCGAGCTATGACCGTCCGTTTTATCATATGATTGCCGGTGCGGCGGCCCGGATGAACCAGTCCGCCAAATTGGGCAATTCCATTCATATCGTGGACATTTCCGCTTTGACCAAAGAGCAGCTGGAGCTGATCTATAAAGTTTCTTCTGTAATGCTTTCGGTCCGCCGCGACTTTGACAGCATTGTGTATGAAAAACCGGTTTTGCAGCCCACCCTGGATTTGCGTTGCAGGCAGGAGAATATCGGAACGCTCCCGGATATGGAGCTGGAGTTTTATAATGGCTATGGAGGTTTTGCACCAAACGGCAGAGAATATGTCATAACCTTGTCCGGCAACAGCCATACGCCGCTTCCCTGGAGCAATGTTTTGGCCAATTCCAATTTCGGCGCTGTAGTGACGGAAAGCGGCGGGGGATACACCTATTGCCGCAACAGCCGGGAAAATAAACTGACGCCGTGGTCGAACGATCCCGTGTGCGACGTTCCGGGAGAGTGGATCGCCGTCGCCGACCTGGATCATATGGATGTGTTCTCAGTAACCAAAAATCCGTTTCCGGATTCCGGCGCATATCTCATCCGTCACGCAATGGGCTATACCCAATATGAGCATGAAAAGAACGGGCTGATTGCGACGCAAACAGTATTTGTACCGGAGAAAGAGCGGATCAAACTGACAAAGCTGACCCTTCAGAATACCCGCTCATCTCCGGCCAAACTGATGGTAACCTATTATGTGAAACCGGTATTGGGGGTGAGCTTAACCGCGTCGCGCGGATATATTACGACCATGTTTGATCACACGCTCCTGGCTAAGAACACCTACATTACTGATTTCCCCGGCGTGGTAATGTTCCTTGGTACGAGCGAAGCAAATTTCACCTATACCGGCGATGACCGGGAATTTGAGACAAAAATAAATGGGATTCCGGCGGGCATCTGCGAGCGGGAGCTTGCAAACTGGACGGGAGCGGGGAGGGAAGCCTGCCTTGCTGTTAAGGTTACCGTTTCTGTTGAACCGGGTCAAACGAAGGAGATCCTTTTCTATTTGGGAGAAGAGGAAAAAGAAAAAGCGGTTGCGCTTCATTTCAAATACCAAAGCATTCCGAGAGCAGAAGAAGAGCTTGTCCGCGTCCGGCGTTTTTATGAACAGCTTTTGGGCGCTGTGACGGTTGCCAGTTCCAACCGGGCAATGGATTTGATGCTCAATGGTTTTGTACTCTATGCGGCATATGCTTCGCGGCTTTTGGCAAGGAGCGCGTTTTATCAGGCGGGCGGCGCCTATGGCTTCCGTGACCAGCTCCAGGATTCGCTCTGCCTGCTGCTGCAAAATCCGGAAATGGTAAAGGCACAAATTTTAAAACATGCTTCGCGCCAATTTCCGGAAGGGGACGTATTGCATTGGTGGCATGAGACGGATCATACCGTCTCGCCCATCCGCGGGGTACGCACCCGGTTTTCCGACGACCGGCTCTGGCTTAGCTATGCCGTCTGCGAATACCTGCTGGTCACCGAGGATTTTTCCATTTTAGATGAGAAGGTTCCGTTTGTGGAGGGAGAAGCGTTGGGCGAAAGTGATGAAAAATATCAAACCGTCCGCATTTCCGCCGAAACGGAAACGTTATATGAGCATGTCATCCGGGCTCTGGAAATTTCCTTTGCAGTGGGGCGGCATGGATTATGTAAAATGGGTAGCGGAGACTGGAACGACGGAATGAACACCGTAGGAAACCGCGGCGAAGGGGAAAGCGTGTGGCTGACCATGTTTTTATACGGTATCCTGCAAAAATGGATTCCTGTAATGCAGCGGCGCGGCGATGTCCGGGATGTACGGTATCGGGAGTTTGCCGAGTCGCTGCAAAGGGCGGTCAACGAAAATGCCTGGGACGGCGAATGGTATCTGCGCGCCTTTTTCGATGACGGCACGCCTCTTGGTTCCCATGACAGTGTGGAATGCCGAATCGACTCTCTTTCGCAGTCGTTTTCCGTTTTAAGCGGCATTGCCCCGCGGGAGAGAGCCGAGCAAGCCGTTTCCAATGCCCAAAAATATCTGGTTGACCGAAACAATAAACTCATCCGGCTGCTGGATCCGCCCTTTGAAGGAAAATTAAAACCCGGATATATTGCAAAATATGTACCGGGAGTGCGGGAAAACGGCGGA